>JBMYWT010000065.1:0-15600 GCA_049607665.1 Maricaulaceae bacterium
AAATTGGCGCGCGAAGCTGTGCGATAGCCTGTGGGTTCTTTTGGTAGAACTCAATCACTTGCTGCTCTTGGCCGGGGTAACGGCGCGCTTCGGCGATCATAGCTTGCTGTAGCTCTTCATTTGAGATCTGGATTTCAGCGTTCTGGCCCATTTCGGCAAGAACAAGACCGAGGCGCACGCGGCGCATGGCGATCTTTTTGTAATCTGCTTCAAGATCTTCGTCAGATTTCGCTGCATCTTCTTCGTCAAGCTGACCTGCTTCTTTTTCCGCCTGAACTTGCGTCCAGATGTTTTGGAATTCGGCCTCGACCATGTTTGGCGGAAGGTCGAAATCGTGCTTGCCGTCAAGCTCGTCCAAAATAGCGCGCTTAAGCTTCATGCGGCTCTGGCCTGCAAATTCAGCTTCGACTTGCTCTTTCATCACGTCTTTAAGCTTGTCGAGATTTTCCATACCGAATTTAGCGGCTAGATCGTCGTCGATCTCAGCATCTTTTGCGCCTTGAACTTCGATAACTTCAGTTTCAAACACGGCTTCTTTGCCGGCCAAATCAGCCGCTTGGTAATCTTCAGGGAAGTTTACAGTCACGTCGAGCTTCTCGCCCGCTTTGGTGCCGATCAATTGATCTTCAAAGCCCGGGATGAATGAGCCAGAGCCCAGAACGAGCTGATGACCTTCCATCGCGCCGCCGTCAAAGGCTTCGCCGTCAATGCGGCCCGTAAAGTTGATAAGAACAGCGTCGTCTTTTTTCGCTTTGGCTGTCTTAGCTTTCTTTTTATATGTCTTCTGACCTTCAGCCAGCTTGCCGATACGATCTTCGATGATTTTGTCATCGATATCCGCGTTCAAGCGTGTGAACTTCATTTTTTCCATATCAGCCGTTTCAAACTCAGGGATCATTTCCACTGTAAGCTGATATTCAAGATCGGCTTTGCCGTTTGTTACGTCTTCGCCATTTGCGCGAAGATCAACTTTGGGCTGACCTGCTGGGCGGATTTTATTGTCGTTGATCGCTTGTTGCGTTGTTTCATTCACTGTCTCTTCGACAACGTCACGCATGATAGATTGGCCGAACATTTTACGGATGTGCGATGTTGGCACTTTACCCGGGCGGAAACCCTTTAGGCTAACCTGCGGCTGCATCTCTTTGATCTTAGCTTCAAGCTTCGTTGCCAAGTCTTCTTTAGAGACTTTCACGTCATAGGTCTTGCTTAGACCTTCTGATTTAACTTCTTTTACGTCCATGGTTCTTCCACCGTATTTTAAATGCTCAAAGGCCGAAGACTTACTGTAGATCTTACAGCTAATCCCGACCTTCACTTAATCTTAGTCAAAATTTCGAGCGGCTTATGTCATGACACGCCCCTCTGTGCAATGTCTGTTAAGTCAAAATCCTTTTTAAATACTCAAAATATTCACCAATATTATGGCATTAACGGTTTTCTATCGCTATTTAGACGTTTTTAGGCTCTGTAACTCTTCTATGTTTTCTGATTCGACGACCCTTTTAATCTACGTAGGCCTGTTATTTGGCTCTTTCATCCAAGAAGACGCGGCCGTTTTGACGGGCGCAACTCTCGCTACGACGCGAGAGGGCGAAACAATCGCGATTTTCATTACGGTTCTAATTGGCTTATTCATAAGCGATATTTGGAAATATTGGGTCGGCTGGTTTGCGCATAAAAATGAACGCGCGCGCAATTACGCAGAGAAAAAACACGTCATGCAGGTCAAAGAAGGCGTGAATCGACATTTGCTCGTCACCCTCCTCTCGGCGCGCTTTATACCGCTTACGCGTATCCCGACCTATGTCGCTTGCGGCTATTTCAAAATCCCCTACGCCAAGTTCTGCGCCCTCATCGGCTTCACGGCGATCCTTTATGTGACCGCTGTTTTCACCATCATTCACTTCCTCGGAGAGCTAATCGGCGAAAAGGCCATGTTCGCCATGCCAATTATCGCCGTTTGCGTTTTACTCATCGTCATATCGGTACGCCTGCTTAAGCGGCGCAAAGCCAATAGCGCGCCAAAGCCTTAAGATTATCAGCTCCGCTGCGGCCTTAAGCACAATATTTGTGGGGAAAGGCGTAAACGCCTGTTGACGGTTCGTGGTGATGTTCTAATCTCCCGCATATGACGACTGATATGATGAATTACGATCAAATGACGCAACTCGCTCTACGGAGTGTGATACGCGATGCTATACGCCGCGTTATCCGCGAAGATGGCCTGCCCGGACAGCATCATTTCTACATTACCTTCTTAACCCGTTACCCCGGCGTTGAAATTGACGACCAACTCGCAGCAAAATATCCTGACGAGGTGACAATCGTGCTTGAGCATCAGTTCTGGGATTTAAACGCCTATGATAATGAGTTCGAAGTTACGCTTAAATTTGGCGGCGTGCCGAAATATCTAAAAGTTCCCTATGTGGCTGTGTCGCGCTTCCATGATCCATCTGTTGGCTTTGCTCTGCAATTCGATCCGCCCGCAGAAATGGAACCTGCCGCAGCCCCCACGCTTGCGCATATTAAGCCTGCTGATGATGGCAATAAAACGCCCGCTAAGCCGGCCAAAGCCAAAGCGCCCGCTAAGGACGACGCCTCTGCTGCGAAAACCCCCGAAGAGGCTGGCGAAAAAGTCGTAAGCCTCGACGCCTTCCGCAAGAAATAATCCACGCCCTGTAATTTTATGCCGCCCTTGTGCGGCATTTCTTTTACCTAAATAAAACACATCACCCTAACGAGTAACACTATGACTGATATGCGCACAGAAACGGACAGTTTCGGCCCCCTTAAAGTTCCCTCCGACAAATATTACGGCGCGCAAACGGCGCGAAGCCTGATTAACTTTCCTATCGGTAGCGAAACCATGTCGCCTGCGGTCATCCGCGCGCTGGGCATCATTAAGCGCTCAGCAGCTCTGGCGAATAAATCACTCGACAATCTGGATGCCAAACGCTGCAAGGCCATCGTCAAAGCAGCGGGCGAAGTCGCCGAAGGCAAGCTTAACGATCACTTCCCGCTCTCTATCTGGCAGACAGGGTCGGGAACGCAATCTAACATGAACACGAATGAAGTTGTGTCTAATCGCGCGATTGAAATCATGGGCAGCGAGATTGGCTCCAAAGACCCCGTCCACCCGAACGATCACGTAAACCGCTCACAAAGCTCGAATGATACTTTCCCGACGGCCATGCATATTGCGGCGGCCGAGGAAATTCACCACTCGCTGCTGCCTGCCCTGCGTACGCTGCGAAATGCACTTAATGATAAATCCCAAGAGTTTAAAAAGATCATCAAGATCGGCCGTACACACACCCAAGACGCCACGCCGCTCACGCTCGGTCAAGAATTCTCAGGCTACACAGCGCAGCTCGATGGTGGCATTCGCCGCGTTGAAACGGCCCTGAAGGAACTCTATCCCCTCGCGCAAGGCGGCACGGCGGTTGGCACAGGCCTGAACGCTAAGCCAGGCTTCGCTAAAGCTTTCGCCCAAGAAGTCGCGAGCTACACCAAGATGCCATTTAAAACCGCGCCGAATAAGTTCGAAGCCCTCGCGGCGCATGATGCGTTTGTGTCGGCCCACGGCGCGCTCAACACGGTCGCAGCGAGCCTGCTCAAGATCGCCAATGACATCCGCTTCCTCGGTTCTGGCCCGCGCTCTGGCCTCGGCGAGCTATCCCTCCCAGAGAACGAGCCAGGCTCTTCTATTATGCCAGGCAAAGTTAACCCAACGCAGTGCGAGGCCATCACAATGGTCTGCACGCAGGTCATGGGCAATAACGCGACGATGACCATCGCAGGCTCGCAAGGCCATTTTGAGCTCAACGTTTATAAGCCCGTCATGGTCTATAATATGATGCAGTCAATTGAGCTGCTAACGGACGCGAGTAAATCTTTCACGGATAAATGCGTTGTCGGCATTAAGGCCAATGAAGACAAAATCGCAGAGCTGCTCTCGCGCTCGCTTATGCTCGTCACCGCGCTCGCGCCGACAATCGGCTATGACAACGCCACAAAAGTCGCCAAGACCGCCCATAAAAACGGCACGACCTTACGCGAAGAAGCCGTTAAACTCGGCTTTGTGACAGAGGCCGAATTTGACCGCGTGGTGAAACCCAAATTGATGATTAAGCCGCGCTAGGCTTAATCACTTAAGGATCATAAATGGCCCGCGATAACGTCATCAAATTCGGCAAAGCCAAAAAGGCGATGGCGCGCGGCCAAAAAGAGAAAAAGGCGCAAGAAAACCGCGTCAGCTTTGGCCGCACCAAAGCCGAAAAAGACGCGGCGCGCTTAAAAGAGCAGCTCGCGAAGAACCGCCTGTTTGGACATAAACGCGAGGACGCCTCTGAAGAGGAATGATTGCAGCTTAGCACGCGTTAAGCTACACAATCATATGCGCCGCGAAAAACGATCCTTATCTCTGCATGGGCACCGCACCTCGGTGGCGCTGGAGACATCGTTTTGGGCGGTGGTTGACGCGCAGGCCCTACGCCAAGAGCGTTCCCTCGCCAGCCTCCTTGCGGAAATCGATGATCGCCGCATCCTAGAGAAAAGCTCGCTTGGTCTTGCTGCCTATTTGCGCTGCTGGGCGCTTGAGCTTGTGCAAGAAAACGCCCGCGCCATGACATGGGCCCATATACGTGATTGACCTAAACAGGAGAACAGCCATGAAAACAGTGAAATGCGATCTATGTGACCACACCGCTTCAGCGGAAACTTTCGAGGCCTGGATGCAGGCTTTGATGCCCCATTATAAAGACGCCCACGCCGACGTCATGGCGGACAGCAGCAAAACCAAAGAAGACGGTATGCGCTGGATGGCGGAAAATCGCGCCCGCTTTGACGCGGCATAAATCAAGGACACCCCGATGAAACACGCTCTTTTACTTAGCGCCGCGCTTTTGCTTGCGGCATGTGGCGGCGACAATGCGGCCGTGCCCGCAGATAATACAGCCGCCCCCGCCGAACATAGCGTTGATATATTTGACGGCGCATGGAACGCGGAGCAAAGCGCGCCTATATTGGCCAAAACCATGCGCCTGCGGTTTCCCTATGATGATAGCCTTTTAAGCGAAGGTGAAAAACTCGCGGTGAAGGAATTGCTGCTTGCAGGGGAGCGCTTGCATACGCTCTACCTTGAGCAAGTTCACCCTGATGCTCGCGCCGTAGAAGCCGCCCTCTCCAAACCCGATGCGCGCAAAGATTTGCAAGAGCTGTTCCGCATGATGAAAGGCCCTGTCGCCACCACACTCGATAATGGCCGCGAGACGTTTTTAAATGTGCGCGCGTCAACGGCGGCCCGCAATGTTTACCCGTTAGAGGTTACGCGCGAGACCTTTGACGCCCATCTTGAGAGCTACCCAGAGGAGCGCGATTTTCTTTTACATCTGCGCGGCGTTGTAAAAGCGGCCACGCCAGAGAACAAAGCCGCAGCCTTAAAACAGCTCGATGGCAATTCAATACATGATACGCTGCATCCGAATTTACGGCCCCATATTGAGCGCGCGGAAGGCTATTTCGCTCTGCCCTATTCGGTCGCCTATGCGGATGATGTTTTATATGTCTATGACCGGCTGAACGCAGCTGCTGCACATGTCAAAGCCGATGACATTGCCTTTTCGCGTTACTTGCGTTTGCGGGCGAGAGACCTCTTGGCGGATAATTATGACGGCGGAGATGCGGCGTGGATTACGGGCGAATTTACAGGAAACCTCAACGCGCAAATCGGTAGCTATGAGACCTATGACGACGCGCTCTATGGGGTGAAAAGCTTCTTCTCGCTCTCGCTCTTGCAACGAGATAAACCCAAAAGCGACGAATTGGCGGCGAGCATTGGCGACATTCAATCCATCGAAGACGCCCTGCCCTATACGGCCAATAAATCCGTGCGCAGTGACATTCCCGTTGGCGTTTATAATATCATCGCTGACTTCGGCCAAGCACGCGGCACAAATACGGCCACGATCTTGCCCAATGAAGGGCATTTGTCTCGGCAATATGGCCGCACGATTTTGATCCGCTCAACCGTGCTACGTAACCCAGACATTTTTGCAGAGGCCAAAACATCCTTCGAGGCTGCCACAGCGCAGACGCATAAGGGCGATCTGGATATTGATGGTAATTTCTACCGCACACTTTGGCATGAAATCGGACACTATATGGGACCGGACCAAACGGCAGGCGGCGGCGATATTGACGCCGCCCTGCAAGATAGCGCCGACCTCATGGAAGAGATGAAAGCCGATCTCGTCTCGCTCTTTTCCGCGCAGAAATTATATGACGCAGACGCCTATACACAAAGCCAACTTCGCTCAATTTACGCGGGCGGCATTCTGCGGGTCATGCAAAAGAACCGCCCGCGCCGAGAGCAAGCCTACGGCACGATGAAGCTGATCCAATTTAATTGGTTCCGCGACAAAGGTCTGATTACGTTTGAAAATGGCGCGCTCTCTATTGATTATGCGCGCTACCCAGAGGCCGTCTCGACGCTCCTAAAAGAAGTGCTAGCGATACAACATTCGGGTGACCGCGAAACGGCCAATGGCTTTGTGGATCATTGGACGACATGGGAAGATAAGGTGCATGGCGCCATTGGCACAACCATGAAAGACGCCGAAGGCTCACGCTACCGCTATGTCACCTATGAGGCTCTGGGGGAGTAGTGATTATAGATGCAAGAACCGTATTCAAAGCGATTAGAAACATATCACCACACTGGGATGGTTCTGCCTCACAAATTCATGTCGTAAATATTGAAATTTCTGAACTTCAAAATGTTTTGAATATCGTTGCAAGTTCAATTCACGATATAAAATGCACCCCGCAAGAAATCATGCCCCATGATTTTTCATTACTTGAAATACATCGAACCTTAAATCAGGGTGAAACACCTTTAATCGGTGGAATGTTCGATGAAGAGCGATCACTTCAATGCTGGATATGGCTTAACTCTGACCAATCTTTGATTGATATCGAACTTGTGTATTGGGCAGATGAGTTTTTCCCAAAAAAAATGACGTATGAAGAGACACTGGTATCATTCACAACACTTTACGATATGACTACAAAACTTCGTACACTTACACTTGGAGTCGATTGTATTTACTCGGCGAACGAAGTTGGCGATCCTGATCAGGAGAGAGACAAGCTACACACATATGTGTGGTAAACAACCCTAAACCACAGGGTCAGGTTTATGACAGCTTGTTGGATTTTCTCGAAGATCGTTTTCGATATCCTTGAAAAATTGATCCAGAGACTTGTCTTTTTTCGACGCCGCTGGTTTTGCAGGCTTGGTCTCTGTGCTGGGTTTGCTCGTTTCCGTCTTGGCAGGCGTCTTTGTGTCTTGCGCGGCGGCAGTGGCAATCACCGCGAGTGACGCGACAGAGAGACAAGCAAGAGAGATCAATGTTTTTTGCATGGCGTGACCTTATCATAAATTCGGCTCTGGGTTAAGCGCTGCATATGGCGAGATTATGACGGCGGCTATATCAGCCGTAAATCCCCCATAGCCAAGCCCTCATGTTTTCCATATGTTCCGCTCATGTCTGCCGCTGATTCGTTCAAACCTGCGCCCCCGCCGCCTCCGAGTTCTATCTCGCAACGGGCGATGCCGCGTGCGCCACAGGCCGTTGCGGGCGAGTATTTAAAGGGATTAAACCCCGAGCAGAAAGACGCTGTGCTGTCCACCGAAGGGCCGCTGCTCGTGCTGGCGGGGGCGGGTACGGGCAAGACGCGGGTGCTGACCTGCCGCCTCGCCCATATCCTAGAGAATGGCATGGCCTATCCGTCGCAAATTCTCTCGGTGACATTTACCAACAAAGCCGCGCGGGAAATGCGCGAGCGTGTTGGCGGCTTAATCGGCGGAGCGGTTGAAGGCTTGCCGTGGCTGGGGACGTTTCACTCGATTGCGGCCAAGATATTGCGCATTCACGCGGAGCTGCTGGATCTGAAATCCAGCTTTACGATCCTTGATACGGACGATCAAATCCGCCTCCTCAAACAGATCATCAAAGCCCATGACATTGACGAAAAACGCTGGACGGCGAAATATCTCGCCAGCTTAATTGATGGTTGGAAAAACAAGGGCCTAACGCCGGATAAGCTCCGTCCGGGTGAAGGTCATGCCTTTGCCAATGGGAAGGGGCGCGAGCTTTACAAGAGCTATCAGACGCGGCTGAAGCAGCTTAATGCCTGTGATTTTGGCGATCTGCTGCTCCACAACATCACCCTGTTCACCAATCACCAAGACATACTCGAAAAGTATCACGCCAAGTTCCGATATATGCTGGTGGACGAGTATCAGGATACGAATGTCGCGCAATATTTATGGCTGCGCCTGCTCGCGCAAGGGTCGAAAAATATCTGCGTGGTGGGCGATGACGATCAATCGATCTATGGCTGGCGCGGGGCCGAGGTGGATAATATTCTGCGGTTTGAGAAAGACTTCCCCGGCGCGAAAGTGATTAAGCTGGAGCGGAATTACCGATCGACAGAGCATATCCTCGGCGCGGCGTCAGGGTTGATTGCCTCCAACCAAGACCGCCTTGGGAAAACGCTCTGGACGGATATTGACGGCGGCGAGAAAGTCACCGTTATGGGCGTTTGGGATGCCCCCGCCGAGGCGCGGATAATCTCGACGGAGATCGAGAATTGGAAGAGCAAGGGCCGCAGCTATAATGATGTGGCAATATTAGTGCGGGCCTCGCGGCAGATGCGCGCCTTTGAGGAACGCTTTATCGCGCTGGGACTGCCCTACCGCGTTGTCGGTGGGCCGAGGTTTTTTGAACGGCTGGAGATAAGAGACGCACATGCGTACTTAAGGGTGCTGAAATCTGACACGGATGATCTGGCGTTTGAGCGCATTGTCAACACGCCTAAACGCGGCATTGGCACGACGACGATTCAAAAGCTACAGATCGCGGCGCGGGGCATGAATGTGAGCCTTGAAACGGCGGTGCGGGAGCTGGTGAAGACGGATGAAATACGCGGCAAGGCGCGCACATCGCTGCGGGCGTTTATCGCCGATATTGACCGCTGGCGCAAAGACGCGCTGGGCCTCACCCATATCGAAATCGCGGAGCGTATCCTCGATGAGAGCGGCTATACGCAGATGTGGAAAGACAATAAGGACGCGAAATCTCCGGGCCGATTAGAGAACCTGAAAGAGATGATCGGCGCGATGCAGGAGTTCCCCTCGCTCGATGCCTATTTGGAACATATCAGCCTTGTGATGGATGTGGAGCGCGGGCCGCAAGAAGACGAAGTCAGCCTGATGACGCTGCACTCCGCCAAGGGTTTGGAGTTCCCGCTGGTGTTCCTACCGGGGCTTGAGGAAGGGATATTTCCGAGCCAAAAGAGCATGGATGAAAACGGGCTTGCGGGTTTGGAGGAAGAACGCCGCCTCGCCTATGTTGGGATTACCCGCGCGCGCGAAGAAGCCAAGATTTACTTCGCCGCCAACCGCCAAGTTTACGGCTCATGGCAATCTGCCATCCCGTCGCGCTTCATTGACGAGCTGCCACCACAACATGTCGAGGTGCAATCCGAGACAGGCTATTACGATCACTCCGCCCGCAGTGGTTACGGCGGCGGGGGCAATCGCCGTTTCCCAAGCCAAGTGACGGAAAGCTTTTCCGAGAGCTTCACGGATAGCTATGGCAGTTCTGATTACAGCAGCAGCCGCTCAAATAGCAGCGGAAGCTATGGCAGCAAATTCAAGGGTAATACGGGTGGTAATTTTGGCGGAAGTTCGCGTGAGCGCACGTCCCCCGGATGGCAACGCTTCCAAGCCAATAAGAGTAAAACATACGGCCGTGGCGCGCCGCAAATCGAAGGCCGCGCGAAACGTAAACCCGCAAAACCCAAGGCCTCTAGCTATAAGGTCGGCGACCGTGTCTTTCATCAAAAATTCGGCTATGGGCAGGTCATGGAAACCGATGGGCCGAAACTCTCCGTGGAGTTTGACAAAGCGGGCACAAAGATGGTGATGGAAAGCTTTGTCGACGCGGCCAATGCGGCCTCTGATTAAGCTGCGCTCCCATGCCCGATCAAGAGTGGTATAACCAAAACAGCTATTTCCCAGATGAGCCGCAATCGCTAAGCAAGAACAACTGGGTCTGCGCGCCGTGCCACGCAGCGCTCCGCCGTCCTAAGCTGTCAACGGACGCCCCCACGTGCCCAAAATGCACTGCGGATATGATTTGTATTGGGTCGCGTATCACGATACCCAAGGCCGCAGATAAAAAGGCATGGGCGGCCCTTGGCGCGCGCCTCTCGCCGCCTCAAAAGACTTAAGGAACTCTCTCTAAACCATTGTTATGAAAATATTTTTACGATCATTATTGGTATTAATCGCGGGACTTTACGCAAGCGCCGTTATGGCAGATGAGTTCGCCGTCAAACATATCGAAGCCCTAAGCACACCCGGTAAAAACGCGGCGCATTTCCAAGGCCTCGAATTTCTCGCCTCGCCTATTCACAACAAAGCCAAAAACCGCGTCAATGTTTTCTATCTCCACGGCATTGGCTATACGGAAAACCCCGATAAAGATCAGCTCGCCGATGACTTTTTAACGGGCATTGCGCGGGCCTATGGGCAGCGCGTTAAGGGACAGATTATCGAAGCGAAATGCGGCGACGCGAAACGCGGCAGCGACCATATTTATATCCGCGCGCAGGAGCCGCATGTACTCGAAACCATGTTGCCCGGGTCGACCCTGACGCTTGACCGCCTTGTCTGTATGGACAAGCAAGTTTTGCAAGTCGATGACGCCGTAGAATTTGTGATTTACCGTATTTTCTGGGATGAAATTTTCTGGAATAAATTACAATATCCGCATATCGGCCAAGACACGGATCGCGGCGCGAAAAACGAATTGGCAGCAGGCCGACGTAAATATAACCGCCTCTTAAAAGACGAGCTTATGAATTACGGCATGAGCGACGCCGTGATGTATTTAGGACCTGCCGGAGAGAAAATCCGCAGCGCCATACGCGGGGCCATGTGCAGTGCCTCGCTTGATGCGGGTGGTTATAGCTTTGCGGATCAGGGCCGCGATATCAAAGACGAAACCATTTGCCGCCTTGCGAAAAACACCGAAGTTCAAACCAATCAATTCGCCTTTGTTTCTGAAAGCCTCGGCAGCAAAATCACCTATGATGTTCTGCGCAGCGCTATGACGGACGGGCGCGACGGCCCGATTGATGACATGGTCAAAGGCAGCGAGTTTTACATGCTCGCCAATCAAATCGCCCTGCTCTCGCTTTCTGATTTATCGCGCACGCCCAAATCTCTACCGCCCGGAATGCCCCTGCATGAGCGCCCCAAAATCATCGCCATGTCAGAGGTCAATGATTTCATGACATATGAGCTGATCCCGTTTTTCAAGCAGCTCTGGACGTTCTCCAACAATAATTTGCTCTACCCCCTAGACGCGGATTCCCACGAAGCCCGACTTCGGATCGTAAATGCGATTGGGTTTGACGTTGTCGATATGCGGCTTGAATTTGCCGATAAAATCGTGCCGCTTATGAAAGGCTTCACCGATCCGCTGCAAGCCCATAGCGGCCATGCCAATGAAACCGAATTAATGCGCTATGTGCTGTGCGGGGCGCGCGGCGGAAAACTAAACACAGATGGCTGCCTTGCCACGGCCGAGTTTTACCAAAAGAGCCAAAAGCTTAAAAACAAGCTCGCCAAAAAGGAAGAAAAGCGCCAAAGGAAAGCCGAGAAACGCCGCCTTAGAGACGAGGCGCGCAAAAAGAAGAAAATGAAACAAGAGCAAGCCAATGACTGACCGCCCCTATGCGCTAACGATCTCCGGCCCGAGCGCCCATATTTATCCCCTCGCCGAGAGCCTTGGTTTCTCTGATGTCATGGAAGCGCTGTCTTTGTCGGTGTTTGAGGATGATCCGCAAAATGCGCGCGTCGAGGCCCTTTATGAAACACAAGGCGAAGCGGCGGCGGCGCTGGCGCTGCTTACGCTCCCTGATGGCGTTAATGCGGCCATCACGCAAACGGCGGATGAAGATTGGGTCAGCCTAAGCCAACAAGGCCTTGCGCCCGTCGAAGCGGGGCGGTTCTGGCTCTATGGTTCACATGACGCGGATAAAACGCCGCCTGAAGGCGCACATGCCATATTGGTGGATGCGGGCCTTGCCTTTGGCACAGGGCATCACGGCACGACCAAGGGGTGTCTGATCATATTTGATGATCTATTGACCGCAGGTTTTACCCCGAAGACCGTGCTTGACCTTGGCTGCGGCGCAGGCACGCTGGCGATTGCGGCGGCGATGGCCCTGCCCGCCGATACGGATATTCTGGCTACTGATATCGACCAAGACGCAGTGGACGTAACCCTAGATAACGCAGGCTTTAATAAGGTCACGGGCCGCATTACCGCAGAGCGCGCAGACGGCTTTGACGCGCCTATATTTGCAGGCAAGCAATTTGACCTTGTCTTTGCCAATATCCTTGCAGGCCCGCTTATGGGGCTTGCGGATGATATTACAGCGGCAATGGCGCCGGGCGGACGTGTTATCCTCTCTGGGATTGTCGATGAAATGGCCGAGCGCGTCACAGCGCGTTTCACCCAAAGCGGCCTGACTGTCACGCCGCAACCCTCCCTCGAAGGCTGGACATCGCTCTTGGCGGTAAAGCCCGCGTAATTTCGATCCATGCCGTTTGAACGTGCTTGCCTTAGAAAGAATATCGCGTAGAACACGCGCGAAAGATTTTTTCGCAAACCTTCGAATTTGGGATAATTTATGCGCTATCACTCTTTGAAAGATACGAGCCTTGCGGCGGAATTTGGTGATGCACTTTTGGCCTCTCTTGCGCCGGACGGCGGACTTTGGATGCCCGATAGCCTGCCGACATTTACCCCCGAAGAGACCGCGCTTTTGGGGGCCATGTCCTTTGCCGATTGCGCCGCGCGTCTCGCCCGCCATTTCGTCGATAGCCGCTTTGATAGTGATGACCTCGCCGCGCTTTGCAGTGATGCGTATGACTATCCCATGCCGCTGCGCGCGCTTGATGATGGCACAGTGCTTGATAGCGCCATGCCTGAGGCCAAAGAGGAATATATCCTAGAGCTTTTCCACGGCCCGACCTTGGCCTTTAAAGATTTTGCCGCGCGCTTTATGGGCCGCGCCGCTAGTCACCTTATGGGCAAAACAGGTTCGCAGCGCACCATCCTTGTGGCGACATCTGGCGATACAGGCGGCGCGATTGGCGATGCATTTTTGGGCCAAGAGGGCATAGAGGTTTTCATCCTCTTCCCCAAAGGCGGCGTCAGCAAAGTTCAAGAACAACAACTCACAACGATGGGAAAGCCAGGTTGTAATGTCCGCGCCATTGCTGTGGACGGCACATTTGATGATTGTCAGGCGCTTGTGAAAAACGCTTTTGCGGATCAAGCCCTTACCGCGCGTCATAACCTTATGAGCGCGAATTCGATCAATGTCGGCCGCGTAATCCCGCAGAGCTTTTATTATTTCTGGTCATCCCTACAGCTAAAAGCCGCCTATCCAGGACGGCCGATTGTGTATTCCATCCCATCCGGGAATTTGGGCAATCTTACGGGCGGGCTGATTGCGCGGGCTATGGGCGCGCCGATTGACCGTTTTGTCATCGGCAACAATGCCAATAATCCCTTTATTGATTACCTCTCTAGCGGGGAATATACGCCGCGTCCGTCTGTGCCGACTTTATCTAACGCTATGGACATCGGACGGCCGAATAACTTCCCGCGTATTTTAGATCTGTTTGGCGGTGATTATGACAGCGTGAAATCCGTCTGTTGGGGCGCGTCATTTACAGACGAAGAAACCGAAGCCCATATGCGCAAAGTCTATGCCGAGCATGGCTATAAAATGTGCCCCCATACGGCCGTCGGGCATTTAGCTATGCAGGCCTACCGCGAAGCTCACGGCGAAAGCGCGATAGAGATTACCGTCGCCACGGCGCATCCGGCGAAATTCGCCGATAGCGTTGAACGTATTTTAAGCGAGCCTTTGACCATGCCGCCCGCCCTTGCTGCGATCATGGATAAGACCCCGCGCGTTCACATTATGCCGCCGACATTAGAGGCCCTCGCCGCCTATCTCGCTGTGACAGCCGCATGCGGTTAAGCCGTTCGGATTTCGACGCAGCCTATGCGGGCGGAACGCTGCGCCTTGCCTTTGTTGGCATGTCTAATATTGGCAAAAGCTTCACGGCGACGCGCCTCGCAAAAAGCCATGATTTTGACCTGATCGAAGTTGACCGCATCATTTGGGAAAGCCTCGGGCAAGGCTCAATGGCGGATTTCGCCGCTTGGCAGGGGCAGCCCTATACGGATAATTACGGCCCGCGCGAGACGCAGTCCATTGCCATGGAAACGGACGCCACGCGTAAGGCACTGGGATTGCCGCAAACGGACAATGCCTTGCTCGATACGACGGGCAGCGTGATTTATACGGACGAAGATGTGCTAGAGGCCCTCAAAGAGCGCTGGTTGATCGTGCATATCATCGCCGAAGAAAAAGATTTAGAGCGCCTGAAAAGTGATTACTTCGCCTTGCCCAAACCGTTAATTTGGCACGGGCATTACGCGCAGCAAGACGGCATGACGCCAGAGGAAAGCATTCTGGCGTGCTATCCGAAACTTCTGGAGAGTCGCGGCCAAGCCTACCGCGATTTGGCAGATGTAGGATTGCCGTCATCTTTTGTACTCGACCCGCAAACAACGATGGATGCGGTGATGGAATTGATAGCTAAGCAGCTAACCTAAACACCCGTCATCCTCGGGTTTATCCCGAGGATCCATGCGCAAAATTTGCGCCATGAAAATGGTTCGAAGCGGGAGCTTCGCCGCGTCTTTATAGACACAATAAAATCTATCCAGCCCCGAAACTTACGCACATGCATCCCCGCCACAAGGGCGAGGATGACGAGTGGTTAGTTAGGATGGTTCATGCCGCCCGCCCTCGTACTTCGAGACGGCGCGATGCGCCTCCTCAGCATGAGGGCTAATCTATATCAACTTTCCTCATCCTGAGGCGATGCGAAGCATCGGGACTCGAAGGATTCGTTAAGTGGAAAACCTAATCTACCACCCCGCCAACAACCGCTCTTTCGCGATATCCGTTAGCAAGTCCAAATGCGCCGCATCATCATTCAAGCACGGGGCCATAGAGAACGCTTCCCCGCCTGCCTCTAGGAACGTCTCCTTCGCCTCAATCGCTATTTCTTCCAACGTCTCTAGGCAGTCCGCCGCAAAGCCCGGTGTCATGACAACGACGCGTTTGACACCTTCCTCCGCCAGCGCCTCTAGCGTCGTATCTGTATAAGGCTGGAGCCACGCTTTGGGCCCGAAACGGGATTGGAAGGTGGCGCGCATTTTTGTATCGCTCAGGCCCATGTGCGCACGCAGTAAATCCGTCGTCGCGATACATTCCTCTTGGTAGGGGTCGCCCTTATCGACATAGCTTTGCGGGAGGCCGTGATAGGAGGCGAGGATGACGTCGGGTTCCTGCGGCAAGGTTTTGATATGCGCATTTAGGCTGCCGGCGAGCGCTGCAATATAGCGCGGGTCATCATAATAATGGCGC
>JBMYWT010000066.1:0-15564 GCA_049607665.1 Maricaulaceae bacterium
CAGTGTTTTCACCGCCTCTTCGGAGAAATCGTTGACGTCCACGCGGTGTTTTAAATTCGAGACGCTGGCGGGCACTGTTTTATTCGTCGTCTTGAGGAGATATTGCCGCCCTGGGAACAGCTCCTTTTCGCTCATCCAGAGGATGTGAGCTTGGAATTGATCGGCTTGCTCGGCAGGGTGAGCGGCGGCGCAAATGACGTCGCCGCGCGAAATGTCGATCTCGTCCTTAAGCGTGAGCGTCACCGCTTGGTCTTCACGCGCCATATCGAGCGAGCCGTTATAGGTCACGATGTCTGTAACTTTGGAGCGCTTGCCCGATGGAATGACGATGATTTCATCGCCCTTACTCACTGTGCCCGACGCGACGGTTCCCGAAAATCCACGGAAGTCCAAATTCGGACGGTTCACCCATTGCACAGGCAGGCGGAAGGGCGCATCGAGATTGGCGGCATCGACGTCAACTGTTTCGAGATATTCCAGCAGGCTTGGCCCCTTATACCACGGCGAGTTTTCAGACGTCGTCGTGACATTATCGCCGTCGAGCGCGGACATAGGAATGCACTGAATATCGGCAAAGCCGAGGTCTTTGGCGAAGTCGCGAAAATCGACTTCAATGTCGTTATAAATGCTTTGATCGAAACCGTTTAAATCCATTTTATTGATCGCAACAACCACATGCTTAATACCCAAAAGCGAGGTGATATAGGCATGGCGGCGCGTTTGAACTTGTACGCCATAACGCGCGTCAATCAACAGAATCGCGACATCGGCGGTCGAAGCGCCCGTCGCCATATTACGCGTATATTGCTCATGGCCCGGCGTATCGGCGACGATAAATTTGCGTTTATCGGTGGAGAAAAAACGGTAGGCGACGTCAATCGTAATTCCCTGTTCGCGTTCCGCCGCGAGGCCGTCCACGAGAAGCGCGAGGTCAATTTTATCGCCTTGCGTTCCCGATTTTTTCGAATCTTTTTCGATAGATGCGAGCTGATCTTCATAGATCAATTTGGAATCATAAAGCAGCCGCCCGATCAACGTAGACTTGCCGTCATCCACAGACCCGCAGGTTATAAAGCGTAGGAAAGACTTTTTCTCTTGGGCGTCAAGATAGCCCAAAATATCTTTGGCGATGAGTTCGTCGTGATGCGCCATTAGAAGTATCCCTCTTCTTTTTTCTGCTCCATCGACGCGCCCGCATCCGAATCAATGACTCGGCCTTGGCGCTCTGATGTGGTGGTCAGCAGCATTTCTTGGATAACCTCTGGGAGCGTATCGGCTTCGCTCTCCACCGCGCCCGTGAGCGGGTAGCAACCGAGCGTACGGAAGCGCACCATTTTCTCTTCGATCACCTCATCTGGCCCGATGGGCATGCGGTCATCATCGACCAAAATCAGCACGCCGTCTTTTTCAACAACGGGGCGTTTTTTCGCGAGGTACAGATCAGGAATTTGAATTTTTTCTTTGTAAATATACTGCCAAATATCCAGCTCCGTCCAATTCGAGAGCGGGAAAACGCGCATGCTCTCACCCTTGTGGACGCGGGTGTTATAGATATTCCAAAGCTCGGGCCGTTGGTTTTTAGCGTCCCAGCGGTGATTTTCAGAGCGGAAACTAAAGATACGTTCCTTGGCGCGGGATTTTTCCTCATCGCGGCGCGCGCCGCCGAAAGCCGCGTCAAATTTATATTTATCAAGCGCCTGCTTTAGGCCTTGCGTCTTCATAATATCGGTATGCCCCGCCGAGCCGTGTGTGAACGGGCCGACATTATCGGCTTTGCCTTCGGGGTTGATGTGGACGATGAGGTCCATGCCGACTTCTTTGGCGCGGCGATCGCGAAACTCGATCATTTCCTTAAACTTCCACATCGTATCGACATGCATGAGCGGGAATGGCGGACGTGACGGGTAAAACGCTTTCTCCGCGAGGTGCAACATGACCGAGCTATCTTTACCGACGGAATACAGCATCACAGGGTTTTCGCACATGGCCGCAACTTCGCGCATAATGTGGATGCTCTCGGCCTCCAAACGGTCAAGATGGGTGAGCGCAGGCAAAACGCCGCTATGCTCATCCTCAAGCGCGGTGAGTTTCGCCAGCGCGCTATCCAGCGTCGCAACAGTGCACTGCCCGCCCTCCTTTAGGCGCGCAAGGCCCTTACCATCATTGAGAATTTTCCGAGAGATAGTCGAAAGCGAAAGCGCGCTAGAGGCCTCAAGGGCATCCGCGCGGGTCAGGAGATTACTTATAATAGACATAAGTGGGATATATCCCACGATTTATATTTTTCAAGTCCCTAACCATAAAAACTGCAAATATTCACTGCCAAAACATCCCCTTCAGGATAAAAGCAGCCATCAGATAAATTATGAAGCACTTATAAATCTTGGCGGCGATACTCCATCCAAAACTACAGCCGTTAAGGTTTGAGGACGCGCAGCGCCTGTATCAATATTTATTCGATTGGGTAAGCACTCAGGACCTTCAGTCTGGGTATGTCCGTGAACAACGACATAAGGATGCTTGACGTCGCTGTCCAAAAACCGTGACCTTATCCATAACATATCCTTTCTCTTTTGCTCACTTAGAGGTCGGTCGGGAACTATTCCTGCATGCACAAATAAATACGGGTTTGCGAGATGATAAAGCGGCAAATTTCTGAGCCAGTTAATTCGCTCAGCCCCCAAAGCGTCCGCTAATGTTTTAGGGTCGCATCCTCCAAACCGATTGGAAACGCCTAAAGCTTCTAAAGTTTTATCACCACCATTACTAATCCAGTTCCACCACACATCTCGATCATCAGTTTCAAGACAGTCCAGCATTAAGGCCTCGTGGTTGCCAAGCAACGAAATACTATCAAACCTTGACGAACCTCGCATGATTAAGCCTAAAACTTTATCACTGTTAGGGCCGCCATCTATATAATCACCAATGTGGATTACAGTAGGTTTATTGATTTGCGCAGAACGATATAAATCGTTCTCGATACGAGAATACATTTTTTCCAGAAGACTGTCTCTGCCATGAATGTCGCCAATGGCGTAAGTTAGGTTCATATAAATTTCCTTGTGAATACATCCTAACCACCAATGACATTGAATTCATTGGCAGTAAAAGCTCTATGGTTTTGTGAAGTTTATTCGGATTACGCATCTTATGCTTCATCGACGAATAACACTCGGTTAATCTAAATTTGGTGAAAAAGCAACATATTCTTAATATCTGCTTTTGGGAAAAATGCGCCACTTATGAAAATTGCAAGCAATTCGAACTAATCGAAAACAGAAAGTCACTTGCGTAAATACTAATTTGTCGACTTTGAATGACCATAAACACTCCACCCATAAAAAAACCGCCTCACGAATACTCGATGAGACGGTTTTTAAAACGTGGTGTCGGCTACGTTTAGAACCGATTGGAATTATCGTTGTCGCGGTCGCTTTGCATCGCGCGGAGGAGGTCAGCTTCTGACATTTCTGTTGGCTGTGCTTCGCCGTGCTCTAGCGCGAGAATTGGGAGCATCTCTTCCTCGTCTGGCATGTCATCATCAATGATAACGCGCTGTAGGTTTGACACGAGGCTCTCGCGGAGGTCGCCCATATCGAGCGTTTCTTCGGCCAATTCACGAAGTGATACAACAGGTGTTTTGTCGTTATCACGATCAACCGTCAGAGCCGCGCCAGCCGAGATATTGCGCGAGCGGTGCGCCGCGAGCAAAACAAGGTCAAAACGGTTTTCAACTTTTTCGATACAATCTTCAACGGTGACGCGTGCCATAAAGGTCTCCAAATAAAAACGGCCCTTCAAGCAAGGCCGCAAGCGCAAATACGCAAATCAACCCGCCCTATAGTCTGAATAGGCGCGCGCCGCAAGCCACAATACGCAGGCAGGGCCGCGCGCGTGATTGCTGAGAAAACCACAAATCATATGATATTTCCGCTTGCGCTCTCAGCTACCTCACTGTAACAGCACGCTAACACAATGAGACACACATGACCACGCAACCCAATACAGAGACGCGCGAAGATTTAGCGCAAACACTATCCTCCATCGGCGATGCGGCAGAGATGGAGCGCTTCCTGATCGACCTCTGTACGCCCGCAGAGCTGCGCGCCCTATCTGAGCGCTGGCATGTTGCGAAATTACTTGATAAAGGCAGCGCCTCTTATCGCGAGATCAACGCCATGACAGGCATAAGCACAACAACAATCGGCCGCGTCGCGCGGTTTTTAAAAGACGAACCCCACCAAGGCTACCGCGCCTCGCTCGATCGGATCGCCTTAAAGGATAAATCATGACAGCCTCTCCTCGCCTTCGCATCGCCCTCCAGAAAAAGGGGCGGCTTGCGGATGATAGCTACGCCCTCCTCAAGAAATGCGGCCTTCGCTTTGCCATACGCGGCGGCGGTTTGCTCGCGCGCGTTAAGAACATGCCGATTGATTTATTGCTCGTGCGGGATGACGATATTCCTTCATTCGTGGCGACAAATGCCGCCGATATCGGGATTGTCGGCGAGAATGTCTTGGTCGAGGAACAGCTCTCGGCGAAAACGAAGCTCGACGCCGACATCACCATGCGCCTTGGCTTTTCGCGCTGCAAACTCTGCCTCGCCGCCAGCGACGCAAGCGGGATTACAGAGGCCAGCCAGCTCGGTGGAACGCGCATCGCCACGACTTACCCTGGTGTTTTAGGGCGTTATTTATCCGAGAACAAAATTTCGGCCACATCGGTTGAAATGAAAGGCGCTGTCGAACTCGCGCCGTCCATCGGCATTGCCGAATCCATCTGTGATCTAGTTTCATCAGGCGCAACGCTTGAGGCCAACGGCCTGACCGCCTTTGAAACCATTCTTGAGAGCGAAGCCGTTTTGGTCAACTCCAGCCGCGCGCTTGCCCCTGAAAAGCAAGACGTTTTGGATAAGTTAATGCGGCGCATCGACGGCGTGATTAAATCCTCCGAGACGAAATATATCATGCTAAACGCGCCCAAAGATAAAGTCGACGCGATCACAGCTATATTGCCGGGCTCCGATTCGCCGACTATCATCCCCCTCGCGGGCAGTGATGATCTCGTCGCCCTCCAAGCGGTGTGTACGGAAAACATTTTCTGGGAAACGCTCGAAGACCTCAAAGCGCTCGGCGCGCGGGCGATCCTCGTGCTGCCTATCGAAAAAATGATGGCCTAATGCAACGTCTTGTTTGGACAGATTTAGACGAAGGCGCGCGCAAAGCCGCCCTCTCGCGCCCTGAAGCTATTGCGGATGAAACGCTCATCGCGCGCGTGCGCGACATCATGGCGGGTGTGAAATCTGGCGGCGATAGAGCCGTGCTGGATTACACCGCCAAATTTGACAGCGTAGAGCTCACATCTCTGCGTGTTGACGGTATCGATTTAAAGGCGGCTTGGGAGGCCCTCCCCGCCGCCGACAAGGCCGCAATGGAAACGGCCAAAGCTAATATCAGTGCCTTCCACAGCGCGCAAATTCCTGCCGTCATTGAAGTCGAAACTCAGCCGGGCGTCATCTGCCGCCGCGAACCACGCGCGATTGAAACAGCGGGCCTTTATGTTCCGGGCGGCACCGCGCCGCTCGTCTCAACGCTATTAATGCTCGCCGTCCCCGCCAAGATCGCTGGCGTGTCGCGCCGCGTTGTGGTGACGCCGCCGTCTAAGACAGGACAAATCAATCCCGCCGTATTGGCCGCCGCCTATCTCTGCGGCGTCACAGACGTCTTTGCCTGCGGCGGCGCGCAAGCTATCGCCGCGCTGACTTACGGCACAGAGAGCATCCCCGCCTGTGATAAATTATTTGGCCCCGGCAATGCCTATGTCGCCGCCGCCAAATCCCTCGCGGCGCAAGAGCCGGGCGGCCCCGCCATTGATTTGCCTGCAGGTCCGAGCGAAGCTATGGTTCTAGCTGACGCAAATGCCAATCCCGTTTTCGTCGCCTCTGACCTCCTCAGCCAAGCCGAGCACGATACGCTGGCGCAAGTGATTTGCGTCGCGACAGATGCAAATATCGCTGACGCCATCGAGGCAGAAATCAAAGCGCAACTCGCGACACTCCCGCGCAAAGACATCGCCGAGCAAGCGCTCTCTTTCGCGCGTATGATTATCGCCGACAAGCGCGAAGATATTATTGATATTGTCAATTCATACGCCCCAGAACACCTTATAATTCAAATGGATACGCCAGAGAGTTATACCGCTGACATCCGCAATAGCGGCTCTATATTTCTCGGCCCTTGGACACCAGAATCCGTCGGAGATTACGCTAGCGGGACGAACCACACGCTGCCAACTTACGGCGCGGCGAAGAGCTATTCTGGCGTCACCCTAGAGAGTTTTATCAAATATATCTCCATCCAATCCCTCACGCGCGAAGGCCTTGAAAACCTCGGCCCTGCCGTGGAGCGCCTTGCGACATTAGAGGGCCTAGACGCCCATAGACGTGCCGTCTCCTTACGCCTAGAAAGCGAGCCATCATGACCAATTGGCCCGAAAATATCGCCCGCAAAGCCATCGTCGATTTCGCCGCCTATTCGGCGCGCGGCGGCGCGACAGGCGCGCTACATCTCGACGCCAACGAAAGCCCCTATGCCCCGCCGCCCGTCATTGGCGCGAGCGGATATAACCGCTACCCTGAACAACAACCGCCTGAATTACGCGCGCGCCTCGCGGGACTTTACGGGACAAATCCCGCCAGTATCATGGTCGGACGCGGCGCGGATGAAGGCATTGAAGTTTTGCTCCGAACGTTCTGCGAAGCGGGTACGGATAGCGTTTTGATCTGCCCGCCCACATTCGGTTATTACAAAACCTGCGCCGATATCCAAGGCGCGCGCGTCATCGAAGCGCCGCTAAATGAAGATTACACATGGAACGCAGGGCGCGTCATGGAGACAGCGAAACGGGCCGAAAACTTAAAGGCCATATTCCTCTGTTCGCCCAATAATCCGACGGGTAATAGCATCGCGCGTGACCTCGTTTTGACACTCGCAAAAACCTTCCCTGACACGCTCATTGTGATCGACGAAGCTTACGCTGAGTTTAGCCCAGAGCCGAGCTTCATCCCCGCTATCGCGGACTACAAAAACATCGTTGTTATGCGCACCCTTTCTAAGGCTTACGCACTGGCGGGCGTGAGAGGCGGCGTCGCGATTGCCGATCCGCGCGTGATTGATTTAATGCTAAAAGTCCTCCCGCCCTACCCCATCGCGCGGCCCGTGGAAAAAGCGATCTTGGACGCGCTTTCGCCCTCCGCCATGGCCGTACATAAATCGCGCCTCGAAGAATGGCTCTCGGAACGCGCGCGTATGACAGACGCCCTCTCGCAGTCGAAATTCGTGAAGACCGTCTATCCATCAGACGCCAATTTCCTTTTGCTAGATGTCGCCGATGAAACGGGCCTAATCGCCGAACTTGCGCGTTATAATGTCAAAATTCGCGACTACCGCAAAACAACTGGCATGATGCGCATTTCCATCGGCTCGCCTGAAGAAAATGACATCGCCCTCGCCGCTTTTGGCGTCAATGATACAGCCGCGCAAATAGAGCGCGTCGGCGAAACTTTCCGCAAGACGAATGAAACAGACATCGCCGTGCGTGTGAATTTGGACGATCCAAAGACTGTGAAAATCGACACTGGGCTGGGCTTTTTCGATCACATGCTAGAGCAAATCGCCAAGCACGGCGGCATGGGCTTGACGCTCACTTGCGAAGGCGACCTTGAAATCGACGCCCACCACACAGTCGAAGACGTCGCGCTCGCGTTCGGCTCCGCGCTAAAACAAGCCCTCGGCAACCGCGCTGGCATTGGCCGTTATGGCTTTGTCATGCCGATGGATGAAACACAGGCACGCGTCGCAATAGATCTTTCGGGCCGCCCCTCATTCGTCTGGAGCGGTGATTTCCCAACTGATCACGTCGGGGCATTCCCCGCTGAAATGTGCCCGCACTTTTTCCAAAGCCTCTCGCAAGCGCTCGGCGCCTCCATCCAAATCAACGTAGACGGCGAGAACACGCACCACATGATCGAGGCCAGCTTTAAAGGCGTCGGCCGCGCGCTGCGTCCTGCCTTTCAAATCGTTGGCGGTGATATACCTTCGACCAAAGGCGTTCTCTAGTGAGCCTTGTTATCGTCGATACGGGCGTGGCCAACCTCGCCTCGGTGAAGTTCGCCTTTGAACGCATGAATACGGACGTCATCATCTCGCGCGACGCCAGCGTGATCGACGCGGCAAGCCATGTCATCCTGCCAGGCGTTGGCGCGGCCCCTGCGGCCATGCGCAATATCGATGCATTGGGCCTAACGGGCGTGCTTAAGGCGCGCACGAAACCCATGATGGGCATATGCCTTGGGATGCAGCTTTTGTTCGAAGAGCTAGACGAAGGCGGGCAAACAACACAAGGACTCGGCTTGATCGAAGGACGCATTTCCAAACTCGACACAGGCGATCAACCCAGCCCACATATGGGATGGAACCAACTCAGCGCGCTTAAAAACGATCCTGTTTTGGACGGCGTTAGCGCAGGCGATTACGCCTATTTCGTCCACTCTTTTGCCGCGCCGATCACAGATCACGTCATCGCCGCCAGCGCTTATGGCCAAGAGTTTGCCGCCATTGTGCGCAAGGGCAATATTTACGGCTGCCAATTTCACCCCGAACGCAGCAGCGCGACGGGCGCGAAAATCCTTGCTAATTTCTTGAAAGTCTCGCCATGATTTACCCCGCTATTGACCTGATGGATGGCGGCTGTGTGCGCCTGTTTAAGGGCGATTTTAATCAGCGCGTCGACTATGAAATTTCGCCAATGGAAATGGCCCGCAGTTTTGCAGAGGCAGGCAGCGAATGGATCCACATCGTTGATCTTGACGGGGCCAAACATGGTAAAACAGAGCAGGCCGACCTTATCATGAACATCGCAAAGGAGAGCGGAATTTCCGTGCAAACGGGCGGCGGATTACGCGAGCTTGCGCATATTGAACGCTTACTAAGCGGCGGCGTGCAGCGCGCCGTGATAGGCTCGCTTTCCATCACAAATCCGCAAATGGTAAAATATTGGCTCACCTCGCTCGGCTCTGAACGCATCGTTGTCGCGCTGGACGTGAAGATCGCTGAAGACGGCATTCCCTATCCCACGACACATGGCTGGACAGAGACGGCGGGACGCAATCTCTGGGAGGTTTTGGACGATTATATGGACAGCGGACTAAAGACTGTCCTCGTCACGGACATCGCTAAAGATGGTGTTTTGGGCGGCGCGAATAATGACCTTTATAAGGATATTATTGATAAATATCCGCTACTTGACCTGATTACTTCAGGCGGCGTCGGCACATTGGATCACGTCAAAGACCTCAAAGCGCTCAAGCCGCACGGCATCATTATCGGCAAAGCCCTGTATGAGAATAAGTTCACGCTCGCGGAAGCCATAACGTGCTAGCGCGGCGGATCATTCCCTGCCTTGATGTGCGCGATGGGCGCGTTGTCAAAGGCGTGCAATTTCGCAATCACGAAGACGTCGGCGGCATTCTTGACCTTGCCATGCGTTACCGCGATGCGAGCGCGGATGAGCTTGTCTTTTATGATATCACGGCCTCAACCGATGAGCGCATGGTCAGCCTAGACTGGATCAGCGCCGTGGCGCGCGCGATTGATATTCCGTTCTGTGTGGCGGGCGGGATTAAATCCGTCGACGCGGCAGGCGCACGTCTGGCGGCGGGCGCAGATAAAATCAGCGTCAACTCCCCTGCCTTGGCGCGGCCCGATTTAATTAACGAGCTGCATGATGCCTATGGCCAGCAATGCGTTGTCATCGGCATAGATACCTTTGAGGAAAACGGTGAGTATCGCGTGAAATCTCACACAGGCGATCCTGATAAAACGCGAGAGACGGGGCGCAAAACACTCGACTGGGCGGCGGAAGTTTGTGAGCGCGGGGCGGGCGAGATTGTCCTAAACTGTATGAACCAAGACGGCGTTCGCAAAGGTTATGACATCAAGCAGCTCTCGGCTGTGCGCGCCGTGTGTAGCGTGCCGCTCATCGCCTCAGGCGGCGCGGGCGAGATGAGCCATTTCGCCGATGTGTTTAAGCAAGCGAGCGTCGACGGCGCGTTGGCGGCGAGTGTGTTTCACAAAAATATTTTCACCATACCCGACCTGAAAACCTCCCTCAAAGAGGCGGGAATTGAGATAAGATTATGACACTAAATATTTCCAAACTCGATTTCGCCAAAGGCGGCGGCCTGATCCCTGCTATCGTGCAAGACGCAAGTACAGAGCAGGTTTTGATGCTCGGTTATATGAACCAAGACGCATTGGCTAAAACGCAAGACAGCGGTTTTGTGACCTTCTACAGCCGTTCCCGCGATACGCTTTGGACGAAGGGCGAGAGCAGCGGTAATACGCTATCGCTCGTGTCGATCACGGCAGATTGCGACCAAGATACACTTCTTGTGCGCGCAGTGCCGAAGGGGCCGACGTGCCATGAAGGCACCACCTCATGCTTTGGCCATGAAGGCCCGCAGGGGCTTGGGTTTTTAGGCTATCTTGAGCAGTTAATCGAAGCCCGTAAAACCGCTGATCCCGACAGCTCTTATACGGCTAAACTCTTGCAAGGTCCGCTACGGCGCGCGGCGCAAAAGGTCGGCGAAGAAGGCGTAGAAACCGCCCTCGCCGCCGTCGCCGAAACCGAAGACAAGCTTACCAGCGAGGCGGCGGATTTGATCTATCACCTCACGGTTTTACTGGCGGCCAAAGATGTGAAACTGCAAGATGTCGTGACGGAATTACGCTCTCGCCACAGCTAAGCCTCAAACGCTAAACCTAAAAGACTTCGTAAGTCTTTTTGTCAGGCACTGGCACCCATTTGCCATCAATATAGTGAATACCGCATTCGGTTTTTTCGTGGTTCCGCCAGCGGCCAGCGCGGGCGTCTTCGCCGTCGGCGACGCGAGTTGTACAGGGCTGACAGCCCACGGATAGGAAGCCTAGCGCGAGGAGCGGATGCGGCGGCAAATCATGTTTACGCATATATCCCGTCACGTCTTTGGCGTGCCAATAAGCGAGCGGATTGACCTTGGCCTGACGCCCACCGACTTCAAGCATGGGCATGTCTTTACGCTGCGGGGTTTGGTAGCGTTTGCGGCCTGTGATGCGCGCTTCAAAACCTGAAATCACGCTATCAAGTGGGCGAACTTTACGCAAATTACAACAGGCATCGGGATCGGTGGAATAGAGCTGCCCGTCCGCATCTTCGGATTTCACAGTCTCAAAATCTGGAGTGATATTTCTGAAATCCGTTAGACCTAAATCTTCGACAATCATATCGCGATAAGTCAAAGTTTCGCGGAAATGCTTGCCTGTATCGAGGAAGATAATCGGCACGTTTTTATCAATCTGCGCAACCATATGCAGGAGCACAACAGAGTCCACACCGAGGGACGAGGCCAGTACAATTTTGCCTTCATAATCGCTAAGCGCTTGCTCAAGCGCGCGCTCTGCGGAATAGCCGAAATACGGGTCATCATTACCGCGCGCGGCAAGAGCCGTTTTACGTGCGTCAAAAACGCTTGTGGCTGGGCCATTTTTAAGGGCGTAGCCGCGTTGATAGGTGGATTTAAACGCGTCCATCGCATTAAACCAATCGCTCTCGGATTGGCGTGAAAACGTCTTGCCATCGACACGAACGCCGTCAAATCCGCATTGCCGCGCCATGTTATATTGGTCAGGCACGAGCGGGCCGTCAGCTATGAGTTTGCCCTTAAAGCCGTAAACTTTGCGAAGCTGCCGCGCGATAGAAAATCCGCGCCCATCGGCATAGGCAGGAAAGTCGACCAAAATGGTTTTGAGTTTTGGCAAATGCATCTTAAGCGCGTCAAGATCAACATCATTGGACAAGCGCACAGCTTCCCCGCGATTACTGGCTAAAAACCCTTCTAAATCAGGTGTATCCGCCAGTTCGCTCGCGTCCTCGACATGGCCGTGCTGAATTAAAACATTATCCAACATTATATAAAACCTCTTTGAAGGCATCCATGCCAAGGCGGCGGTAGCTGTCGATGAAACGCTCATCATTTTGTTTATTGCCAAGGTAGAAATCAACCATGCGTTCTATGGCGTCGACGAGTTCTTCTTGCGAGAAACCCTTACCCGTGATGTCACCCACGGAAGCCGTTTCAGAGGCATCGCCGCCAAGCTTAATTTGGTAAAACTCCACGCCTGCTTTTTCGAGGCCCAATATACCGATATGGCCGACATGATGATGCCCGCAGGCATTGATACAGCCCGAAATTTTGATCTGCATTTCACCAATGGCCGCTTCGCGCGCAGGGTCAGAAAAACGCTCTGTGATCGCTTGGCTGACAGGGATAGAGCGCGCGGTTGCGAGGGCGCAAAAATCCATACCGGGGCAGCAGATAATATCCGTGATGAGGCCGATATTTGCGGCTTCTAATTTAGCATCTTTAAGGGCCTCATATATGGCGGGTAAATCAGCCTTGCGCACATGCGGCAGCACCATGTTTTGCTGGTGGGTCGTGCGCAGTTCCCCAAAGCTATATTGATCCGCCAAATCGGCAACACTGCGCATTTGATCGGAGGTGATATCGCCCGGCGCAAGCGTTTTAGGCTTCAGCGAAATGTTTACAATCGCGTAGCCCGATTGCTTATGGGCGGCAATGTTTTTCTCCACCCAATTCGCGAAATCCTTATCCGCCGCCAGTGCCGCCTCATAGGCATCATTAGTTTCAGGCAGAGCTTCATAATCAGGCGAGGAAAAATACGACGTGATGCGCGCGACTTCATCGCTTGATACGGCGATGTCAGCGGGTTCCAGCGTGGCGTATTCTTTGTCGACTTGGGCGCGAAACTCTTCGAGTCCCGTTTCCTGCACCAGGATTTTGATCCGCGCTTTATATTTATTATCACGGCGACCGTGGCGATTATAGACGCGCATAACGGCCTCTAGGTAAGGCAGCAGCTCTTCGCGCGGCAGGAACTCTCGCAGGGTCACGCCAATGATAGGCGTGCGGCCCAAACCGCCGCCGACGAGGACGTGATAACCCACCTCGCCCTTGTCATTTTTGACAATCTCAAGACCAATATCATGTGCGCGAATAACAGCGCGGTCATTGGGCGATCCCGTCACCGCGATTTTAAACTTACGCGGCAGGAAAGCAAATTCAGGATGGATGGTTGACCATTGCCGCAGCAATTCTGCCGTCGGGCGCGGATCTTCGATTTCATCCGCCGTAGCACCAGCGTAAGGATCTGACGTCACATTGCGGATACAATTTCCCGATGTCTGGAAAGCGTGCATTTCAACTTCGGTCAAGTCCTGCAAAATATCAGGCACATCAACCAACTCAGGCCAATTAAACTGTAGGTTTTGGCGCGTCGTGACATGGCCGTAACCACGGTCATATTTATCGGCGATCATCGCGAGCTGCCGCAGTTGCGCGCCGTTTAACGTTCCGTAAGGCACGGCGACGCGGAGCATATAGGCGTGGAGCTGTAGGTATAATCCGTTTTGAAGACGCAGCGGTTTAAACTGATCCTCTGTGATCGCCCCGCTGAGGCGGCGCTGCACTTGGCTGCGAAATTGCGTGACGCGGTTCTGGACGATATCGGCGTCAAATTCATCGTAACGATACATTACGCGTCTCCTTTTTCGGCCAAATAAGCCGCTGTGTCATAGCTGGGGCCGTTCACGCGGAAGCGCTCGCGGTAGCGCACGGGCTGCCCCGTCTCTGCGTCCACGTCGATGAAATAGACGCCTGTGATGAGGTTGGCTTCGTCATCCGCCTCGCCCTTGGCCTGCATTTTCGCAATGACGTCTTCGTCTTCAGACAAGAGCGCGTCGGTATATTTATCCGACCAGTTCATATCAGATGTAAGCCACACAACATGGCCTTCGCGTAGGTGATTTGCGGTCAGGGCTTGCGGCCCCTTCCCCTTATGTTTCGCGCTCATGAGGCGACTCCGAGTGTGTTTTTAAGTGTTGGAATGATAGATTTAGCGTGGCGAGCTTCGTAGCCCAGCAGCAAAATGGCAGGGCCTTTTATGCCGTTCGCAGTGATATCTTCGGCGAGCGCGCCGAGCGTTGTCGCGACGATGATCTGTTCTGGCCGCGAGGCATTTTCAACAACAGTGACGGGCATATTTTTATCAGCCCCATGTAGCAAAAGCCGTCCTTGGATGAAGCGCGACGCGCCGACGCCCATATAAATGGCAGCCCGCGATTCCGTGCCTGCGAGTGCGGCCCAATCGTGGTCAGCAAAACCTTTTGTGTCATGGCCCGTGAGGAAAGAGACGGATTTATTGCGCCCGCGAGTCGTCAGAGACGCGCCGATTTCAGCGGCGGCAGCAGCCGCGGCGGTAATGCCAGGCACGATGGAGAAGGCGATTCCCGCGCCCTCCAGCGCCTCGATCTCTTCATCCGCGCGACCGAATATGAGCGGATCGCCGCTTTTTAGGCGGATAACATGCAGGCCCTCTTGAGCCTTTTCGATAAGAATTTGATTGATATCACCTTGCGGGGTCGAGACGCCGCCCGGCTCTTTGCCGACATAAATATATTCAGCTTCGCGGCGAGAGAGCTCTAGCACGCCTTGGCTAACGAGGCGGTCATAGACAATGACATCAGCCGCGTGGAGCGCTTGGCGCGCGCCAATGGTGAGGAGGTCAGGATTGCCTGGCCCTGCGCCCACGAGAACGACTTGGCCTGTTTTCCGCTCGTCTTTATTCGCAAGTGTTCGCGTGACGCGCCCTTCCAGATCCGCTTCGTTCATGCGAAGTTGCGAGCGTAGATCACGTCCGTCAAATATACGCGCCCAGAAGGATTGACGCTCCGCAAGATCAGGCATATTCGCCTTCACTGCTGCACGTAAAACATTGATTTTAATTGCGAGTTTACCCAGCGTTGACGGCAGTAAGCTCTCAAATTCACTTTTAATGGCGCGCGCCAGACTTGGGCTTGTGCCCTCTGTGCCGATAGAAATTGTGACAGGGCTACGGTCAACCAAAGCTGGCGTTATAAAGGCGCAATCGTCTTTTTGATCGGCAACATTCGCGAGCAATCCAAGTTTGTTAGCCCACCGCGCCAAGGACGTATTTTTCGCCTCATCCTCTGTGGCGACATAAACAAGGCGGGCGGTTTCAAAATCAGCATCAGTAAGGTCGCGGCGCGCCCACTCTATCTTGCCGTCTTCAATCCAGCGCAGGATTTCAGGACTAACTGTCGGGCTGACGAGTTTTAACGCAGCCTCTGTTTTCAAGAGCGTGCGTAATTTCGCTTCGGCCGCTTCTCCGCCGCCGATGATTAAAATCTCGGCAGCGCTCGTATCGACATGTATGGGCAAATATCGCATCGCCTGACCTTCATCTCTTTGCAAAACATCCGCCGCACATAGAATGCGGCAAAGCCTTGCGCTTCGTTACTGTTCTATATATAGAACGATTGACCAATATACCAGACCCAACATCACGATTATGATAAAATTTTCGTGTTCGAGACACAGGAACCCAGCCGCATGGCGAGACAAAAACGACAGAACTGCCCCGAGAC
>JBMYWT010000067.1:0-14984 GCA_049607665.1 Maricaulaceae bacterium
TTCGGGAACTATTTGAGGAAACAGGCGTGAGTGCCAAACTGGGCGCGAAAATAGAACTGAAATTTTACGCACCTCAATACGATTATTATCGCCAATCAAAGATTCCGCATCTTCACACGTCTGAGCAAGCCTCATAGCGCCGACAGCACGCGCCGATCCCTTGAGGGAATGCGTAACGGCTGCCCATATCTCGTCGTTTGCCTCAGGCAAAAGCTGCTTACTCCACATATCCACTTGGTTCTTAAAGAGGCTAAATATCTCTTTTGTAAGCGCAATATCGCCGCCAACATATTGATTTAAATGATCAAAATTTATTTCAGGTTCAGAATCAATAAGGCTCATAAGCTCACGATAATCAAATTAATAGAACATGAATAGTGGTTTCAGCACGCTTTCATACGCACATTTGTAAAATGTGATAATGAAAGGAATTTTTATGTTTAATTCTACTCACAAATATCCCCTAAAATTCACAATTCTCGCTATATTAATCGCGGTAGGCGCCGGAAGCACGGCCTATGCAGCCCCCACAAAAAGTGCGCCTGGCGCAATCCACGCGTCTAAAAGCGATCACAGTCATAGCCCCACGAAAATTCGTAGCGCGCCTGACCGTGATCGCTTTTCAGGCAGTCCCTTGTCTTATAGCCGTTATGCGGATAATCGCAGGCATCACCCCCGAGCCAACCGCTCACGTCATTCAAACCGGCATTACAATAGCCGTCATAGATCAAGGTCGCACAACTATAACCGATATAGAAATAGGCATAATGGACGTTACAATAGCAACCGCCACACACGGCCGCGTTACAGTTATAGTAATTGGCGCGGCCCCCGCAGCTACGGTCGTAGCAACTATCGTAGCGGCCTAGGCATAAGCTTTTCCTTCGGCACGCCCGGCTACAGTCGCTACCGCTGGGCACCGACGGCTTATTCTTTCTACCAGCCCAGCTATACAAGCTATAATAGCTACCAAAGCAGCACCCAATGCCGCCGCGTAGAGCTTGATGGCTGGCACAATGGACATGCCGAGCGGGTTAGCGTCTTACAATGCACAAACCCTTGGAACGGCTCATATATTGTTGAAGGCACAGAACACCTTATCGACTGCCGCTTTTAACATCAGGGACCCTCACCCTATAAGCCGCGCCTTATGGCGCGGCTTTAACCAAAAACCTTATTGAAACCGTAAGCATTGACTGGCATCACCGTCCTAGATTTTAAGGGGTGCCTATCATGTTTTCATCACAGCCAATCCAAGCTTATTTCTCGCAAGCCGATACAGGCCGCAATCATTGGGGCTATTGGGCCGCAGGCTTATGGTTCGCCGCAGTTGTTTGGATCTTTGCGCAATTTATCCTATCCGGCCCCATGTTCGCGGGCATCATGCTGGTGGATCCGGATGTTCTCTCGAAAATGCCCGAAAGCGATTCAGGCGCACAAGCGGCCAAAGCTGTTGGCGGTTTCGTTTTATTCTCACTTATCGCGATTATACTTTATTTGGTTAGAGGGAAATTCGGCGAGAAGAACACGAAAGCAGTCTCCATTATCGCAGGTTTATTTGCAGCCTTATCCGCTTATTGCATCTGGCAAATCATTCAAACAAATGATCCAGAATCGGTAGAGTTCATCATGGGCTATATCGGTAAAAGCCCGTTGACATATGGCTCTATGCTCGCGGTTTTCCCAGCCATTGCTTTTGGCCTTTTCATAGCACAGCGTGTTCTACATCAGCGCTCTATTAAGTCCCTACACACAGCCGCAAGTTCCTTCCGCTGGAAACGTATGTTCTTTTCCATGATCGTTTTTTGGACTATCGCAGGCGGCCTATCTTTTATCCTGCATGTAACTGGTGTTAGCAAAGCTGAGCTTATCTTTAATCCGGCTATGTTTTGGAGCTTCTTTTTCGTCTCGCTTATTTTCATCCCGCTGCAATCCGCGACGGAAGAAATCATGTTGCGTGGGTATTTAAACCAAGGCCTATTTCGGATCATAAAAAATCCATGGATTGTTTTCATCATCACCAGTGCGGGTTTTGCAGCTCTTCACTTAAGCAACCCTGAAGTTGCTGAAGCCTCTCAAAATGGAAATGTACTTATCACTGTAAGTGGTTATTTCTTCTTCGGTTTCTTTGCTTGTGTCTTAACCTACATCGATGGCGGTCTGGAATCGGCCATAGGCGTTCATGCGGCCAATAACCTCTTTGCAGCCACAGTTTTAGGCTATGAGCATTCTGCTCTACCGACGCCAACGATTTTTAAAATTGGATTTAATTCAGACGCTGATGTCTTGATGACGATCGCTGGATTAACGCTTGTATGCGTTATCATGTATGTGACGCGGCGCAATACGCCGGGACTTGAGGCTTAACCTCATTCAATTCGCGTTTTAGGAGCGCGTGTTTTACGCGCTTCTTACCGCATTTCGGCCGGCCTCTGTGAGGCGGCAAACAAGCCAGTCAGGTTTAAGAGGATTTGCAAACCAAACCTCAGCATAGCCCTTAGCCATACAAGAGTGGATTGTCCCCGCTTTGATCTCTTGGCCGTTTACATCAAACAAGGGTAATTTTCCGCCAGCCTGCCGCGTACCGAGAGCTAGATAACTCCGCTCCGCAGCCGATAAGTCCCAGCGTTTTGCCTTTTCTGCGGCAGTATTTGTTTTATGTGATGGCTTTGCAAGCGCCATAGCGTTCCCTCACCTGTTATTTCTTTCCAAAGAAAGTTTTGTTTCATTAACTATGTAGTGCAAAACGTCTTATATTCGGTTAATAAGGGAAAACTTTTGGAAAAGGTCGTGTTGTGACGGATATTTTTAAAAAGATTAAAAGTATTGAACCAGAGGATAGTGCCTCATTAATTGCCCTTGGCTTGCATCCTGTTGACCAAGAAACGGAGACAGATCACAGCCGCGCAAGCGATACCCCTATCGAACTTGAAGCCAAAGACCTCATCGCCGAAGCCCCATCCCACGCTCCACTTGTCCTCACATCAATTGATGAAGTAAACGAGGCCGTTGACATAGACAGTCCGCCCTTCCCTGAAACGGCTAAAGACGTTGCGGATCCCATTCCCGAAAGAGACGACGTCTTATTACGCGCCGTAGACATAGTAGATCAGCCCATTGATATTAATGCCGAGCCAGAAAGCAATGAGCTTGAATATAATGAGCTTGAAGATAATGACCCTGAAGATAATGATCCTGTACCGTCATTCATATCCGGCGCCGCTATCTTGCAACAAAGCGTAAAAGAACCGTCTCGCGCTGAAAAGCACCCAGACATTCGTCCCATCGAACCTACATCACGCCCTGTAAACAATCCGGGACTAGAGGGCGTTATGAACCCATATATAAACGCCTCACACGTGGAAGAACCTTCACAAAAATGGGTTCTTATCTTTGGCGGCACCGCTGTTTTCGTATGGCTATTATTTTCCGGCATTGCAGGCTGGAAGATGGGCTTTATGGGCACAGATAATGCTCCCGCGTCAGTGCTTGAACTCATGACGGCCTCTCTCTTTGTTATCCTGCCAGCCCTTTTATTTATATTGTTCTCGCTGGCGTGTTACCGTTTAATGAAGCTCTCTCATCACTCTGCCCGCTTAGGCGCTGCCGTTGACGCCATGATGAAGCCCGATGAAACCGTCGTGGCGCGCTCTAAAATTATGACAAAGTCGATTGAGAAAAACGTTGAGGACATCAACCTACAGCTCACAGCGGCGCTCAACCGTATGGAAATGCTCGGTGATGTTACCCGTCTCCAAAGCTCTGCCCTAAGTCAGTCTGTCCTTGCCGCGCAAACCTCAACCGACACAATCAACGAAAATATAGAAACGCAAAAATCTTCGCTTAGCTACATCGTCAATACACTCGAAGACCGTATGACAACCCTATCTAAAACATTGGATGACCATGCGCATAATGTCGAACAATCAACACTCGCGGCAGAGCAAAAAATGACCGAGGCCCAAGTTGGCATTGAAGACATTACGCTAAAATTAAATGCCGTATCGGCGGATGTGAAACAAAGCTCTATCGAAGCGGCGTCTACATTGACGGGAAGCCACGAAGAAATCACGCAGCTTGGTGACGTTCTAAAAGCGCGCTCAACTGAGATTAATGCTATTTATCGTAATCACGCCCTCGATCTTTCAGAGATGGTCGAGAAAATGCGCGCGGAACAAGACGGCCTTAGCAAGTCGCTTGAACAAAGCCTTGATAAAATGCGGGACATGTCCCTCTCCGCACAAGTCGGCGCTCAGAGCCTTTCCGAAGCGTCAGAAAAGGGCCGCGAAACGGTCGAAGCGCTCGCCGACGCCGCGCGCTTAACGGATAGCGCCGTAAAGACCCGTTTTGCCGAAATGGAAGACATGGTCAAATATTCCACAAACCGCGCCGAGAGCATAAGCGAAACCGCAGCGCGGCAGGTTAAAAGCAGCCTCGCGCAAACCCGTGATGAAATCGCGCGTATAGAGGCTGAAATGATGACGTTGATGGATAAGTTGCGCAATGTGGAAACATCCCACAGTACGCCGTCACATGGCGCGCTCGCAGCCGGTACAGCGCCCCCCTTACGCGGAAGCAAAAACCGAACGCCTATTAAGGTACATCCCATAGAGCCCGCGCCAGCCAAGCCCGCGTCTCAAGAACCATATGTTCTTGAAAGAAACATGGTCGCGCCGCCTATGACCAAGCCAGCGCATTCAGAGGAGTCTCTGCGCCGTCCAGCTGCTGAGGATAACACAAAATCTAAAGCCTCACGTTGGAATTGGCTCGGTAAGTTCTCAAGTACGTCAGAGCCAACAATGCTCGATGATTTCGTCAGCGCGCCATCGGCTAAACCCATCGTTACAGATAGCGAAATTATTAACCGCCTGACGATCTTGGGGCTATCCCCCGCCGCGATTGTTGATGATGGTAGCATAATCGAAGCCGCGAACTCTAGGAAAGCCAAAGGCGCAAAAGCCATGAGCAAAGTCACGGCCAAACGCTTAAACGATCCTGTGCGTCACCTTTATATGGCTATGGAAACGGATAGTCAGCTTAAGTCAGATGTGCAGGCTTTTGCCGCAGATTACCAAAACCGCCTCGCACCTATCGAAGATGACCGCGAAGCTATTCGGCAGCAATTAGAGAGCGATGCAGGCCGCGCCTTTATCCTCTGCGATGCAGCAATAAACGCTTAAAACCTTACGACTTATATTCGCTAAGCTGCACAGCCAGCCAATCGGCCAAATCATTCAACGCGGCTAGATTCGCGCGGCTTTGCGCGTCGACGATAGACGTCACTCGTATATCGTCTGCGCGGGATGTTTTACGAATGTCATATTTACCAATAAGGTCACGGTTCGCCGCATTAGATAGCACAACAGCATATTGAACTGTCGCTAATGGCGCTTGGCTTTCGCCCTTATCAAATTGCGCTTCGAAATGACGTATCGTGATATGAACGCGTTCGGTCGTACGCGCGCCAGAGGTTGGCAATATACCGACAAGGTCATCCCGGCTCGATAGGACATCCATAAATGTCGCCTGCACCATATCTGGGATAGCTTCGCCCCATTCCGCGCCGCCTGCCACGGCAAGGCGCTCTTGGTCTGGCGACACAACAACCGATGTTCCGCCAAGAAAACGCGGCGCAGCTGGTCGGTCAACGCGAATGATATGCGCAGACGGGCTTGGCACAGCGGACGTCGTTGGCGAGGCCAATCTGTAAACAAGATTTGCGTCTTTTGCGGCAGGCAAGATCGAGGATACGCATCCGCCAGCGATTATGCTCATACCCAATAGAGCCGACATCAAATATGGTTTCGTCATCATTGCGGCAACTCCATCACTTCGCGCTCTTCCCCGGCAAGGAAACCAAGCGGGCTTTTCTCCAGATCAGACAAGATCGTATTCAAGCTCTCAACGGCGGTGCGCATACCGTCCAAGGTTTCTTCAATATCGACGAGGCCTGAATTTGAAAGCCTGTTAATTGCATCACGCGAATCCGTTGTAAGCTGCGCGCCCCCGTCTGCAAAGCGCGAGAAATCCGCCAAGGCTTGATCGACGCCGTCCATCGACGTTTGCGCCCGCGCCATAATCGGCTGGACGTCATTAACAATCATTGCGTCAAAATCTTTCGCCGCCACATCAACAGCAATCGCTGCCGCAGACACATTTTGACCCGCTTGCTCAAAGGAGACCAAAACACGGTTTAAAAGCTCAGGGTCCACATCTAGTTCACGGAAGTTCTCAGTAATTTGTTTCACATTGGCCAAAATTGCCTGAATGTCTTGGATAGAGTCTTCATCCATCAATTTATTGACGCGACTTAAAGCACGCTGAACACCGACAATGACATCTTCGCCGCCTTCCACAAGGCTATCTATTTGACTCATCTTACCGGGAATACGAAACGGTCCCTCGCCCGGCAGCTCCGACATAAGCGGAAACTCTTCACTACCGCCAGAGATTTGAATGTAATTCAACCCCGTCAGGCCAAGCGGCTCAAGCTGCGCTTCGCTATTTGTATGTACGGGCGTTCTGGCGATGACCTGTATCGTCGCGATAACGGAATTACTATCACGCGGATCCAATCCCAATTGCGTGACCTCACCGACGCTAAGTCCGTTAAAACGCACCTCGCTACCTTCGGTCAGTCCCCGAACGGCGCCCTGAAAAGACACTTCATATTGATCAAACTTTTGATCAAATTGCGCGCCAGATAACCAGACCACAAAAGACAAAGAGGCCATGAAAGCGATGATGACAAAAAGTCCAATCATTGCGTAATTTGCTTTGCTTTCCATTCGTCCTTATCGCCCTTTAAATCTCTGTTTTTCCTGCGCGTGATCCCGCAAATTGCGCCGCTCTCGCCCGTTCTCCGCCAAAATAGGCTTTGATCCATGGGTGATCAAATGCCAATACTTTAGGCATAGTATCCGCGATCGCAATGTGTTTATCAACCAAGACGGCCACCCTATCACAAATCCGGTAAAGACTATCCAAATCATGGGTCACCATTATCACCGTCAAATTCATCGCCTCCCGCAAGCCTAAAATAAGCTCATCAAAGGCTGACGCGCCAATCGGGTCTAGCCCGGCCGTAGGTTCATCCAAGAACAATAGTTCGGGATCCAGCGCCAAGGCACGCGCAAGGCCAGCCCGCTTCTTCATACCCCCTGAAAGATCAGACGGGTATAACGTTGCCGCAGAGGCCGGAAGTCCCACCATATGAATTTTCATATCAGCAAGGTTTCGCATTAAGCTAACGGGTAAGTCCGTATGCTCCCGCAGAGGTATCATGATATTTTCGCGCACCGTCAGCGCCGAAAACAAAGCGCCGCCTTGGAACAATACACCAATTTTATTATTATTCGTCTGCTGTTCTTGGCGCGAGAACGTATGTCTATCACGTCCAAAATAGCGAACAGACCCTGCCTGGGGTTCGCGTAGGCCCAAGAGCGTGTTCATTAAAACAGATTTGCCAGACCCTGATCCACCGACAAGACCGACGATTTCGCCCCGCGTGACGCCAAAATTCAGGTTTTGATGAATAACGTTTTCACCAAAACTTGTTTCAATATCCCGTGCTTCGACAAGCCATGATGTGTGTTCTTGAGCGCTCATGATTAAACGCCCATCTGCATAAAGATCATCGCGAAAATCGCGTCCATCGTTATGACGGTAAAAATCGCCTGCACCACGCTTGCTGTTGTGCGTGATCCTAATGACTCCACGCTGCCGGAAACGGCTAAGCCTTGGCGGCACCCAATGATAGCGATAACGAGACCAAAGAACGGCGCTTTCACAAGGCCTACCCAATAATGGCTAATGTCTACCGTGTCCTTCAAGCGGGCAAAAAATAGGATAGGCGGCACATCGGTTGGGCCGAGCCAGGCCACGATCATCCCGCCAGAAATGCCCGACAACATCGCCAAAAACGTCAGTAATGGCGCGCAGATCAGGCAGGCAATCGCGCGTGGCACGACAAGGGTCTCATAGGTATCAAGACCGATAACTGTCATGGCATCAATTTCTTGACGCATTTGCATCGCGCCGATTTGCGCGGTGAAGGCGCTATCCGATCGTCCCGCCAGCATGATCGCCGTGATCAAAACCGCAAATTCTCTCAATACGGAAAAGCCCACAAGCTCCACCATGAAAATTTGCGCCCCGAAAGATGCGAGCAAATTCGCGCCCATATAGGCAATGACCGCGCCTATAAAGAAACTCAACATCATGACAATAGGCGCAGCGTTAAGGCCGACCTCTTCGATCATCGCCGTAACGGATGTCCAGCGGATTTTATGAGGGCGCAGCAGCAAGCGGAACAACACAACAACGAAATGCCCCACAAAGGCAAGCGTATCCCAAAACTCATTCCACACATTATGCGTGGCGCGACCAAGGCGTTCTAATATGTCATAGAAAACATTTTTCGAGTCGCTATGCTCGCCCATGCGCGCCGCAGCCGCTTCGTTCATTAAGAGGTTTTGCCCCTTACTACCGTCTTTTATACTCCACTGAAAACATTTGCCCGTCTCACACCGAATAGCGCTCGCGAATATATAGGCCCCCGCCGTATCCATATCAGATACATTATCAAAATCATAAAAAACGGTTTCATATTCATGACCGCTCAGTTCGGAATTTAATTGCTCCGACATTTCGCGCATATAATGCAATGTCCAACATCCAATCGCTTTCAAATGCAGGCTGTCCCCGCTATGGCTTAGGATGAAAGATGGCCGATCTTGCATATGTGATGTGGCTGCGCCGTTCATGGACGCAAGGTGCGTTGCCGAAAGTGCAAGGTCAAGAGCTGCCTGCTCTATGAGGATAAATTTTGCCTATTATGGATACACCCGCCTTAAGTTCACCTCAGATTTCATGCGCGGTTGAAAGCTGGCCTGTCGCCGGAACCTTCCGCATTAGCCGCTCTACGATAGATGAAATATTTGTTGTCAAAGTTACTATCACCGACGGCCCTCACCAAGGGTTTGGCGAATGCCGCCCCTACGCCCGTTATGATGAAACGCCGCAAAGCGTTACAGCGCAAATAGAAAGCCTTATATCGAATGCAGCCACCCTTACCGCGCAAACGCTCCAGGGGCGTCTCCCAGCGGGCGCGGCGCGCAATGCCGTGGATTGCGCGCTATGGGATTTGGCCGTTCAAAAGACCAAAATCTCTATTTCTTCATTATTGAATTTACCTGAACCAAAACCCTGCCGAACCGCTTTTACATTATCGATTGATAGCCCAATAAATATGCAAAAGGCGGCTCTTAACGCCTCCAAGCACAGCCTTTTAAAAATCAAGATCGGCGATATGAGCGGCCTTGAAGCCTGCCTTGCCGTTATGCACGTTCGTCCAGATGCGGAGTTAATTATTGATGCCAATGAAGCTTTGTCCATAGAGGACGCCAAAAGCTTTACACAAGCATTGGAAACATATCCCGTTGTAATGATTGAGCAACCTATCCCCGCAGGCTTAACATTGCCTGCGCGCGATGCGGCATCCCTTCCGGTTATATGTGCGGATGAGAGTTTACACACGAGTGCAGATTTGGCCGCCCTATGGGATCAGGGCTACCGCGCGGTGAACGTGAAGCTCGATAAAACAGGCGGATTAACCGAAGCCGTCAATTTGCTAACGCAGGCCCGTAAGATGGGTTTTGTGGTTATGCTTGGCTGCATGGTGGGCACATCGCTAGCCATGGCGCCTGCCATGTATTTAAACGCATTTGCAGATATTATTGATTTAGATGGTGCCTTGTTGCTGGCCAAGGATCGAGAGCATAAAATTATCTATGAAGGCGACCAAATTATGCCGCCACCTAGGGCTTTATGGGGTCAATCAAGAAACCGTTAACACAGCGTTTTAAAATGCAAACTTATCCAAAAATGTCCGCGTAGAACGCACACGTTCACCATAGACATCCGTTACTGCGCGCAGCGCTGTCACGCTTTCGGAATATTCCGTCATGTCTTCATGTGTCTCAAAATTTGCAGATGTAAATTTCCTTGTGAATTTTTGTTCCGCTTGGCGTGAGGCAAGCAACGCTTTTTCAAGGCTTGCTAATTCGCGGCGCAGGTTTTCGCCTTCATCAACTAATGTCAAATAAGCTTCAGCCGCTTTAGTCACTTGGAAGATGTGATGCTCCGCGCGGCGTACGTCTTTGCTCAGACTGTCTAATGACGCACGATCAATGGTGCTTGAATTCGTTTCAACGGATACCGTTACATTCGCTGGCGCTTGCAAACCGTTGAGTAAAACGCTCGCCGTAGACTGGCTGCGTTTTTGCTTTGGGTTATACGCCCAGCCTTCGTCATGAAACGTTGTATAAAGCTTGCTTGCTAAACGTTTAACAGAATTTACCTGCTCAACATTAGCTGTCTTCACGTTTTCTGGGGAGGCCATATTGGCGATATCGACTGTCGCGCAAGCGGACAGAGACGCACAAGAAAACATCAAGATCGCAAAACTGGTTTTCATCAAGTTACCCTTTGGCGCCCAATCTCTAACACTTAATCGCTTATTTACATACGGACTTTGAATATTGTGTGAATGAAAAGCGCAAAACACACGTTAAGCCTATTATCCATAAAATAAACCCGCACATCAATGATGCGCGGGTCATAAAGTGGAATAATAAAAACTACGCAGTTTGTGTGAAATACTTTGCAATAATATCCGCATAAACTCCGTATATTAAGAAGAAACCAACCAATGGAACAGCAATCCAACGTGTCATGAACATAAGTTTTTGACCTAAAGCGGCATCCGATTCAGACATTTGTTCTGAAATCAAAGTTTGGTTCATCCGCCATCCTGTAAACAGTACCACAAGTAAAGCTGATAGCGGCAACATGATCGGCCCAGTAAGGCCAACGTCAATGAAGTCCATGAATTTTGAATTAACAACAGAGACAAGCCCAAAGATAGTCATCAAACTGCCCATAACCCAAGCTGCTTTTGCTTTGGCCATATTAAATTTTTCTGACACCCATGCCACGATAGGCTCAAGCAATGAAATTGATGACGTTACAGCAGCAAAAATAGCTAAGAAGAAGAAGCTTGCGCCAATCAAGTTCCCACCAGGAATACTGCTAAGTGCTGTTGGAAGGCTGACAAAGAAAATACCCGCACCCGCATTGTTCAAACCATGCGTAAACATAATTGGAAAAATGGCAAAGCCAGCAATCAAAGCCACCATGGTATCAACTGAGCCCACGATAATGGCAGAGCGCGGTATACTCACATCCTTTGGCAAGTATGAGCCATATGTGATCATAATCGCGCTACCAATACCCAATGAGAAGCATGCTTGTCCTAAAGCCCGCGCCGCAACATCACCATTGATTTTCGAAAAATCTGGAGTGAATAAAAACTTCACAGCTTTTTGAGTGCCACCACTTTCAAGCCCAGTAACCACGCCATAAATTGCCAAGCAAATGAGCATTACAAAGAAAACAGGCATCAAGAACTTTGATGCAAATTCAATCCCCTTGTTTACCCCGCGCGAAACCAGCCATGTGGTTAATGCAGCAAAAGCAAAAAACCATGGTAGTACATTTTTAGGCGATGCAACTAACCCGCCAAACATGCCTTCAATTTGCTCTGGTGTTTGCCCGTCAAAGGCCCCGCCTAAAAACTTAGGGATATAGGCCATGACCCATGCAGCCACGACGCAATAAAAGCTTACAATCAAAAATGATGCGATCATGCCGATCCACGCTGATGAAGCCCATGCTTTTGAGCGGCCACTGCGCGTTGCAAGGTCTTCTACGCTGATGACGGCGCTTGAAGCCTGCCCAGCGCGCCCCATGAGATATTCACTCATAAGAACGGGAATGCCCACAAAGAAAACACAAATCAGGTAGATCAGAATAAAGGCACCGCCGCCATTTGATCCTGCCTCAGCGGAGAACCGCCAGAGATTACCTAGGCCAACGGATGAGCCTACAGCGGCCATAATAAATGCAAAACGTGATGACCACTGCGCAGTTGGCGCGCTCGATAAACCAGCCATAAAATCCCCTATGTGATAGTCTTTAATTGTCTGGGAACCTCGCGAAATTGTCCGGCGCGGTCAAGGGCTGTTTCAGCCATTTCTTAACAATTAGAAGCCGCCGCGCGGTAATTCACTTTGCCGGAAGAGGCTTGCGGACAAAATCAGGCCAAAACTCGCCATCATCGTCAAAATCACGGTCCCGCCATATGAAATCAGCGGCAAAGGTACACCAACCACAGGCAGCAAACCCATCACCATGCCCAAATTAATGACGACATAAAGCGCGAAGGTTGTCGTAACGCCGAGGATTAAAAGCCGCGAAAACAGATGTTTCACCTGCATGGATAAATGCATGCATAGCGCTAATAAGACGCTGTAGGTTATCAATGTCATCAGCCCGCCAATCAGGCCGAATTCTTCGCCGATAACGGTAAAAATGAAATCGGTAGTATTTTCTGGAACATATTCGCCTTGGCGCTGATTGCCCTGCATATATCCCTTGCCAGAAACACCTCCACTCCCCAGCGCGATTTTGGATTGGATAATGTGATAACCGGCCCCAGTAGGATCAGACTCAGGATTTAAAAGCGTTGCAATACGGCTCCGTTGATATTCTTTCAGGCCGAATTCGAAAAACAAAGGGATAGCAATCGCCGCAGATAAAGCTGCGCCAAAAATCACGCGCCAATTTATCCCGGCGAGGAAAATCAAAACAACCCCCGTTGAAACAAGTAAAATCGTTGTCCCCAAATCTGGCTGTCGGAGAATAAATTGCATCGGCAGTCCGATTAAAAGTAGCGCGCCAAATAGGCCCGATGCGCGCGAGACACGCCATTGCGGGAGGTCGTGATAATAACGCGCCAAGGCCAAAACGATCGCAAGCTTCATGATTTCGGACGGCTGCACGCGGAAAACCTGTAAATCCAGCCAACGCTGCGCGCCGTTTACAGTAATTCCAAAAAAATCAACCGCGCCCAAAAGCAAAAGCGCCACACCGTAAATAGGATAGGCGGCGTAATACCAAAACTTTATATCAATCATAGCCACGACAAGCATAATCATGCCCGCCAAAATAAGGCGCATAAAATGTTGCTTTGCCCCGTTTTCCCATACCCCGTCAGTCGCGGCATAAATCATCGCAACACCAACCATACCGATCAGATAAATCAGCGCAACCAAGAGCCAGTTAATCTCATAGAGACGTCCTAAAAAGCTAGAGGGAGTGTTGCTGCTCATACGCGCCATTACAAAGTTGGCCCCGCACCAGGCGGCACAGCGCCGTCTTCATATCCAGGCAACGCCGAATTATCCGCCATGCCGTCCATTTTAAGGACGCGGCTAAGGAGCTTGCGCGTAATATCGGCGGCGCGCCCTGCCCCAGAGCCGCCATGTTCAACAAGCGTTCCAACCGCAAAACGCGGCGCAGAAAATGGCGCATAGCCAACAAACACAGAATGATCTCGCAGCTTCCATTCCAGTTTCGAGTTTGACAATACACCGCTTTCGCGTTCTGATCTTGAAATACTTCTTACTTGGCCTGTGCCGGTTTTCCCTGCCATTTGCACGCCATTAAGGCCCAAACCATTCGGCCTATAGGCGGTGCCGCCCGGCTCTTCGCACACAGACCACATGGCTTGCTGTACGATTTCTAAGTGTTCGGGATTTACATCCAGCGGTTTAAACCCTTTAAGTTCCTCGCCAATAATCAGGCTCGGGCTTACAGCGCGGCGGCCATTAGCCAAACGCGCTGCCATAACCGCGAGCTGTAACGGGGTGGACAAAACGAAGCCTTGGCCGATAGACGCATTATAACTATCGCCCCGCCGCCATCCATCCCCCAGACGGGCTTCTTTCCATTCACCATTTGGATTAATCCCAGTGGTTTGCCCTGCAATGCCAAGATCATAGCGTTGCCCAAACCCAAGACGCGCAGCCATGCTATGAATTTTATCGATTGATAATCTATCCGCTAGTTCGTAAAAATAAACATCACAAGAATGCTTCAGTGCTTGGCGCATATTCATCAAACCATGACCATGACGCGTCCAGCAGTGAAAATTTCTTGGCCCAAGCTTTACTTTACCCGTGCATAATATGCGTTCACGCGGATGTATAATTCCAGCTTCCAAAGCCGCCAGCATAACCGTCATCTTAAACGTTGATGCAGGCGGGTACCCACCGCCAATAACTTTATTAAATTGTGGACGTTTTTCATTGGAATTCAATTCGATCATATCGGCTTGTGTGAGACCAGACACAAACAAATTCCCATCGAAAATTGGCATCGACAATAACGTTCGAAGCTCACCTGTCATAACATCCATAACAGCGACACCGCCGCTATCTTCACCAAAAAGCTCTACAGCGTAACGCTGCAAATTTGCATCAAGCGTCAACCAAACATCTTCACCTGCAACAGGTTCGTCCTTTGGATCAGGCCATTCCCGGACAACGCGGCCAACTGCATTTACTTCGACCTTCATTTTACCCGATTTACCACGCAATGTTTCATCAGAGGCAGATTCAACGCCGGTCTTACCGATACGAAAGCCTGGCTGCCGTAAAAGTGGGTCTTTATCTTTCTCAACATCCCGTGGCCCTGCCTTACCCACATATCCCAACGTATGTGCGAAAACACCGCCATTAGGATATGCGCGACCATGTCCAACATTTGGCGTAACGCCTGAAAGATCAGGTGTCCGCATATTTAACGCTGCAAAGGCAGTCCATGTTAAGTGGTTTTTGACCAACACCGGAATAAACCCCGGATTACGGCGAATATCAGACTTGATCCGTTTCCGTGTTCTTTTACCCAGTTCAACAATTTTTGAAATTGCATCTAATGTCTTATCAAGGTCTTTAACTTGTTCTGGTATTATTAGGACTTGGTAAACAGGGCGATTAACAGCAAGACCTTCACCATAGCGATCTAAAATGCGACCTCTATCTGGCATAGTCACATTATAATTAAATCGGTTGTTTTCAGAT
>JBMYWT010000068.1:0-14833 GCA_049607665.1 Maricaulaceae bacterium
ATGTTCTCACCCAGATGCAGGCCGTCAAATCCGCTATGGCCCGCGCAGAAAGTGAAATCCTCAAGGATCACGCTGCGGGCTGTGTGAATGCGGCCATTAGGTCGGGCGATGAGGATGAGCAACGCGAAAAAGTGGCCGAACTCGTAGACCTCTTCGACAAGTTAAAACGCTAAAGGATATGCCGATGATAAGTCCCCGCATAAAGTTCACGGCTTGGGCATTGCTATTGAGCACCTGCCTCATAAGCCCAATGGTCACGCCTGTCGCAATGGCTCACACGACGGTTAAATCTGCGACATTAGAAGATGGCGGTATTTATCAAAGTTTGCCGGAAACTTTTGAATTGGTTTTTGCTCAAAAAGTCGGGCTGGCGGGTCTCTCTATCACTGAGGCAAACGGCCAAAGCGTTGAAATGGATTATACTCCTCCCAAGTCAATGGAGACGAAGTTCTCTGTTTCTCTGCCAGACTTAAATAGTGGACAGTACACATTATCCTGGCGGGCCATGGCGAAAGATGGACATGTCCTCAAAGGTGAGTTGACCTTTACAGTTAAATAGAGGCCATAATGTTGATGGCTCTCGCGCTTATTGCCAAGCTTCTAATCTATATTGGGGCTTTAGTGGCGATTGGTATTCTAGCGCATTTTGTCCTCGCTATTCGTCCAAATTTAATGGGGTTGCGCATAGCCATAACCCTTATGTTGGCGGGAGCTTTTTCCAAACTTTTCATCGCGAATGCTCAGCTTTCTGGCCAGTTAAGTGGGGCCTTTAATCCTGACACATGGGGTTGGGTCTGGCTGTCAAATGGCACCCAATTTTTAGTTTTTACAAGCGGTGCGGCGCTGGGCTTATTCGCGTCGTTCATAAACACTATCAATTTAAAAAAAGCTACGGCATTGATCGCAATTCTTATTCTTAGCATTGGCTTCTCAGTTTCAGGACATACTCAGGCTGCTGACGCCCTACCTCTACTCCCCCTTTGGATTGTCCCGCACACGCTGATCGCCGGATATTGGATATGGGCCCCGGTTTCTCTCTGGCCTAAGGACACAGACACCAACGAAATTATAGCACTCAAGGCGGATCGGTTCAGCCGCTTTGCGATTTGGGCCGTACCGATTTTATTCGTGAGCGGGCTATATTTATTCTGGCGTTTAAATGGTCCATTTTGGGAATCCGGGACAACATTATATGGCAGGCTCCTACTTGGGAAACTTGCCGCGGCTCTTTTATTGCTGGGTCTTGGAGCCTATAATAAATTCCGAATAACAGACCTTCTTCAGAGTGATCCACAAAAGGGGCGCGCCGCATTGCGTTTGTCTTTGCGCGGTGAAGCGGTCTTGTTCTTTGCGGTCATAATCTGCGTGCTTTTCGCAACGACCGTCACAGGGCCTGAAGGCCATCATCACTAGTTTAGAGGCGTCTCGGAACCTTATTGAGTTTGGTGAATTATACCCTATATAGGTATTATATAAATACCCTATGAGGGTATAATGGATTTAGATAGTATAAGCGGTGAGCCCGGATCGGATTGGTTTAATCCGGCTTCAGGCTCACCATATTCAGGAGTGCCCGTGATGAGCGATATAGATATTACCGACCCTAGCGTTCCAGCCCCTGAAGCTAAGGCGGTGATCTATCGCATGGTGACGGAGACCCATATCTGTCCCTTTGGTCTCAAGGCCCTGGACTTGCTCAAGCGCAAAGGGTTCGACGTCGAGGATAATTGGCTGACGAGCCGCGCCGAGACAGACGCGTTTAAAGACAAGCATGATGTTAAAACGACCCCGCAAACCTTCATTGAAGGCGAGCGCATCGGCGGCTTTGATGATTTGCGGGAGCATTTTGGGTATGAGACGAAAGACCCGGATAAGAAAACCTATTCGCCTGTGCTCGTTGTCTTTGCCGTTTCTGCCTTACTCGCCATTGCGGCAAGCTGGGCAACCATGGGTGACATCATCACGCTAAGATCAATCGAGTGGTTCATTGCCTTTTCCATGGGTATGCTGGCCATGCTCAAGCTGCGGGACTTAGACTCCTTTGCCAATATGTTTCTCGGCTATGATATTCTCGCCCGTAAGGTCGTACGCTATGCCTATGTCTATCCGTTTGGTGAATCCCTTACAGCAATCCTGATGGTCGCTGGCGGAATATTTGGATTGATAGCTGCGCCGATCGCTCTGTTCATCGGGACAATCGGGGCCATCTCTGTGATTAAGGCCGTCTACATCGACAAACGTGACCTCAAATGTGCCTGCGTGGGCGGAGGGGCAAATGTACCGCTCGGCTTTATCTCATTATCAGAAAACCTTGCCATGATGGGCATGGGTATTTGGATGATTGTGAAGCATTTGATGAGCTAAATGAACCGTCTGACCCGCTGTTTATATTTAAGATATGTATCTTGATATTCCGCTTCGAGCCAAGGTTCTTCAAAATAAGGAGCGATAAAGTACATGATTGTCCATGCTGTCAGCAAAAGGCTGACCTGTCCGTGATTGGCAATCATCGCCCAGCCTATCAGCCCGAGCCAAGTGAATACATAGATAGGGTTACGGCTCCACCCGAACCAGCCGGTCGTCATCAAACCAAGCTTTTCACCGAAGGCATTGCGCCATCCCATATAAATCGTGATGCGGATGGCCATCCCGAATCCAATGAGTAGTAATAGGCCGCCTACGCCATATTGCGCCCACGCGCGGGTGCCTTCGAGCGGTTCAAACACGAGCAATGTGAGAATAATCAGTGGATAGAGGTAGAGCCGAAATAGACCCAGAAAGGTTTTATGCTGCCAGCTTTGCTTATTGGGTGGTGGGAAGAATTCAAAATCATCTCGCAAGGCCGAGACAGCGGAGAGTACAAAAATGGCCGATATGCCTGAAATGGAAAGACTGAAAGCCAGCCAATGCGCCCATGATGGTACATCAAGCATCTTCCGCCTCTCCTAAATCCAGCGGCGGGTTTGTTGGCAATAGGCTGTGTAGGCCACACCAAATTGACCTGTCAAAACCTCTTCCTCAGGCTTAATCTGTAAATGTGTGATTAGCGCTACAAAGACGACAGGGCCGATGAAAGCTGCCCAATTTCCCGAAAGGAAAGTACCGGCTATCAGGAGCATCGCCATGGCAAGATACATCGGATTTCGGGAAATACGGTAAAGACCGGTTATAACGAGCTTTGAGGCTGTTTCAGGTTTGTGCGGATTGACGGTTGTTCTGGCATTCACGAAAGAGGCGATGGCCGTTAGAAGAATTAGAATACCTGCGGTGCCAATGACGTAAGCCGGAATTTTCAGAATGGAACTGTCATAGCTGAAACTTGGCAAGTAATGAGAGACGAGCATAGCCAGCGCGCCGCATAGGAAAAACTGAAGGACGGGAGGTATGCGCAGTTTCATGACGCTTTCTCCGAATTAGGAATCTCGCAAACTGAAACTGATTTTAGTTCCGCGCGCGCCTGTGTGATAATAGCAATGGCTGATTTCATGAATAATGTGGCCAAGAGCGCAGCCACCACTAGGTCAGGCCATGCCGACCCTGTGGCCGCAACCAGCCCTCCGGCGACAATCACGCCGACATTGCCGATGGAGTCATTGCGCGAGCATAGCCATACGGATCGCACATTGCTGTCGCCATCTCTCCAGCGCATTAAGATAACGAGGCTTGTTAAATTTGCGGCGAGTGCCAAAGCCCCAATCAGACCCATGGTAGAGGCTTCCGGCGTGCCGCCATTGACCACACGCAACACGGTCATCCCTAAAACGGCCAGAGCGATCAGAGCTAATGACGCGCCTTTTATCAATGAGGCACGCGCCCGCGTTTGCAAAGAGGCCCCAATGACAAAAAGACTGAGTCCATAGGTGGCCGTATCCCCGGCAAAGTCTAAGGCGTCCGCTTTCAAGGCTTGAGATCCAGATAGAACGCCTGCGCCCATTTCAACACAGAACATCACAGCGTTGATGAGGATTACCGCGATAAGCGCCCGCTTATAGGCTGGCGAGGCTCCATCAAACGCATTCTTATCACAGCAATCAGACATGGCTTCTCCGGTCGATTTGACAATTATTGACATAAACCTACAGTCTACAGCGACTGTAGAAGCAAGAGAAAAATTGGAGACATCCGTGAAACCTATGACCATTGGAGGATTATCGAAAGCTGCGGGCGTTAAAGTGACCACCATCCGCTACTATGAATCCGTCGGCCTTATGGGGGAGCCGGAGCGAAGCGCGAGCGGTCAACGCCATTATGATAATGAGGCGGTGCAACGACTGTCATTCATCCGGCACGCAAGGGATTTAGGCTTCCCCACTGAGTCCATTCGTGAGCTGATTGATCTTCAAGCCCAGCCCGGCGAGGATTGCGGTCATGTTGATATTATTGCGCGCAAACAGCTCGCCGATGTGCGCCAAAAACTCAGCCAGCTCGAAGCTCTGGAAGCCGAGCTAAAGCGTATGATCTCTGCTTGCGAGGGCGGTAAAATATCAAGCTGTAAAGTGCTTGAAAGTCTGAGCGATCATTCTCAATGTTTGGACGCCCATGAGGGTCCAAAGCTGGCTGCCCGAATTGGTGGACGCTTTTAGAATTTCTGAGTTTAAAAAAAAGCTTGCGTCTACAGCCGCTATAGGGGTTAGTTTGGAAAAAATGCGATACATGATTATTCGTCGCATCAAGAAAGTAATGATAATTAATGCTCAATGAAGTTAAATTTGATATAGAAGTATAGATGAGATTTATCGCCATCATACTCTCAGCCCGCTTTTGGCTTACACTTATGGTGTCTATCACCATGGGTTTGAGCACGGCTGTTGCGGATATTCATCCGCCTGACCCGGACGAAATCGACTGTCAGGAAATCCAATTAGCGGACTCTCATGGCGATGCATCAGCACTGGCATTTGACATCGCCGACGGCGATGAAAACGGCGAACATGAACGCAAACATGATCACCATGCCCATCATTGCGGGACATGCCATGTGCATGCCGTTGATATGCGGCTCAGCTCTATGTCATTGATGATTTCCGGTGAACAAGCGCTTTCAATCGGCGCTGATCAAGCCGTTGCCCGTGCCGGTCCTTTCGGCCTTTACCGTCCGCCGCGCGCCTAACCTGATCCCTCGGGCCTCACACTCATGTGCGGCCAATTGATCATTTGGTTAGGAATAGGACACTTCAATTATGCGAAAATTTGGACAGGGCGCGCTCTGCGTCCTGATTGCTACGGCTCTTGCGAGCCCGGCAATCGCCGCGCCGTGTGCAGGCGCGGAAGACGCGCCGCCTTTGCTACAAGGCGTGCCGCTGACATTGGATATGGCGCTACGTCAGGTGCGAAACGCGGCTCCCGAAGTGCAGCGGGCCGCGCTGGAAATCCGTGCGAGGCAGGCTGATGCGAATCAAGCAGGACGACGCTTAAACCCGTCTGTCGGTTTGGACATTGAAAACTTTGCAGGCTCCGGCCCGCTCAGCGGATTTGACCAGACTGAGACCACGCTCAGTTTCGAGCAGACATTTCAGTTGGGCGGAAAAAGAAAGAAAAGAGAAAAGGCCGCGCGGGCGGAGGCCTTATTGGGTGAAGCGGAGTGCCAGGCACTCATGCGGGCCGCGCAACTGGACGCCGCAAATCTCTTTTTCGAGATTATTGCGGCGCAAGAAATCTGGGAATTGGCCAAACAGTCTTCAGATCTTGCGGCCACGTTTGCTGACACGGTTGCAAAGCGCGTAGAGGCCGGAGCCGCCGCGCCGCCGGAGCTCCTAAGGGCAAAGGCGGATGCCGCAAGCCTGAAAGCTGCTACGATTGCCGCCAAGGCCGATATTGACCGAAAGCGGTTTGAACTCTCATCTTTATGGGGGAGCGAAGCTCCGAAATTTGCCGAGCTGATTTATAACGCACCGTTGGGTGGCTCCGCAGCCTCAAATCTGGGGTCCGTCACGTCTCATCCGGAGCTGGCCGCTGCTAAGGCGACGGAAGACGTTAGACGGGCTGAACAAATTGCAGCCCGGGCCGCAGGAGCGCCTGATGTAACGGTCAGTGCGGGTATTCGCCAATTTGAAGAGACAGGCGATAATGGCTTTCTACTTGGGGTTCGCGTCCCGTTTCCGATCTTTGACAAGAACCGTGACGCCGCCCGCGCCTCCGGTTTGCGCGCAGACTCAGCCCGTATCAGCGCGCTGGCCACGGAAGCCAGATTAAAAGCCCGTCAAAACTCTGCCGCGTTGCAACTGAATACCGCCCGAGAGCGTGTGAACCTTCTTGAAAATGAAGCTCTGCCCGCCGCTCAGGCGGCTTATGAAGCCTCGGTGAAAGGCTACACGGCGGGCCGTTTTGATCTGACGACAACGCTGAACGCCCAAAAAGACCTCATCGATGCCGGTGTTGCCGTTATCGCCGCGCGCCGCACGTTTAACAACGCCCAAGCCGAGCTGAAAAGCCTGATTGGCGCGCCTCCCTTTACTGGAGACTTCTAATGACACACACTTTCAAATTTAACCTAATTTCGGTGGTCGCCGTGTTGTTGATAGGTGCGTGCAACGCGCCTTCGCCCGAAGATACGCATTCTGATCATCCGGATAAGGTGGCCATAGACACTCACTCAAATCATGACGAGGAGAGCGATATTGTGGTTCTCTCATCAGAGGCCGCGCGCGCCGCCGGAATAGCCATCTCGCAAGTGCAGCGGAGTCCCTTGGGGCAGTCTCTCAGTCTGCCTGCCGAAATCAGATTTGATTCAGATCGCGTCGCCAATTTATCGCCGCGCGTCAGCGGCGTTATCGGGAAGCTCTTTGCCAATGAAGGGGATCAAATACGCCAAGGCGAAACGCTCGCGCTGATACGAAGCCGGGAACTCGCAGGGCTCACGGCGGCTTGGCAGAAGGCCGAAACGCAAAAACAGCTGGCCGCTCAAAGTCTGGCCCGCGAGGAAAAACTCTGGGCGGATAAAATTACCTCCGAAGCCGATTTGCAGGCGGCGCGCGCGAATTTCGAAGCGGCCAAAGCCGCGAGCGATGCCGCAGAAAACGAACTTCATGCCGCCGGTGTGAGCCATAACGCGCTCAAGAACATCGCCTCGGCAGCGGATGGTGACAATGCCAACGCCTATCTCACCGCCCCGATAAGCGGCACGATTGTCAGGCGCACGATCACGCTCGGCGAAACTGTGGCGGCTGGAGATAGCAGTGCCGCCCCGTTATTCACGATCGTGGATGATAGCGTCCTTTGGGCCGATATCGCCGTCTATAAACAAGATATTGACCAAATAAGGTCCGGTACGCCGGTTATCCTCAAAAATAACCAGGGTGATATTTTGGCGCGCTCGACGGTTACAATGGTCTTGCCAGTGATAGATGAGACCTCCCGTACGGCAACGGCGCGCGTGATTGTTGAGAACGCCGATAGGCGCTTGCGTCCCGGACAATTTGTCAGTGCGGAAATCAGCACGAACACGGGCACAGACCGCCTTCACGTTCCTACGGCTTCCATTGTCACCGTTGAAGGACGGCCGAGTATATTCGTTCCCATTGAGAACGGGTTTAAGCCGCGCCCCATATCGGCCGGTCCCGCGATTGATGGCCGCACGGTCATCCTGTCCGGCCTGAGCGAAGGCGAAGATTACGTGTCAGAAGGGGCCTTCACCCTCAAAGCCCAGCTCGAAAAAGACGCCTTTGGCGACGATCACGACCATTAGGAGATGAGACCCATGCAAAACCTCATGCACCGTCTCGCGGGCGGTCGATTACTCGCCGCTATTGCGGCCCTCGTTCTGACCCTTGGCGGGTTATTTGCCTTTCGCGGCTTGCCGGTCGACGCTTTTCCGGACCCGTCCCCATCATTGGTGCAGGTCTTTACTGAAACCGAAGGCCTCTCGCCTGAAGAGGTCGAGCGCTATGTGACCTTTCCGGTTGAAACCGCCATGTCGGGTCTTCCCAAAGTCGAAGAGATACGGTCAGTGTCCAATTTCGGGCTTTCCATCGTCAATGTCTATTTTGAAGATGGCACCGATGTCTATTTTGCCCGGCAGGTTGTCGGCGAGCGGCTGCCGGAGGCCCGCGAGGCTATCCCGGCGGGTTTTGGCACGCCGAAAATGGGACCGATCTCAAGCGGTCTTGGCATTATCATGTATTTTCGGTTGGTTGATGATACCGGCAATTATGATTTGACCGAGCTGCGGGAAATCGCGGATTGGATGATTAAATATCCCCTTCAGTCTGTCGACGGCGTGACCGAAGTGCTCGCCTTGGGCGGGTTTGAAAAACAATATCAAGTCCGCCTGAACCCTGATCTTCTCATTGCCTATGATCTGCAAGTTGCCGATGTCATTGGCGCGCTGGAGAGCGCAAATCGGACAACGGGCGCGCAATTTATCGAAGTCGGCGCAGAGCAATATACCGTTCGCGGCGTCGGGCTAGCCCGCACAATATCGGATCTGTCTGAGACGCCGGTTAACACGATTGATGGCCGGACAATCCGCGTCAGTGATTTGGGCGAAGTCGTGATTGGCGGCGGGGCGCGTCAGGGTCTTGCGACCGCCAATGGCGAAGGCGAAACCGTCGCAGGGCTCGTTCTCAAGCTCTACGGCACAAACACATCGGATGTTATTGAGCGGACCAAAGCCCGCTTTGAGCAGATTAATGCCTCATTGCCGGAGGGCGTGCGCGCTGTGCCCTATTATGATCAGGGTAATTTGGTCAAACGCGCGGCATCCACCGTCACGACCGCGCTTTGGCAAGGCGCGCTTCTGGTCGCAATTATTGTCTTTATTTTCTTAGGCGGATGGCGACCCAGTCTTGTCGTCGTCATGTCCATTCCGTTTTCTGTCGGCTTCGCCTTTATCGCTATGAGCGTGCTGGGTATCAGCGCCAATCTCATGTCACTTGGCGGCGTGGCGATTGCCATCGGTATGATGGTGGACGGGGCTATTGTCATCGCGGAGAATGTTGACCGAGGCTTTCGCGAGCGCAAAGACGGCGAAAGGGCCCGCGATGTCGTGGCCCGCTCAACGGCGGAAGTCATTGCGCCGCTCATCGCCGCTGTGGCGGTGGTTATCATTGTGTTTTTGCCGCTCTTTTCTTTGCAAGGGGTGGAAGGCAAAACCTTCAGGCCGCTGGCGGCCTCCGCCGCCCTCGCCATGACAGGATCCCTGATTTATGCCGCGCTGATTGCGCCCGCTATGGCTTACGGGCTCATAAAACCGCCTAAACGAAAAATATCCGGTGACGGCAGGATAGCGCGCTTCGTAACACCCGTGGCTGGCTTTTTTGTCCGGTTAAGGATTGCGGCTGTTGCTCTGGCGATGGGCCTCTTGATTATTGGTCTTTTAGCCGGATCGCGGCTAGGCTCCGAGTTTACGCCCGCATTGGAAGAAGGGGATATCCTGCTGCGTGTGTCTATGGCGCCGTCTATTTCTCTTTCCGAAGGGCGCGAGACTTCCACGCGGATAGAACGCCGCCTTTTGGAACGGTTTCCTGAAATCGAGTCGATCGTTTCAAGAATTGGGCGGGGCGAAGTTGGGGCCCATGCAGACCCGGTTAACAGCATTGAAGCCTTTGTCGCGCTCAAACCTAAATCCACATGGCGCGCCGGATTATCGCCGGATAATCTGCGCGCTGAAATCTCAGAAGACCTTGAGACCTTTCCCGGTATTCGCGTCAATATCGGACAGCCTATCGCCATGTCGGTGGATGAACTTCTGACTGGGACGAAAGCACAGCTCGCGGTCAAGATATTTGGACCAGATGCTGACGTGCTTCTCAGTGGATCGCGAGCCTTGCAGTCCATCCTGCAAGGCGTGGCGGGCGCAAGTGACGTTCAAGCCGATCAAATCACGGGCGCACCGCAGCTCGTCGTCTCTGTCGACCGCACAGCATTAGGCCGTTACGGTCTGACCGTTGAGGATGCGCTGGATACGCTCAGCGCCGCTGTTGGCGGCGCGGAAGCGGGCGCCATGTTTGAGGGCGTGCGTCAGTTTCCGGTTATTGTCAGGTTTGATGAGAGCCGCAGGAATGACACGGAGGCCATAGGCCGCCTCATTCTTAAAAGTGAGAGCGGAGCTCAAATACCGCTCTCTAGCGTAGCCAGTATTGATGAGGTCATCGGTGCGCGTCAAATTACGCGGGAAAATGGTGAACGCTTTATTACGGTCCAGCTTAACGTGCGGGGCCGGGATATTGGGTCCTTTGTCGCCGACGCCCAACAAGCCACAGAGGCTAATCTTGAGCTTCCGCCGGGATACAGGGTGGAATGGGGCGGTCAATTCGAACTGCAACAACAAGCCAATGCCAGATTTGCTGTTGTCATTCCGATTACCCTCGGCATTGTTCTGCTCATCTTGTTGCTGGCCTTCGGGCGTCTCAAGTCCGCTACCCTCATCCTGCTCAACATTCCTTTAGCGCTCACGGGCGGAGCCATGGCGCTTTGGATCACGGGCTTGCCTGTCTCTGTTCCGGCTACGGTCGGCTTCATCGCGCTTTTTGGTATCGCGCTTGGGAATGGCATGGTGCTTGTCAGCTTCATGGACGATTTTGCACGAAAGGGAATGGCTCGAGATGAGCTGGCGATTAAAGCAGCAGGTCTGAGAGCGCGTCCCGTATTAATGACGGCCTTGACGACCGGATTGGGTCTGGCCCCGCTGCTTTTGGCAACCGGCGTCGGCGCGGAAGTTCAGCGTCCGCTCGCCACTGTCGTGATGGGCGGGCTCATATCGTCAACAGTGTTGACCTTATTGGTGTTGCCCGCGCTTCATCGCTGGTTTGCCCCAAAACCGATAGACCACCACGCCTCATCTGAAACCCCGCTCGGTAATAGCAAAGTTCTGGTAGGGTAACTGACCATGAGGCCGCTCGTAAGATATCGAATTAACGACCGCACAGCGCAACAAAACCGGGCTTGGCGCGTATTTTCTTCAGGAGTAATTCATGAATACTAAGTCCCACCAAGATCATGATCACAACCATGAACATGATGCAGATAAAAACGATCATAATCATGGGGCCGGAGGTCATAATCACGATGACTGGGTCAGCCGTTTATTAGGGCCGCGCGCGGAGATCATTTTTGCGGGGCTCGCCGGACTGTGTCTTTTGTTCGGATGGCTGGGGCCGAAGTTGAACATCTTGCCGGAATCGACAGGTTTTGGTTTCCTGATCGCTGCCTATTTTTTTGGTGGCTATTTTGCCTTGCGCGAAGCGCTCGGGAAAATTTTCAAGGGACAGTTTCAGATTGACTTCCTAATGCTGGTGGCCGCAACCGGAGCCGCTATTCTCGGAGAATGGGCGGAGGGCGCGTTTCTGCTCTTCCTCTTTGCCGTCGGTCATGCGCTTGAAAACTATGCCATGACGCGGGCGCGTAATGCCATCTCGGCCCTGGCCGACCTTGCCCCGGATGAAGCGCTTGTGCGGCGCGGCGATACAACAGAAACTGTTCCGATTGATGAATTAATGGTTGGCGATGTTGTCGTGGTGCGGTCAAATGAGCGCCTGCCAGCGGATGGGTTTGTTATTAGCGGCCAGAGCGCTGTCAATCAGGCCCCCATTACAGGCGAAAGTGCCCCCGTCGATAAACGTCCCGTTGCTGACCGCGCAAAAGCAGCGGGAAATCCCGACACGCTCAAATCCGAATCCCGCGTTTTCGCAGGATCAATAAATGGCTCAGGCAGTCTTGATATCCAAGTGACCAAGCTGTCCGGTGAAACGACGCTGGCGCGAGTTGTCACAATGGTCAGCGAGGCCGAGACCCGGCAATCCCCGACACAGAGTTTTACAAAGAAATTTGAGCGGATATTTGTGCCCTGCGTCATTGTCTTGGCGATTGTAACCTCACTGGCGTTTTTGGTCTTGGATGAAACCGTCTCCGAAAGCTTCTATCGCGCCATGGCTGTGCTTGTGGCCGCCAGCCCGTGCGCGCTGGCTATTGCCACCCCGAGCGCAATTCTCTCCGGTGTCGCGCGAGCCGCGCGCTGCGGTGTATTGATCAAGGGCGGCGCGCCGCTGGAATCGCTTGGCCGCTTAGATTCTATCGCCTTTGATAAAACCGGCACACTAACTGAAGGCGAACCGCGCCTGGTCGATATTGTGCCATATCGCGATGTCGATGAAACCACCTTGTTGAAAGTCAGCGCGGCGGTTGAAACACTGAGCGATCATCCCTTGGCCGAAGCTGTGGTGCGCGACGCCAAGACCCGGCTGGGGTCTATCCCTGACGGCGCGACTGATTTTGCCAGCATAACCGGACGCGGCGTGTCCGCGACTTATGATGGCCAAATTGTCCATATCGGTAAATCAGCCTTGTTTGATGAAGTCGATGGCGCGCCCGTGCCGAGTGATCTGGCTGAGACCGTGAACTCATTGTCAGCCAATGGGCGCACCACGATGATTGTGCGCCACGGCGAGCGCTATCTGGGCGCTATTGGCTTGATGGACACGCCGCGAGAGGCCGCCAAACCCGTGATTGCCCATCTGCGCGAAATTGGTGTCACCCGCATGATGATGATTTCAGGTGATAACCAGAACGTCGCCGATGCCGTCGCGAGAGAAGTTGGGCTGGACGAAGCCTTTGGCGATCTCATGCCGGATGACAAAGTGACCAAGATCAAGTCTCTCAGTGATGGCCGCGGCGTCGCCATGGTCGGGGACGGTGTAAATGATGCACCCGCCATGGCCAATGCGACGGTGGGTATCGCTATGGGTGCTGCGGGCTCGGATGTCGCGCTTGAAACGGCTGACATCGCCCTCATGGCCGATGATCTTGAAACTCTGCCGTTTGCGGTGGGACTGAGCCGTGCAACCAGCCGCATCATTCGGCAGAATCTCTGGGCCAGTCTTGGCATTGTCGCATTTTTAATTCCGGCGACATTATTTGGGCTTGGGATCGGTCCGGCTGTGCTCATCCATGAAGGCTCGACCCTTATTGTCGTGTTTAATGCCTTACGTTTATTGGCTTATAACAGGAAGCGGGTGTCCGCCGCCGCATAGGTAATTTCGCCGCTTTTTAATTGCAGTTTTTAGGGCTCTGTCCTACCTTCACTTCGCACGTTTGCCAAATCAGCGTGTGGAGTTCAGCAGCTCCCTGTGAAGTGAGACGGCCCAATTGGGCACGTCCTATATTTGCGTGTCTCCGGTTTCGGCCGGAGGGCGTAGGAATGTCCAAGGCTTGCCCAAACACTACGCACGGGTAGGCTCGCTTCCCCGTTCTGCTGACTTCCGGCTTTTTCGGAGATCAAGCAGATGCAAGACCCTGATAGTGCAGACCCTGAGAATATGGCGTCTGGGAAACAGAGAAAAACTGAATTTGATTTAGAGGCTGAACAAAGGGTTCGTTTGCTGGACGCGTTTTCGATGATTAAGACGTATGATGAACGTGAGGCGATTATTCGGGCGTGCGAAAAATCGGCAAAGTAAGATAGCTAGGCAAGAGCGTGGATGGATATACCAAAGCAGCGATAAGAGAAGCTTTAGCTAAACGCACACCGCGTCAGGTTAAGTTTGATGATTTTATGGACCGTTTGATTAATGGGCCAATGGTTTATGTGTTTTCTATCGTGTTTTGGGGACTATTTGGATGGGTGATTTGGGTGCGTTTCAGTGGCTGATTTCAGAAAGTGCTTAGATCCTCAATTTGCAAATCTTTCTAATGGGCGTCTCCCTTCGCTAACGCTTCGGGCCGGGCTGGCGTGAACCAAGCCCGCTTTGCGGTCTTGGCCATTCGGCTTTCATCCCTGACGCGCGCCGCTGACGCGGCTGTTATTTCAGGCGTCCGGCTGACGCGCGGACTATTCCGCATCCCGACACAGGCTTACCCCCTTCATTTTCGCTTCGCGAAAGTGAAGGACGCCGATCACGCACTGCTCATCCCGACCTTTGGCCGGGGCCGAGAAAGCGCGCGTTCTAATCCGCGTCGGGCCTGCGGGCCTGCGCAGCCTTTGACCTTCGGCCAAGGGCCGCTTGGCGCCTGTTTACGCTCGCGCGTCCCGGTCGCTTCGCTTTAGGGGTCGCTCGCTTGTGTTTTACAATGCGGGCATTTCAAGGTAAATTGACCTGGTAAATTTTAAATTTGAATTTTGATAAACGCTATGAAACCTGACCTATATCTAGCCTATGAAAACGAAATCACCTCGATGAAAAAAGCTTATTGGAGCGAAGATTATACGCAATCTTTCTACCATTTGGAACGCGCGCATATTTTAGGCCAACGTCACTTTATTTCGCACCTCCAAACGCATTGGTGGATGTTGAAAATTGGCTGTATTCGTCGAGATATGCGAGAAATTATGGGTCAAATTCTCCGCATTTTAGCTGTTTTCCCTGCGCATATGATCGGGTGGGTTCCTATAGGAAATACGGGTGGGGCCAATGTATCAGCATTGAAACCCATGACCATACCGGATGATCTGTCTGTGTACTTTGAAGGTAAATCATAATTGGCGGTAGCCGCTTGGCTAAGTCGAATGGTCTGTCAGGACGGGCCATAGAGATTGAATAAAGTAGGCGGCCCTTAGCGGGCCGTCTTTTTTTGTTTTGTTCCCTCCTCGGGGGACGGCGGGAAGCGGTCGGCCAATCTGGCGACGGGCAGTCCCGCCGCAAGGCCTTTGGCCAAAGTCGTCTGGGTCTCTTTACATCGTCATACCAAAAACCTTGCGGCGCGCCTTGTTACCCGTCGCTGGACTGGCCTCTTGCCGCTTCCCCCCGCCCCCCTGCGGGGGGAACGTGCCGCGTCTGATTGGGCGCGGGGCGCGCCCGTCATGGGAGCGGCATAGGAGACAGACCGATGACGCAACAACTAGCCGAGACCCAAGCCACCTTTGACCATGAGCCGCCCAAGACTACACCGCCAAATTTTGAAC
>JBMYWT010000069.1:0-3405 GCA_049607665.1 Maricaulaceae bacterium
GCCGTCGGGTGTCCTCGGTCTTTAAATAGACGAGCAATCATCGAAGCTGCCGCCTCGGAAGTAACCCCTAAATGCGTTGAGACGCCGTGAACAAGTTCATTTTCTGTGTAACCCTGAGAGGACCCATCCGTCGCGTTATAGAGGCCTTCTTGACCATTGTGAGGTGCTGTTGGATTATTACGACGTGTTGCGCAAGCAGATAGCCCTAGGGTACTTACGCCGATGATCGCCATACGGCGTGAATAGTGATTAGGCTGCTCTGTCATATTTACTTCCTTGCATCCATAATTGCATAACTCAAAGACGGTCAGTGATATTCTCCAGCACATTGCAAATTTATGGTTAATAAAGTGCAAAAATTTGTAATGGCCGGTTAGTCCTTATGCACATGCATGCCTTCTTCGCATTCAATTCGTACCATTTTTGTTCCGCTTTCTTGCACCGCGCCGTAATTTATGGAACAGAAGCCTGATGAACCCGCTTATTTCATATCAGGGAATTGAACTGACCCTTATCGAGCTGTGCTTATGGATTGCCCTTATCTTAGCGGCAGTTCTTTTGACGCTATTTTTTACGCGCCGCGATAGCGGGTTGGAACGCCACCTTGCCGATATGAGCGATCGCCATGCGGAGCTGCAAGGGCGTCTTTCGCAATTTGCCACAGACACAGCGCAGCGCGAAACATTGTTCCGTGAAACGCTCGACAACCGCCTGACGCAGGTCTCAGAGAAAGTCGGTCATTCGATTGAACAAACCCAAGAGCGCAATTCGCAAAATTTAAAACAACTGCACGAACGTCTCGCGCTGATTGATCGGGCGCAGAAGAATATTGAGACATTATCAGGCGAAGTGTCGGGTTTGCAAAGTCTGCTCTCGAACAAGCAATCACGCGGCGCCTTTGGCGAAAAACAAATGCAGGATTTAATCGAAAACTACCTGCCGCCCAATGCTTATAGTTTCCAAGCGACGCTTTCTAATGGGCGCCGTGTTGACGCGCTCATCCATCTACCCAATGACCAAGGCGACGTGGCGATTGACAGTAAATTCCCGATGGAAGCGTGGCGGAGATTAACCGCCGCCGATAACACCCCCGACGAAACGTTAGCGCAGAAAGAGTTCGCGCGAGATATGCTAAAGCACATCAAAGATGTCGCCGAGCGTTACCTCATATTTGGTGAAACCCATGACGTGGCGCTGCTCTTCCTCCCCAGTGAAGCCGTCTACGCCGAGCTTCATGCCAACTTCCCCCATGTTGTAGAAAAGAGCTTTGCGCAAAAGGTCATGATCGTCTCCCCGACGACATTTATGGCGACGCTGCATACTATGCGCGCCGTGATGAAAGACGCCGCCATGCGCGAACAGGCGCATATCATTCAGCGCGAAGTTGGGCAGATGGCCAAGGATGTGACCTTGCTGGATGACCGCGTGGCGAAATTACAAAGTCACTTTAATCAATCCACGGAAGACATTCGCAAAATACGTATCTCGACCGAGAAAATCACCAAGCGGGCCGATAAAATCGAAAGCCTAGATCTAGAAGAGAGTGAGACGTCTAATATTACTGAATTTCGCGGCGGCGCGTTAAAAGGTACAGCATCGTGATTTACTACGGAGGCCGCCTGTTTCGGCCCGTTTCAACCACGGGGAGTTCCGAAACGTCAAGCGAGACGATTTTCAAATACGAGCAAAAAATTGACCTGTTGACGGGGACCTATTCAGGTGGCGATATTCGCTTTGGGCATTTGCTCGGCACAGTGGACGAGAGCGGCAATATCAACATGCGCTACCATCACATCACCAATGACGGCGAGTTGATGACGGGACGATGTGAGTCAACGCCTGAAGTCTTGGAGAACGGTAAAATCCGCCTGCATGAAAAGTGGAAATGGACGAGCGGCGATCTTTCGCGCGGGACATCTATTCTCGAAGAGCTTTAGCGCTTAAAAAGGACGGCGACTTTTCATCGCGGCTGTGATCGTGCCGTCATCAAGATAATCCAGCTCTCCGCCCACTGGAACCCCATGCGCAAGCCGCGAAACCGTCACATCGGCGTCTTTAAGCTGGTCGGTAATATAATGCGCGGTTGTCTGCCCATCCACTGTCGCATTCATGGCCAAGATCACCTCTTTCACATTGGTTTCCGAGGCACGGTTTATAAGCTGCACAATGTTCAAATCTTCAGGGCGAATACCATCGAGCGCGGATAAAGTTCCGCCCAAAATATGGTAGCTCCCACGGAAGGCGGCCGCGCGTTCCATCGCCCATAAATCACCAACATCTTGGACAACACAAATTGTTGTTTTATCCCGCCCCGGAGCCGCGCAAATATGGCAGGGCGATCGGGCGTCAATATTGGCGCAAACTTCGCATTCTTTGATGATATCTGCTGCTTCCATCAGGGCCTTAGACAGTGGACGCATCAGCACATCACGTTTCTTGATAAGATCAAGCGCGGCGCGGCGCGCTGAACGCGGACCAAGACCGGGCAGCTTCGCCAAGAGACGAATAAGCTGGTCTATTTCGGGGCTAACATTGCCTTGCGCCATATCTTTTGCTCACGTCGATTCGCGTGACGATACCGCGTTTAAGAAGCGCTTACGAGAGGCAAATAGAGCCGCTAATGCCCCACAGCCGCAGATTTAGGCCCGCGCGGATCACTCGCGCCCAGCACATAACCATCGCCCCGCGCCACAGAGTTTACGCGCCCCAAAACATTGCGCTTATAATGGCCTGCGTCGTCGCGCCGGAGCTTAAAGCCACGAGCGGTTAAGGCGTCCAACGTATCTTCGGAAATGCCCGGCTCGACAGCGACATAATCCGGTAGCCATTGATGGTGAATACGCGGCATATTGGTGGCCTGCGCGAGGTTCATGTCCCATTCGATCACGTTTAAAACGGTTTGCAAGACGGATGTAATAATCGTGCTACCGCCCGGGCTGCCAGTTACCAAAACAGGTTTGCCGTCTTTGAAAACCATAAGCGGCGTCATGGATGAAAGCGGGCGTTTGCCCGGCTCAATCGCATTAGCCACGCCGCCAATAAGGCCATAGCCATTGGGCGATCCCGGCTTGGCAGAAAAATCATCCATTTCATTATTTAAAAGAAACCCAGCCCCATCCACGGAATAGCCACTGCCGTAGGAAAAGTTGAGCGTATAGGTCACAGAGACCGCATTGCCGTCCTTATCGATCACCGAATAATGGGTCGTTTGCGGGCTTTCATAAGGCATAGAGGTCGCTGGCGCGATATCGGTGCTATTCGAAGCGGCTTCCGTGTCAATCGTACTGCGTAGATAATCCCCATAGACAGGATCAATCAGCTCTTGCGTCGGGACAATGGCATAATCAGGATCGCCTAAATATTCGCTGCGATCAGCATAGGCGCGTTTCATGGCTTCGCTCATTA
>JBMYWT010000069.1:3415-14770 GCA_049607665.1 Maricaulaceae bacterium
ATAGCCCGACAAAATATTGAGCATTTGAATAACGTGAATTCCGCCTGATGAAGGCGGCGGCATAGAGGCAATCTCATAGCCCTTATAGTCCCCGCGAACGGCTTCGCGTTTGACGGCCTTATAGCCATCCAAATCGGCTTGGGTCATCACGCCGCCGCCAAGATCCATTTCAACGAGCAGAAGCCGCGCTGTTTCTCCGGCATAAAATCCCTCGCGTCCATCGCGCAAAATACGTTTCAATGTCACCGCAAGATCTTTTTGCGTAAACGTGTCGCCCGCGCGGTAGCCACTGCCGCTGGGTTTAAAAAAATAGGCCTTAGATGAGGGATCAACCGAGAGCTGCTCGCGGCTGTTTTCCAGTGATTGCGCCAGCGTATAGGACATAGGAAAGCCCTGCCGCGCGAGACGAATAGCGGGGCCAATAACCTCGCGGCGGCTCATCGTGCCATAATCTTCTAGCGCGTCGAGCATCCCCATAACTGTGCCGGGAACACCAGCAGAGAGATGCGAGAAACGCGCGCGGCTATTATCTACATTCCCGTCATCACCGATAAACATATCCCGCTCAGCCTTAGCAGGCGCCATTTCGCGAAAATCAATCGTGATGGTTTTATCTTGATCCGCCAGATGCACGATCATAAATCCGCCGCCGCCCAAATTACCCGCTTGGGGGTGCGTCACGGCAAGCGCGAAACCCGTTGCCACAGCAGCGTCAATCGCATTTCCGCCACGCGCGAGGATATCTCGGCCCACTTCGGCGGCAATTCGGTCTTGCGCAGAGACCATGCCATTTGGGGCCACCACAGGATGAAACCGCGAATCAAAGCTCATGACGGCATTGGCGCCGGGCGTGTTATCTTTGGCAAAGACCGGCGTGAATGCGGACGCGCCAAGCACCGCTCCGCTGAGCAGTAAAGATGATATAAAACGTTTAAACATGGAGCCCCTGTCTGCGCCGTTATCTAGGCATAAATTTACGCGTTTGAAAATTTAAAACGGGAGCTTCATTCCTGGCGGCAAAGGAATATCTCCCATAGCCGATTTCATCGTTTTGGCCTGCGCCTCATCAAGCTTAACCTTGGCATCTTGATAGGCCGCCACGATTAAATCCTCGACGATTTCAACGTCCTCGCCGGACATCATTGTCGGACTAATTTTAAGGCCTTGCATATTGCCGCCACCCGCCAGCTTTACCGTCACAAGACCGCCGCCAGAGCGTCCCTCGACAACGATATCTGCCACTTCGGCTTGGGCCGCTTCCATTTTGGACTGCATTTCTTTGGCTTGCTTCATCAAGCCCATTAAATCTTTCATAGTATCCTCTATTCCGTCTCGCCAAAGTCACCTTGGATGACATTGCTATTCCCATCAGAGATAGGCGCGATATCGCGAATTTCAATGAGTTGCGCCTGCGCGAGCAGAGGATGCGAAAACGCAGGGTGCGAGTAATCTCGCTCTTTTTGCTCAGCCACTTCGCGGACACGTTTTTCGGCAATAGTTTCATGAACCGCCTCATGGGCTTCTTGGTCAATCAGCCATAAGTCGCCCGTTAAATCGCGCAAGATTTCAACCATACGCCCGACAAGCGTTGGCGGCGCATCAACAAGCTTTGCGATTGTCATCGATCCCGGCGCGATACGAATAAGACGCACAAATTTTTCAATGTCATATTTCAAATCAATGGATTTAATATGGGCAATCATATCTTCGAGGCTGTTGATTTGAATGGCGGCCTGTCCGGCCTGCGTAGGCTGGGGCGGAGAGAGCGCGGCTGTTGGTTGCGGCGACATTCCGGCAGACATCATTGTTGGCGCTTGCGGGGCGCTCAGAGATGGTTGATTGGGCGGCTGCGTAGGCGGCGCGGATTGATAACCAGACGCGCTGCCGCCAGATGGCGCAGACGGCATGGTTTGCGGTCCGCCAGTGCTTCCTAGGTTCACGCTGCCATCATTTAAGGCTTTGATCAAAGCGGCGGCCGTTTCAGGAGGCGGTAATTGCCCCGCCACAGAAAGGCTAAGCAGCGCCATTTCAGCCGCAGCCAAAGGCACAGGTGCTTGGCGCACATCATGATAAGATTTCAAGAGCAATTGCCACATACGCGTCAGCTGCCCCGCCGAGAGCGCTTGCCCCAGCTCTAGCATACGCGCCGCCGCATCGGGCGCAGCGTCAAAACTCGCCTTATCCCCCAGTGCCTGCGCGCGCGTTACGTCATGACAGACGTCCAAAAGATCACGCATCACAATCGCCGGATCCGCGCCATCATCATATTGAGAGCGCATCTCCATAAGCGCCGAAGCGCCGTCACCTTTGGCGGCATGTGAAAACAAATCTAGCACGCGCACACGGTCCGCAAGACCAAGCATATTGCGGATATCAAAGCCGCTCACTTCGCCGTCATCTTGGCCCGCTTGGACGATAGCCTGATCAAGGAGCGAGAGACTGTCGCGCACGGATCCTTCGGCGGCGCGAGCAATTAGAGCCAGCCCTTCATCGGAGATTTTCGCTGCTTCTTTATCGGCAATACCGCGCAAATGTAGCGCAAGCGCATCGGCATCAACGCGGCGCAGGTCAAAGCGCTGGCAACGCGAGAGCACCGTGATCGGAACTTTGCGAATTTCGGTCGTCGCAAAGATGAATTTAGCGTGATCTGGCGGCTCTTCCAGCGTCTTGAGAAGCGCATTAAACGCACCCGTCGAGAGCATATGCACCTCATCGATGATATAGACCTTATAGCGCGCATTTACGGGCGCGTAACGCACACCATCCAAAAGCTCGCGCATGTTTTCAACGCCGGTGCGCGACGCCGCATCCATTTCCAAAACGTCCATATGAGACGACGCCATGATAGAGCCGCAATGCTCGCCCGGTGTGCCCAGTTCAACCGACGGACCGTCTACGCCGTCACGTTTGTAATTTAGCGCCCTCGCCAAAAGCCGCGCTGTTGTCGTTTTACCGATCCCACGCACCCCCGTCAGCATAAAAGCATGGGCCACACGGCCCGCTTTGAACGCATTGGTAAGGGTGGTGACCATGGCCTCTTGGCCAATCATATCTTCAAAGGTCTGCGGGCGGTATTTCCGCGCTAAAACCTGATAACTTTCCAGTGTGGAAGACTCGCTCATAGAATGACTATAGAGGGCCGCCGCGATGCGCGAAAGGGCAGATCAAGCATGATTGGGGATTAAAGTGGAAGGCTGAACTCTGACCCGACAAAGAACTCGTTGCGGCTGCTTCGTTCCCGACCTGACCGGGTTGGCGAGGAAATCGTCCAAAGCCAACCTTCCAAGCGGACGTATGCCGAATTCAAGAGAACTTTGCAAGAGACTTTAATTAACACAGATACGACTGACAGTAGCTATGCATAAATGTAAATTGACGGCGTAGCGCACGGCCTTATGGTAGACGTATAAGGAGCTTCTATGGCCCGGCATAATTATAAATTTCGTCCTAAACCCCGTTTTGAGGGAGGTGAATTTATTCCGCCTGCTCCTACCCCTGTTGAGGGCCATCCACAAAACTGGACCATCACGGAACATATTCGCTCTGCGGTCGCCTTATCGCAAAACCCTATTCAAGCAACGACGCGCATCACGCGTCAAATGCCATATGTGAAAGCGACACTTGCAGGCTCAACATTGATTGTGATGAGTGACCCGAAGATGATTAAATATGTCTTCGTTGAGAACGCCGATAATTATCGTCTCAATCCAATTCGGCAGGCCATTTTACGCCCTATATTGAAAGACGGCCTAATCTCGGCCGAAGATAGTATCTGGAAACGAACGCGCCGCGCGCTGTCCCCGTTATTTACACCGCGTCATACCAAAGGCTTTGCGCAAACCATGCATATAATCGCGCTAGATTTACTCCCGAAAATTTTTGCAAATGAGGGCGACATATTACTCTCTGATCATATGCTAAAACTGGCATATCTTGTTTTGTCAGAGACATTGTTTTCAGGCGAAATCGATGAAGATATTGACCAAGTCTTGCGCGACACATCCAATCTTTTAATCGCTTTAGGCAAACCTGATCCGCTTGATATTTTCAATGCGCCCAAATGGATGCCGCGCGTGATGCGACTACGCGGGCATGGTTCAGTTCGCCGTATGAGGCGAATGATTTTAGAGCTTATCGAAAAGCGCCGCGCATGCCTACTGGCAGGAGAAGACATACCCGATGATTTTCTAACGCTGCTGCTCAGAACAACTGATGATAACGGCGAATGTTTAAACGATTTTGAGATCGAAGATCAAATCCTCACATTTGTTGGTGCGGGGCATGAAACAACCTCTCGCGCCATGACGTGGATGTTTTATCTTCTCAGTCAGGATACAAATGCACGCGATAGATTAGAGACCGAAGTCGACGCACTTGATACATCCCAACCGCCTGAAACCTGGGCCGATCATCTGCCGTGGACCATGGCCTGTTTTGAAGAGACAATGCGGCTCTATCCACCAGCACCTATAATTTCTAGACAAGCGATTGAACCTGACAGTTACGGAGATGCCTTGATTGAAAAAGACTGCAATATTATGGTCAATTTATGGGCGCTTCATCGCCATGAGAACCTTTGGGCAGAACCTGATCATTTTCGCCCTGAGAGATTTTTATCTCCTGCTCGCGAAAAAATTGATCGTTTCCAATACCTCCCCTTTGGAATGGGAAAGCGCGTCTGCATTGGGCAGCGTTTTGCCATGCAAGAGGCCGCTATTTTGATCGCGCTTACAGCACGAAAATACCGCTTTGATTACGCAGGCAAAACACCGCCTTGGCCTATTATGCGTATCACTGTTCAAGCAGACAATAAAATGCCTATGACCGTAACAAAACGGCGCTAATATAGATTCTTTGCGATTGCCTCCTGACGTCTCCTCCCTATTATATCCTTCTAAGGAGCGCATTATAGCCCGTCATAATTACAAATTTCGTCCAGAGCCTAGGTTTGAAGACGGTCATTTTGTGCCGTCTGCGCCCCTGCCTATCCCAGATCACCCCGATAAATGGGACATGATAGAGCATTTACGCGCGGGCTTAGCGCTATCGCGCAATCCAATTGAGATGACGCCCTTGGCAACGCAGCAAAAACCCTATGTTCAAAGCCGCTTTATGGGCACAGATACGCTGATTGTCAGTGATCCGAAAATCATCCGTTATATCTTCGTTGAAGCGGCTGAAAACCTGCGTCTAAACCCCCTTCGGCAGGCCATATTAAAGCCGATTTTAGAAGATGGACTTATTACCGCAGAAGATGAGGTTTGGAAACGCGCGCGGCGAACCTTAGCCCCCGTATTCACCCCTCGGCATACGCAGCGTTTTGCCAAAAATATGGATAAAATTACGCGGGAATTAATGCCTCAAATACTGCCTGAAGAAGGCAATATTTTGCTCTCCGATCATATGTTAAAATTCGCCTATTTCCTTCTCTCGGAAGCCCTCTTTTCCGGTGAAATTAACGCCGATATTGATGTGGTTTTACCCGATGTCGAACAGCTTTTAACAAGCCTTGGCCGCCCGGACCCAATGGACATCATCGAAGCGCCAAAATGGTTGCCGCGCCCCACACGCCTACGTGGTCACGGGGCGGTAAGGCGGATACGGCGTATGGTTTTAGACATCACACAAGACAGGCGAGCACGGTTAGAACGCGGTGAAGACATACCCGATGACTTCCTAACGCTTTTGCTGCAATCAGGCACGAAAGAAGACAACCCTCTAAGCGATAAAGAGATTGAAGATCACATCGTAAGTTTCATTGGCGCGGGCCATGAAACCACCTCGCGGGCGCTGACATGGATGTATTATTTGCTCAGTCAGGATCATAAATCCCGAGACAAATTAGAGGCCGAAGTTGACGCACTTGATCTGTCGCTCCCGCCAGAAAAATGGGCCGCAAACATGCCTTGGGCTATGGCCTGTTTTGACGAGTCTATGCGGCTTTATCCGCCCATTCCATTTGTGTCCCGTCAAGCCATTCACAGCGACACGTTTGAGACGCTCTCGATCCAAAAAGATGAACATGTCATGATCAATATTTGGGCGCTACATCGTCACGAAGACTTATGGGAAAAGCCAAATTGTTTCAGGCCCGAACGCTTTCTAGCGCCGGCACGAAACAGCATCGACCGCTTCCAATATTTACCCTTTGGCGCAGGCCGCCGCGTCTGTATTGGGCAGCGTTTTGCCGTCCAAGAAGCCGCAATTTTAATAGCCCTTATATCCAAGTCTTTTCGCTTTGATTATATAGGCAAAACACCCCCCTGGCCTGTTACGCGCATCACCGTAAAGGCGCATAATAATATGCCAATGCGCGTTACGCGGCGCAGCTGACATTCCACATTGAAGTCACGCAATATATAATTTAAGCTATTGATATGAAAAGACTTATTACTTCATCCATTATCGCCACAGCGGCGGTTTTGACACCGATTACCGCCTCTGCGGATAGTCCCGAAATTTACACGAGTTGGCGTAATAACATATCGATTGGCGGCTATGATACGGTGAGTTATTTTTCTGGTAAACCGCAAAAGGGCGACGTTAAATTTACCATGGCCTATAAAGGCGCAGATTGGCACTTTTCTAGCCAAGCCAATTTAGATTTATTTCGCATGAACCCCGAAGCCTTCACACCCGCATATGGCGGCTATTGTGCCTGGGCGATTGCCCATGACAAATTAGCAAAAGGTTCGCCTAAATCGTGGCATGTTCAAGATGGCCGCTTGTTCTTAAATTTCAACAATCGCATTCAAAAACAATGGACGCGTGACAAAGTTGATTTCATCAAAATTGCCGATAAAAACTGGCCGCAAATATTGGAAAAATAACGTGCCTAGGACGAGCGGTTTATATCGTCTTGATCGAGCCAGTAACGCAGCAATTGATGCGCAATCGTAAAGCGCGGTGGACGGCGAAATGCATCGCTGCGTTTCGCGAAAACAGACAGAACTTCTTCTTTTGAAAACCACTGCGCGTCTTCGATTTCTTTCGCGTCAATGGTAAGCTCTCGCTCATCCGTTTCGCAGATCAAGCCAATCATAAGCTGGCTTGGGAAAGGCCAAGGTTGCGAGAAAATATAACGCGGAACCGTTACGTTCAAACCCACCTCTTCATAGATCTCGCGCGCGCAGCCTTCTTCGATTGTCTCGCCCGGGGATACAAATCCCGCAAGAGCCGAAAAAGCGCCCGCTGGCCAGCCATGGCCGCGTCCCAAAAGGCAGTCATTGCCATTAATCACGAGCATAATCGTAACTGGATTTACGCGCGGAAAATGATCCATCTCACATGGCGTACAATGGCGGCTAATTCCACCATTTCGTGTCTGGGACATTGTTCCGCAATTTGCACAAAAACGATGTGTCCCATGCCAATCCAAAAGTGACTTGGCGCGCCCCGCCAATGCGAGTTCCTGTGGATGAATTTTTGCAGCGACAAAACGCATGTCTTGAAAGCTTTCGGCTTCCGTTAAATCGTTTTCACTTTCGATAGAAAAAGCAAAAATCGGCGCGCCTTTTTGTTTACCGAGGTAGAGCGGGCCAGGATCTGCTAAATTCTGCCCGACAAGCTCTCTGGGGTGGACAAATTTCAGGCCACCTTCGGGTAAGAGTGCAGGACGCCCACGATCAAATAAAATCGCCTTGGCATTTGGATCATTTAGATGACTTTGTAGTGTTGTATCATCGCGTTCATGCTCGCAGGCATCAATATCTGCCCCCGCAAAAGGCATAGCAATGGAACGATCAAGGGCAGACGCAGAATGAGACATGGTTATCTGTAACGGCTAAGCCCGATTCTGACTAGTCCCTAACCGCCCACGGCATGCATTATATACCAAAGCGCGGCGCAAAGCGCGAAAAGGACCACTGTCATAAGGCCGAAATGCTCTTTTAACATGCGTTCAGCGCGATCCCCAAAGAGGCGCACCGCCCCCGCGACAAGGAAAAACCGCAATGAGCGCGCCAAAACACTTGCGGCCATAAATACGGCGAAGTTAATCTTAAGCGCGCCACTCATGATCGTGATGACTTTATAAGGAAAAGGTGTCAATCCGGCGCCAAATACGCCGATTCCACCATAGGCTTTGATTTTCGCGCTAAACTCGTCCATTTTTTCGGTCTTACCGAGCCATTCCAGCACAGGCTGTGCGAGTGTATCAAAGAAAAACAGCCCAATCACATAGCCAAACACACCGCCAAGCACGGAAAACACGCTGGCGGTCAAGGCATAACGCCACCACCGCGCATGATTAGACTGCACCATGGGAATTAACATCGCATCGACGGGGATAGGAAAAAAGGAACTTTCTATAAAGGCCACAAAAGCCAACCATCTTTCTGCAGACCTATGCCGCGCTAGACTTTTAATGCTTTCATACCAACGTTCTAAAAATGCGAAATGTCCTGTCATGCTACTTCTTAAACATCAAAACTTTAAGGGAGCGTGTAAAATAACGTTTGCATGGCTTAAAAGGCTAAAAGATACGCAAATAATAACAATTTCGCACAATCCCTATAGTCATTTAAAAAACTCTCCTTTATAGGAGGCCTCCTCTGGTATGCGGGTGTGGCGGAATTGGTAGACGCGCGGGATTCAAAATCCCGTTCCTTGCGGAGTGTCGGTTCGATTCCGACCACCCGTACCATGATTTCATAAAATATCATTTTAAACGGGCTCTCTTAGCCTAATTATGATCTACCCACATACCTACTAACAGCCCTTTTCTGGTACAATTTATGCGCCATATGCTTGTTAATTTGATGAAATCACAATTACTTTCGCCTTGATATTAACCAATTCGAAACCGTGTTCTTAAACACTTATTTCATTACAGCCCTATTTTCCGCCTTTTTTGCCCTTGAAAAGGTAAATTTGCGGCATTTTGTTAATCAAATTTTAACCATAGTTGTAAAATTCCTCTGCAGCCTTTTCTTCACATTAACCTTTCTCCTCTACCTAAGTCGTAGTTCGCAAAGCTGAGCATTAGACTCAATTCAATTCGCTTTGCAGCATTAATGGTGTTTTCACGGGCATGAAGCCTGCGAAAAAGTGGGAGAATATATGATGAACCGGTTAACCGATTTGCCTGCGCGCGAATTTAAAACTCATCGAGACAATCAAAACGAATTAAATCAACGCCCAGGACGACTCCGTGGGCGTTTACTTGTGTCTGCCTTATCGGCAGCCGCCTTTATGATGCCTGCCACCATGGCTGCGGCACAACAAAAAAGCAAAAATGCGAAACCATTGGGTTCAAATGCCGCCCTAGATATGACCGACACCCCCCGGGTCGGAGACACCCTTACCCTGACGGTTAGAGATGCAGACAAAAGCGGCCTCGGCTCAGTCACTGCCGAAGTTGAAAATACAACAACTGGCGAAAAAGAAATCGTCACACTGGTTGAAACAAGCACAAAAGGCGTCTTTACGGCTCAGCTCCCAACAAAGCTCTGTGTAACTGCTTCACGGCAAGACATGTCTAAAAACGTTTCGACGAACACACGAAACAAGAGTGCTAGCACAACCACAACAAACTGCGCCGGTACAGACAATGATGGCATGCTCTCTTTAAAAAACGGCGAGGGCATCCGCGTTAAATATGTTGATGAGCTTGATTCCACAGGCGGAACAACAGAACGGTTCAAATCCACAACAGTCAAAGAAACAGGCTCTGATGCGACGTTAGAGCTAACGGAAAACCCGAAAGCGGGTGACGCACTGACGTTAACCGTCAGAGATTCTGACAAAATTGGACTTGGCTCTATTACGGCCGAAGTTGAAAACACAACTACAGGCGAAAAAGAAACTGTTACGCTTTTCGAAACAAGCACAAAAGGCGTCTTCACGGCTAACCTGCCAACTGAGCTTTGCAAAGCAGGTTCAGACACTGGAATGTCAAAAGATGCTACAACAGGCACGAAAAAGAAAAAAGTTGGCACAACGACAACAAGCTGCTCTGGCACAGATAATGACGGTAAGCTTACTGTACGCGGTAAAGACAATATCAAATTAAGATATGTTGATGACCTCGATTCATCTGGTGCGCCTCAATCGTTTCAGAAAACTGGGAAAGTCGCATCAAATACACTGACGGCTTCTGCGGACACACTTAACAAGATCAGTGGCAATGTAGATAATAACAAAGTTGCGAATGTCCTTTCAAATGATACTTTAAATAGCGACCCAATTGACCCATCATTGGTGACAATAACATTAGCACCAGGTTCCACTCTGCCTAGCGCGTTAACTTTCGACACGGCCACAGGCAATGTCGGCGTTAAAGCGGGCACACCAGCTGGAACTTACACCTTTAGTTATCAAATTTGTGAAAATGCAGACCCAACAAATTGCGCTACGCAAACGGTCTCCATAACTGTCACGAGTGCAGAACTCGAAGCTGTTGCTGAAAGCATGACGACGATTAAAGGTTTTGAAGGTGGCTCATCACCTCATATCCTAACATCTGATACAATGGATGGTAGGAACTTTTCTTGCGCCGCAACGGGCGGCACATCCACAACCGCTTCCGACCGCCAAAAGACATCAACAAATACATCTGGAAAAAGCATTCCTGGCCGTGACGTTTCAGGTTCGGCAGATTGCGATGAGGTTACGATCACTGTAATTTCGATTGATTCTGAGATCCAATATGATGCTGCAAACGGAACAATTACGGCCCCAGCGGGAACACCGGCTGGCACATATTCGCTAAATTACGAAATTTGTGAAAACCTAAACCCGACGAATTGTTCATCAGCCATTGAAACCATCATGGTCCTCCCAGCGGAGATAGTGGCTTCTGTGGAACGGTTTGATTCCATTGATGGAGCAACTGGCGGCACAACGGATCATCTACTCGCGTCAGATAGATTCAATGAGATGCCATTTGATTGTTCAGGCACTGTCGCAACTGGCCCCAAAGGGAATACCCTTCCGGGTGCCAGCTGTAACGATATTGTCGTCACGGTTACAAATTCCGACGCAGAGCTGACATATAATCCATCAACTGGATTTATCAGCGTAGCCGCAGGCACACCTGCCGGAACTTACACACTAGATTACACAATTTGCGAGGTTCTAAACCCGTCAAATTGTGCCTCAGCAACTGAGACTGTGAATGTCACAGCCTCAGCTTTGTCTGCATCAAATGACACAGTCACGGGCGTAGACGGTAAGACAGGTAACCCAAGCGTCACCAATGTGATCGATAATGACACGCTTAATGGTCAGTCCGTAGATATCAACGCTGTTACTCTATCTGCTGCAACAAGCGTGCCAAGCGAACTTACATTTGATCCAAGCACGGGTGTTGTTGGTGTTAATCCAAACACGCCATCGGGTGTCTACACATTTGAG
>JBMYWT010000070.1:0-14687 GCA_049607665.1 Maricaulaceae bacterium
ACATTTTGGGGACATAAGGGCCTTGTTTTAACTCCAACCAACCAATTCGAGCGGGCCGATTTAGCCCGACGGTTTGAAGCAGATAACGTTAACGGGGACACGCTAACCAATGCACCAAACATGGATTATGACGAGATGTGTTTCGGTATTTATCTATTAGGCCATGATACAGCCGCCAACCATGTCATTAATATTACCGCCAATAAAAAAGACAATTTTGATATCAGTTGGGAGGGTCAAATTGCCCTCACATACATTGGCCACGAAGATTTAAAACACCGCTTTAAGGCCGTCATTCAGAACATTACCTTTGCAGGATTTGATTTGCCTGCGGAGAATACTGAAACCCATAAAGCAGAGATTTTAAAACATCTTGCGCAACCAAACGATTGGCGCTTTGAAACTTGGGTAGAGCGCAAAATCGATCATGCCGCCTTTCAAAAGGCGCAAGCGCAGAACAAAAATGTAGACGCCGAAGACTTTAAATTTGATGTTGAGCGCATAAAACTGACACTGGCGTAAAATTCCGCTTACCACATATCCCCTATGCAATTTTATGCATATACATCCCATGCTGCGTGATTTAAAACGCGCCTATGGAAAACCTTACGAGTTTCAAAAAAGTCTGCGACACACTCACCTCGATTGAGGATGGTTACCGCGCGGAAATTTCGGATAATTGGAAACAGGGGCGCACGGTTTACGGCGGGCTAACGATGGGGCTTGCGCTTGAGGCGGCCTATGCGGCGGTCCCAGATCTACCGCCCCTTCGTAGTGTGATGATGAATTTCGTCGGCCCCGTCACGGCCGACCCGACCTTCACTGTCACCGTCTTGCGGCGTGGGCGGAACGTCACGAGTGTGCAAGTCATGGCGACGGCCGAAGACAAAGTTGTCGCCGCGTCTAATTTCATCTTCGGCACCTCCCGCGAGTCGATCCTCTCGGTCAGCGTCGACGCGCCCAACGCGCCTAATCCCGAAGACTGCAAGCCTGTGATCCCGCCGAAAGCGCTAGCGTTTCTCCCCAAGTTCGCGCAGCAATTTGAGATGAACCTGATCGAAGGCTCTCGCCCGATTAGCGGCGCGAAAGAAGGATACATACGGGCGTGGGCGCGGCACAAAGATCCCGCGTCTCGCGAGGGCTTATCCTCTTTTTTGGCAGTTTCAGATATTCTTCCGCCCGGCGCTATGCCGATGTTAACAAAGCCTGGCCCAACCAGCTCTATCAATTTTCAGCTTAACCTGACGACAGATAATCCCGTCACGGCGGATGGTTGGTGGCACGTCGAAACACGGATGAGCACGGCGGGCAATGGCTATAGTTCGCAAATCATGCGCTTTTACAATACGAGCGGAGAGATGGTCGCCGAAGGCATTCAGGCCGTCGCCACCTTTGTTTAGACGGCGGCTTACTGCAAACTGCGCTTAACGATTTATTTCCTTCCATTATTTAATATAATAGATAGATCGCCGTAAATATATTTATTTATAGGTGAGCATGCAATCGTCAGGAATTGGTTCTGCCACGTAATATATAGATCAACATTATGACTTCTGGTTCACATTCGCGCCTTACGCTCATCACAATTGGCTGTCTTGCACTTCCGCTCAGCGCCTGCGCAGGTAGCGGAGCCTCTTATCGCCCCATAATTGATACGCCTATTACGGCACAATATGAAACAGACCTTCAGAATTGCCAAAGCCTCGCCGCTGAGCGCCAATTGATAAATGGTGACACGCAAACATCTATGCTTAGAGGCGCAGCGACAGGCGGCGTGTTTGGACTGCTCGAGCGCGGTGATGATGGCGACAATTTCTTGACAGGTGCACTTATCGGCGGCGCTATTGGCGGCATTAGCGGCGCATTTGAAACCAATGGTGAACGCAAATATATCGTCCGGAATTGCATGTCGGGCCGTGGTTACCGCGTTATTGGCTAAATTATCGCCTGTTTTGGGTTAATATAACTTCCGCTTAGTCGTCTTGATTTGCGCTTTCAAAATCTAAAATATCCCCGGGTTTGCATTCAAGATATTCGCATATTTTTGCGAGTGTCTCGAACCGTACACCTTTGACTCGCCCCGATTTAAGCTGCGAAATATTCGCTTCGGTTATGCCCACATAGGCCGCCAAGTCTTTTGACTTCACCTTACGCCGTGCCAGCATAATATCGAGTGTGACGATAATCTCTCCCATCATGCGGCCCTAGATGATTTGCTTATTATCGGCATCAATGGCGCGGGCTTCGTCCATCGCTTGAGCCATCAAGATAAGCACGACCCCAGCCAATAAGGCAATGAATCCGGCATCTAAAACAAACCATTCAATCCCGGCTTTTTCGGCCGGCGGGAAATTATACGTTAAAATCCACGGCATAAAACTTTCCGTCAAAAGAAGCCCAAGCCAAAATAGCGTCAAGCCCTGCCCCATGCGAAGGCAGGCTTTGGCCGCGCCCTCGATGAAAAACCCATTCCTATAGGTAACTTTTAAAAATCGGTTCGCCGCCCATGCGATCATCGCGACAGCGCCGATCATAACGCCCGTGCAAATCGCCGAAGATAAGAGCTGCCACATAGCAAGCGGCGCTTCGCTTTCTATATCTGCAATGTCAAAAACAAGCTCGGTTGCGCCTAATAATGCGAGCCCCCATGCCAATAAAAACATGACCACATAGAGGGCTGCCATAAGTAGCCCCAACCAGCGCAAGAGACCAGAAAACCGCCAAATTCGACTCGAATGGATCACAATATTATCCTTTTACATATAAATATTACTGTTTTATAATAATTTTATACGTTTACACAGATATAAATTATCACTAGACGCAAAATTAAGCAAGCCAATAGGCTTTTACATAAACGAAAGGTTTCGATTATCATGTCATCAAGAACAACAACATTGCGCAACATCTCAGCCCTCTCTCTTATCCTCCCTGCCCTCTCCCTTACGGCCTGTGCCAATGTGGGCGCGAAATATAAGCCTATCATTGATGGTCCCGTAGGCGTGAATTACAGCGCCGATTTATCGGATTGCCAATCCGCCGCTAAACAGCGCAATTACATTAATGGCGAGACGAAAAACGATGCCTTTTTAGGCGCTCTCGCAGGCGGCTTACTTGGCCTGACCGAAAGCGGTGATGATGTTGGAAATTTTGCAGCAGGCGCAATCATCGGCGGGTTTTTTGGCGGCGCTGGCGCAGCCTATGACGCCCGTGATGAGCGCAAAGACATTGTCCGCAGTTGCATGGCTGGGCGCGGTTACCGCGTGTTAGGGTAAGGCTATTTAGAGTATCTTCTGCACACGCCCCGTTATCAAAAGAGGGGCGTATGTGTACATATTATCACTTGCGTTCGTTTTAAGCATCATTGCCTTTATTTTGCCTAACTTCGTCTCGAAGACCGATTACTAGGCAGACGCCATAGAGCAGCACAATAATCGTAAACGGCAGGGCCGCTGTGATGGTGCCCGCTTGGAGCGCTTTTAGCGCTTCATCTCCGCCGCCATATAAAAGCGCGATTGCTGTAAGGCCGAGCATCGCCGCCCAGAAAACACGTTGCCGCACAGGCGACGTTGTTTGCCCGCCGGACGTCAGGCTATCCACGACAAGCGCGCCAAAATCGGCGGATGTAACAATGAAGATAATCAGCAAGATAATAGCTATGCCTGACGTTATGCCAGATAATGGCAAGCTACCGAGCATTTGGAAAAGCACAAGCGAAGCATCGCCCATACCGCCCGCAAGATCACCCGTTTTGGACTGATACTGTGAAATCGCAGTTTCGCCAAAGGCGGTAAACCAGATTAACCCAATCGCCAAAGGCGCCATTAATACGCCGCCCATAAATTGGCGAATTGTGCGCCCTTTAGAAATACGCGCGATAAACATGCCCACGAAAGGTGACCAAGCGATCCACCACGCCCAGTAAAAGATCGTCCAATCATAGAGGAACTGTTGATCCGGGCGGCCAATCCAATTCGCGAGGCGGATACTATCGGGGATAGAATGGATAGCGGTTTGGCCAATAGATTTAAAGATCGTCGCCGTTGGACCCGCGATGATGACAAAGACAAGCAGCAATGTCGCGCCCGTCATATTGATATTGCTCAGCAGTTTAATCCCGCCATTCATACCGCGCAGAACAGAGCCAATCGCCACCAATGTAATCACGAAAATCAGCGCAATTTGTAGACCTGTGCTTGGGGTAAGACCAAACATATAGCTAAGGCCGCCGGTTGCCTGCGTCGCGCCAATACCAATCGTACAGGCCAGACCAAAGATCGTAGAGACCACGGCAAACATATCAATAATATGTCCGGGCCAACCCCAAATTTTATCGCCAAATATCGGATAAAAGGCCGAACGTATCGTCAGCGGGAGACCTCTGTTAAAGGCAAAAAAGGCCAAAGCCAAACCCACAATAGCATAGATAGACCAGGCAAATAATCCCCAGTGAAAAAGCGATGTCGTATAGGCTAGGCGCTGCGCTTCGGGCGTTCCGGCCTCTACGTTAAACGGTGTTCCGAACCAATTTGTGTAATAACCCAATGGTTCTGCGGAGCCGTAAAACATAAACCCAATACCGACGCCTGCCGCGAATAACATGGCGATCCATGAACCGACGCTATAGTCGGCCTTGGCATTTTCGCCGCCTAATCTGATTTTACCGAGCGGCGAGACGGCGATACAAATACAAAGCGCCAGAATAATAATCGGCGTGATGGCATAGAACCAATCAAATTTACGCAGCGTCCACGCCTTGGCATTTTGCAGCGATTGGTTGGCGGCATCGGGGAAGACCAGCGTAAGAATTGAGAAGAGAAGAATAAGCGCCGCGCTTACGAAGAAGACCGGGTTGTGCATTTCAAATCCAAAGGCTTTTACGAGTTTTGGATTGTGAGCCGCAGCCCCTTGCGATGCTTTATCATTCATTTCAGATCTTCTTATGTTGCTCTTTTTGCTTGAAGACCCTGCAATCTGTGGCACCTTTTGTAAAGGTCAGGCTATAGGGAGGCATCCATGAGAATGGGGTCAAATCGGGTTGAACTAGACACCACAAGTGGTGGAATTACATTTTTTGATGCGCAGAATAAGCCGCATCTCTTACATCCCCTCTGGATTAGAGAGCGCACATGCGGGCCAGATGATTTCGACGCGCTAACGCAGCAGCGCCTATATGAGCATGCCGAGTTTGCGCCAGATTTGAAAATCACCTCAATTGATGATGACGCAAACGACCAATGCGGCATCACGTTTAGCGACGGATATAGCGCGCAGATAAACCTCAATAACATTCGGCGTGAACTGGGGTGGCAAAGCAATTCAGAGGCCATGCCGATCCCCCGCACATGGAATGGAGCGCTAAATTCCCTCCCCGAAATGAGCTGGCATGATTTGGATGATCCCAAAAACATAATGGCCCTATTAGAGACATATTTTCAACACGGCTTTTGTATTATCAATGATACGCCAACGGAAAAGGATAGCCTTAAAACGATTGCTCGCCGTTTTGGCTATATGCGCGAGACGAATTTTGGCGAGCTTTTCAATGTGGAAACAAAGCCCAATCCTTCTGATCTTGCCTATACTGATGTCGCCCTCGCCTCTCATACGGATAACCCCTACCGCCAACCTGTGCCGGGCATTCAGTTTTTGCACTGTCTTAAAAATGAAGTCGCGGGCGGCATGTCTACATTGGTTGACGGCATAGCTATCGCGGAGGCGCTCCATACGGAATCCCCAGAGCAAGCCCGCATGTTAGAAGAGGTTGTCCTGCGATATCGCTATGAAGGCCCTTCTGCTATTTTGGAACATCACGGCCCAATCATAGAACGCGACCATAGGGGCTATATTCGTCATATCCGGCTTAGCTCTCGTCTGGATTATGTGCCCGCCATTGCGCCAGAAAGGCTGGATGTGTTTTACGCCGGACGTCGCCGCCTACATGAGATGTCAAATAGCGCAGAGTTTCAAATCAGCTTTCCGTTCAAGCCCGGGCTTTTATTGATGATGGATAATTACCGCCTTTTGCATGGGCGCACGGCGTTTAATGGCAAGCAAGGCCACCGCCATTTACAAGGCGGATATATTGACCATGATGGCCCCGCCAGTCTCTACCGTATGTTAAAACGCGGAGATCAAATCACGTGGGCTGTGCGAGAGACATAACATGAAGACGGTATCTTTTACGAAAATGAGCGACGGCACAGAGGAAGATTACGCTTTCCTCGCGCAGCATGAGGCCGAGTTCTGCGCGCAGCTCCCAGCCCGTATCATGAGCGCACTTGAAAACTTACGCAGCAGTTTTTCAGGCTATAAAATTGACCGCTTGGAACATAGCCTCCAAACGGCCACGCGCGCGAAGCGAAGCGGCGCAGATATTGACTGGATCGTTAGCGCCCTCGTCCATGATATCGGCGATGACCTCGCCCCGCTTAATCACGACAGCCTCGCCGCGGCGATTATCAAACCCTATGTGCGCGAAGAATGTAGCTGGACGGTGCAACATCACGGCATTTTCCAATATAAATATTACGCCGATAAAGTGGGCCTTAATCCCGACGCGCGAGAAATATAAAGACAGTCCGCATTATGACGCCGCTGTGAAATTCTGCCGCGATTGGGATCAAACCTCTTTCGATCCAGGTTACGACACGCTGCCGCTAGAGCATTTCCGTCCCATGATCGAAGAGGTCTTTGGCCGCACAGCATGGGATAATATCTCCATCAAAGCATAAGGCGTTTTAATAACACTATTGCTAGCGCTTATGCGGCGCTCTTAATAATCCTTATTCGCGCCTTCGCTTGTTGTCGGCGCGGCCGCATTCCCTACACTGGAGGCAAATAACCAGTGAGTGAACGTGAAATATTCTGCCTTCAGAATAGTCAAAGAAGCCTTGAGCGGACATAAAGGCTGGAAGCCTGTCTGGCGCAAAGCCGAGCCGCAAGCCGGATATGACATCATCATTATTGGCGGCGGCGGACATGGCCTCGCGACAGCGCATTACCTCGCTTCGAAATTTGATCAAAAACGCATAGCCGTTTTGGAAAAGGGTTGGATTGGCGGCGGCAATGTAGGGCGCAATACAACGATCATTCGTTCCAATTATATGCTCCATGAGAATGAAGCCTTTTACGAGTTTTCCCTCAAACTTTGGGAAGGCCTAGAGCAAGACGTCAATTACAACGCTATGGTCAGCCAGCGCGGCGTATTAAACCTCTATCATTCCGACCCGCAGCGCGATGCCTATGCACGGCGCGGGAATGCGATGGCGCTTAATGGGGCGGACGCGAAATTGCTCGACGCCGAGGGCGTGCGGAAACTCTATCCTTTTTTAAATTTTGACGATGCGCGCTTTCCTATTCGCGGCGGCCTGTTGCAGCCGCGCGGCGGTACGGTCCGTCATGATGCGGTCGCTTGGGGTTACGCGCATGCGGCGGATAAACGCGGCGTTGATATTATTGAAAACTGCGAAGTCACAGGCCTTAATATTAAAGACGGCAAATGCATTGGCGTCGAGACAACACGCGGACCTATCGCCGCCAAAAAAGTCGGCGTAGCGGTCGCAGGGAATTCGGGCCGCGTTATGTCTATGGCCGAAATGCACCTCCCCATCGAGAGCCATGTTCTCCAAGCCTTTGTCACCGAAGGTTTAAAGCCTGTGATTGACGGCGTCGTCACCTATGGGGCCGGGCATTTTTATATCTCGCAATCCGACAAAGGTGGTCTTGTGTTTGGCGGTGATATAGACGGCTACAACACTTACGCTCAGCGCGGCAATCTACCCGTTGTTGAGGACGTTTGCGAAGGCGGGGTCAGCCTTATGCCGATGGTCGGCAAAGCCCGCGTTTTGCGCATGTGGGGCGGCATTATGGATATGTCGATGGACGGATCGCCCATCATAGATAAGACGCATATTGATGGCCTCTATTTTAATGGCGGTTGGTGTTATGGCGGCTTTAAAGCCACGCCCGCAAGCGGTTATGCTTTCGCCCATTTGCTTGCGACGGATACGCCGCATGATACCGCCAAAGCCTACCGCATGGACCGCTTTAAACGCGGATATATGATCGACGAAAAGGGACAAGGCGCACAGCCTAATTTGCACTAATGATTATCCCTCACCCCCTTCTCGGCCCGCGCGATGCCTCTGAGTTCACCTATCTGGGCGACGCCGCTTTGCTAAATCGGCCCAATCCGAAATCGGAAACTGCCGCAGAAGATTTCCACGCCTATCAATACCTCCGCAGTAATCCTGCTGGGGAGCACAGAGAGCTTTGGTTTCATGAACAGGGCGACCGGTCGTGGCTAGTGGTCACGCGCAATACGCTGACGCATGATATCACCAAGGTTGAACTTGCCCGCGATGTGGCGAGGCAATCATGAGCCTTATCGACCACACAAAGCCGCTGAATTTCACTTTCGACGGCAAAGCCTATACGGGGTATGAAGGCGACACGCTCGCCTCAGCGCTGCTAAGAAGCGGTGTGCGCGTCATTGGCCGGAGTTTTAAATATCACCGCCCACGCGGCATTATGGGCGCAGGCAGCGAAGAACCCAATGCGCTCGTCGAAATACATAGCGGCGGCCATAGCGAACCTAATCGGCGCGCCACAACGGTTAAATTATTCGATGGACTAACGGCGAAAAGTCAGAATTCTTTGGGCTCGCGCAATTTTGACCTACTGGCCGTGAATGATCTTTTTCATTCGTTTCTGTCGGCCGGATTTTACTATAAAACCTTTATGTGGCCACGCAGCTTTTGGGAAAAGGTCTACGAACCGACCATTCGCCGCGCTGCGGGCCTAGGCACCTTATCCCGCCAAGCTGATCCTGACACTTATGACAAAGGATTTCTACATTGCGATTTCCTTATCATCGGCGCTGGCCCCGCAGGATTACTCACCGCGCTTAATCTAGGACGCGCGGGCAAACGCGTTACCCTCGCCGATGAAGACTTTCAAATGGGCGGACGGCTGCTGTCAGAGGATTATGAAATTAATTCAGGCACGGGTTTATCGTGGGCGCAAGAAACGCTTGCTGAACTTCGCGCGCTTCCGACTGTGCGCCTCATGCCTCGCACTACAATTTACGGTGAATTTGATCACGGCATTTACGGCGGCCTTGAGATTAAAACCGATAAAATTGGCGCGACGGGTGTTCGCCAAATTCTATGGCGTATCTACGCGGGTCACACAGTTTTAGCCGCCGGCGCAACAGAGCGGCCCATCGCCTTTGAAAACAATGATCGCCCCGGCGTGATGCTCGCAAGCGCGGTACGAACCTATAAAAACCGTTTTGGAATTGATCTGGGCGACACAGCGCTTTTCACCAATCACGACGAAGCCCTGATCACACCAACCGATCATATCATCGATATCCGAAACGATCAGTTCATTACCAATACGGCGGGACGTAAGGGACTTAAGAATATCACATTAAATACGGGCGAAAAAATATCAGCCAATCACCTTGCCGTGTCTGGTGGATGGAACCCTAATGTTCACCTGACATGTCATAAACGCGGCCGTCCGATCTGGAATGTTGGCCTTGCCTGCTTTGTACCTGACACGGAAAAGCTGCCTTCACAAATGAGCGTTATCGGCGCAGCCAAAGGTACGTTTTCTACGCATGGGGCGTTCGCTGATGCTAATGCGGTCAGTCAGAAACTCAGCGTGAAAGCAGCTCCTCTCCCTAAAGCCGAAGACGCCCCTATCAACATCAAGCCGTTCTGGCATGTCAAAGGCGCGAAACGCGCTTGGGTGGATGTTCAAAATGACGTCACCGCCAAAGATATCACTCTCGCCCATCAAGAAGGCTTTTCATCAGTTGAGCATGTAAAACGCTATACAACGCTAGGCATGGCCACTGACCAGGGGAAAACATCCAACGTTATTGGCCTTGCCGTTCTGGCGGATGCTGTTGGGCAAACGATCCCGCAAACAGGAACAACAATTTTCCGTCCGCCTTATACGCCCGTGTCTATGGGGGCCTTTGCAGGCGCGCATAAGGGACAGCACTTCAAGCCTACGCGCCTGACGCCGTCGCATAAATATGCCTCTGAAACGGGCGCAGAATTTGTAGAAACGGGTTACTGGAAACGCGCACAATGGTTTGCCCGGGGTGGCGAACAAGGATGGCGCGACAGCGTCGACCGTGAAGTTCTAATGACACGCGGCTCCGTTGGTATTTGCGATGTGACAACACTTGGAAAGATCGACGTCCAAGGCCGCGATGCGGGCAAGTTCCTTAATAAGGTTTACGTCAATACATTCAGCACGCTTAAAGTCGGCAAATGCCGTTATGGTCTTATGCTCCGTGAAGATGGCATTGCTATGGATGACGGCACAACGGCGCGCCTCTCCGAGACGCATTTTGTTACGACAACTACGACGGCCAAAGCGGGTCCCGTTTTTCAACATTTGGAATTTGCACGACAATGTCTCTATCCGGATATGGACGTACATTTGATATCGACCACGGATCAGTGGGCGCAGTTTTCTGTCGCGGGGCCAAACGCGCGTAAGCTTTTACAAAAAATCATAGATCCAGAATTTGATATTTCCAATGAGGCTTTTCCCTATATGGCCTGCGGAGAGATGAGCGTATGCGGCGGCACGCGCGCGCGGCTTTTCCGGCTGTCCTTCTCTGGCGAGCTTGCTTTTGAAATCTCCGTCCCCACTCGATATGGCGACGCACTCATCCGCGCTATGATGGAGGCGGGCAAAGAATTTGATGTCGTCATGTATGGCACAGAAGCGCTCGGCGTTATGCGCATTGAAAAGGGCCATGCCGCAGGCAATGAGCTTAATGGGCAAACGACAGCGATGGCTCTTGGGCTTGGAGGTTTCGTCGCCAAAAAGAAAGATTGCATCGGTAAAGTGCTATCAACGCGCGACGGTTTAACCCATGAAGCGAGCCAAACCATGGTCGGCTTCATGCCCGTTAACCCCAAAGACACCCTCACCAATGGCGCTCACTTTATTGCGGCAAATAATAAGCCCATCGCCGAAAATGATGAAGGTCATATGAGCTCTGTCGCGTGGTCACCCATGCTAGAGAGCTATGTGGGCCTTGGGTTTTTAAAGGGCGGCAAAGACCGTATGGGCGAAACGTTAAAGGCCGTGGATTTCATGCGAAATAATCACGTAGACGTCAAAGTCGTCAGCCCGCATTTTTATGATCCAGAAGGAGCGCGTCTCCGTGTCTAAACTTTACGTATCTTCCCCGCTGGATGGTTTCTCGCAGGAATGGCAGGGTATTTCCTTAGCTGAAAACACAGGTTATGAACTTGTGTCGTTGGCGGTTTCGCAGGGGCATGAAGACGCCTTTGCAAAAACCTTCAAGAAGACATTTAAAGCCGAAACGCCTAAGCCCAATCACATCACTCACGCCAAAGATGCCTCTGTTATGTGGCTTGAGGCAGATAAATATCTTGTGATGCTGGGCCAAGAGAACGTGAACGCAGACACAGCTCTGCGCGCCACATTCGGCGAGAGCGCTTATCCTGTTTTATTATCTGATGGCTGGGCCTGTCTGCACATTAGCGGAGAGCGTGTGATGGATGTGTTGGAACGGTTTATTGCGCTTGATTTACGAACCGCCGCCGATGATTTTGCGGCGCGTACGACCGCGCACCACATTAGCGTGATTATCATGACGCGGCCCGACGGAAGTTATTACCTCATCACGCCACGCAGTTCGGCAAGCGCATTTTATGATGCGCTCACCCATGTTATTGAAAACGTCGTTAGCTAATATTGCTATCCGGGAAGCTGGCTTTGCGGTCGGCCATATATTTCAAAAGACGCGCGTCAATATCGAGATCAAGCTCGGGCGCTTTATATTCTGCAAGCATGTTTTTATAGGCCTGCGCCGCGCGGTCTTCGGCGCTTGTTGAACCATCTTCAACCCATTGCTCATAGCTATTATTATCCGACACATTGGAACGGTAGAAAGCTGTTTTGAAGTTCTTTTGCGTATGCTCACATCCAAGGAAATGTTTCCCAGGGCCAACTTCGGCAATCGCGTCCATCGCCTGCCCATTGGCCGACATATCTACGCCTTTGGCAAAGACCGCCATCATTCCCGCCTGATCGGCATCCATGATGAATTTTTCATAGCCCATGGCGAGGCCACCTTCGAGCCAACCTGCCGTATGAAGCATGAAGTTCACGCCAGCCATCAAACCCGTTTGCAGTGAATTCGCCGCTTCATAGCCTGCCTGCGCATCAGGAATTTTTGAAGCGTTAAAACCGCCCGCAGAGCGGAATGGCACCCCAAGACGGCGCGCCAAAGCGGCGCTCATGTTAATAATCAAAGAGGCTTCGGGCGTACCGAATGTCGGCGCGCCGCTTTGCATAGACATGGACGTTACGAAGTTGCCGTAAATCACAGGCGCGCCGGGACGTACGAGCTGCGTTAGAGCCATACCCGCAAGACCTTCGGCCAAGCTTTGCGCCGCAACACCAGCGGCCGTCACGGGCGACATCGCGCCAGAGACCACAAAGGGGCTAGGCATTGCCGCTTGACCGTGACGGGCATAATTTTTAAGGGCGCCGAGCATAACGCGATCCCAAGTCAGGGGCGAATTGGCATTGATCAAGTTGACCAAGACACAATTTTCTTCGACGAAATCATCCCCAAATACGATCTTGACCATATCGACCGTATCAAGCGCGCGCTCAGGCTGCGTCACAGAGCCCATAAAGGCTTTATCCGAATATTTGATATGGCTGTAGTTCATATCAAAGTGACGTTTATTCACGGGCAAATCAACAGGTTCGCATACCGTACCGCCGCTATGGTGCAAGTTAGGCGACATATAGGCGAGCTTTACGAAATTACGAAAATCTTCGATATTCGCATAACGACGACCACCCTCTTTTGAGTACACAAAGGGCGGGCCATAGGCCGGAACAAGCACGGTATTATTACCGCCAATTTGAACGTTGTTTTCCGGGTTACGGGCGTGCTGTGTAAACTCGCTTGGCGCTGTGGCTTGCACGATTTCGCGGCACATACCGCGCGGGAAACGTACGCGGTCGCCATCGGCGGTAGCGCCCGCTTTGACGAAATAATCAACCGACTCTGGGTCGTCTTGAATGTCCAATCCAATTTCTTCGAGGATCGTATCGGCATTATATTCTAGCTGTGCGAGATCTGTGTCATTTAGAACCGAATAGGTCGGAATATTACGCTTAATATAGGGCTCGCGCGTTGGAACGGCGGCGGCATTTGCTGCGGCGCGCGCGGCGCGGCCTCCTCTTGCTCGTCTTGCCATATCACTCTCCTTTATTCGCGCAGGCTATCCCCGCGCCGTACTCTATTTTTGCTCTAGGCGTCTATGGCCATATCAGATAATTCTGGTGACCACGGCTTACGCCCGTCCAAAACGCCGGAGCGTTTCACGACGTCACCCACCCATTTTTCTTGGCGGTAGGCCATAACATGCACGCCCGAAACGCCGGGGATTTCTTTGATCTCTTGCATCAATTCCACGCAGATATCACGGCCTTCTCTTTGAGGCTTTTTGGCATCACTTAGGCGCTTGATAATATGATCTGGGATGTGGACACCCGGCACATTTTCGCGCATCCATTTGGCAGTGCGCGCTGACGGCAAAATACCCGCGCCAATGATCAGATAGCTTTTCTCCGTCAAGCCCATATCCACGGCGCGCTTCATGAAGGATTTAAGCATGGGAATATCAAAGCAATATTGTGACTGAATAAATTCTGCACCGGCATTAATTTTCTTCGCGAGTTGATCAACGCGGTTTTCAATCGGCGGCACAAAGGGGTTGATTGATGATCCGATAAAAAGCTTAGGCGCGAGGTCCAGTTTACGCCCACTTAGAAAACGGGATTCGTCGCGCAACACACGCAGAGTTTTCGTCAGCGAAACACTGTCCAAATCAAAGACAGGTTTGGCCTCAGGGTGATCCCCTGCGCCTACGTCATCGCCTGATAATGTCAGCGCATTACACACGCCGAGCGCCGCCGCGCCAAGCGTATCGCCTTGGATTGAAATTCGGTTTCTATCGCGGCAAGAGATTTGCAAAATCGGCGAATAACCAACGCGCGTTAGGATCGCGCAAACGGCTAGGCTCGACATATGGCAATGCGCGCCAGATCCATCGGTGGCGTTAATTGCGTCGACATAGCCATCAAATAAATTGGCCCGCGTTAAAACTTCGCCGGGATCGGCAGAATCAGGCGGCGCAATTTCGGTTGTAACCGCAAAATGTCCCGCGCGCAGAACACGTTCAAAACGGCCATGGGAGACATGTCCGTCCAGCATAGGCAATGGGTCGCCCGGATTGGTGCCGAGGCGTTCGACGTCATGACTGTCCTCAAGCATCGGTTTCTGCCTCTTCGCGCGCGAGTTTTAGCCAAGTCGAGGTGCCTTTGTTACGGTGATCGACGGCGAATTCATTCTCTTTGATTTTATCGCCGCCTTTCATACGCGACGCGCCGTCCCAAGCTTGCACCCAAACGCATTTCATTTCGGGCTTCACTTCGCACATACCATTGGCGCGTACGCCGCCGCACGGGCCATTGCGCAACGTTTTAGGGCAGTTCATCGGGCAGCTCATCCCCGTTTTGGAGAGCGCGCAATCCCCGCACATTTGGCAATCAAACAGAAAACCCTTCAACCCCGCTTCGGCGGCTGTAATGGGCTTATCAAG
>JBMYWT010000071.1:0-14479 GCA_049607665.1 Maricaulaceae bacterium
CACCCGCCCTGCGTCCTTCGAGACGGCGCTGTGCGCCTCCTCAGGATGAGGGCTAACCTGATTTATTAAACAACTCACAACATATTCCTCATCCTGAGGAGCCAATCGTAGATTGGCGTCTCGAAGGATCGGTGATAGCGTGCTGCCATGCGGCCAATCTGGGTTTATATTCTGCGGTGTTCTGACGGGAGTTATTACACGGGCTCTTATCGCGGAGAGGAAATCGAAACGCGTCTTAGCGAGCATAATCTGGCCGTTGATCCCAAAGCCTATACCGCCAAACGCCGACCTGTGACTTTGGTCTGGGCTGAGACCTTTATCAATGCTGATGACGCGATTGCCTTTGAGCGGCAAGTCAAGGGTTGGAGCCGTAAAAAGAAAGAGGCTCTCATTCGGAATGAGTGGGAGGCTTTGCCTGTGTTGTCTAAGCGGGGGAAGGCTTAGGATTTTTCCATCCGTGCATTCCAACCGTCCGCGTCCTTCGAGTCCCGTGACTTCGTCACGCCTCAGGATGAGGACTAATTTGATTTATTAAAACAACTCACAAAATATTCCTCATCCTGAGGAGGTGCGTAGCGCCGTCTCGAAGGACGGTCACGTCCGTGCGCCATTCACAAAATTCCACACGCCCCCATCCAATGCGGGCGTTTCATTTCCTGCCGCATTGCGGCCCATCCTAACGAGGTAATCTAATGGCTGATGCTATTAATAACGTTCTTTGTAATGAGAACGCCGCTGAGCTGTGTGCGGTTAACACAGATTATATTCATGCTTGCCGTGAGGTCGCCGAGACGACAGTTTGGGGGTCTGGCATTGTCGGGACGTCGGAGCGGGCGTCTCGTTTTGCGCGCGGTTGTGCGTTCAAAGAAACGGTCAAATTTTACATGCCGCCGAGCTGGGGCGACGCGACGACATTGTCTTGTAATGTGCCTGTCGGGGCCGAAGTTGGCTGTGATTGCGAAGGCATTGATATGGGCCAAGAGCAGCTGTTTAAGCTCGCCGATATTAAATGCTGGGGCATGAATGATTGCGAGGCGACGTGTCTGAATTCCGAAGGTCAAAGCCCGCTTGATATCATCCAAAACGAATTAGTTGGTCCGTATTTCATCGGTCAGATGGTCGGTAAATTGCTCGGCTCTGCCGTAGCTATCCAACAATCAATTTTGGCCGCTGGCCCGTCCTCACCTTATGTCGATCTCAACATGGATCTGGGCACAGATTGTCTGGATGATTGCGCCTTTATTGACGCCAATGCCATGACGGATTGCGGCGAATGGGACGGCGTTTTGATGCATAAAGATGTCGTGCTTAAGGCCAAGAAACGCCGCGCGATTGAGTGCATTTGTAGCACCGATGGCGGCCCGTCAATCTTCAGAACGTCCGAAGGCACGCGCATTATTTCTGTGCCGAAATCTGTCGGCGATATGTACCTGAAAGACGCGGCAGGCAACTATGTGTCTATCTTCTTTAAAAACGGCGCATTTGAATATGGCGAAGGCACAATCCGCACGCCGTTCGAGCGCTTCCGTAATCCACAAGCCAATAATTGTTCAGGCGCGGAGAGCATTTACTACCGCCGCCTTTATGTCATGCGTCCGCGCGGCACGGTCTTTGATTGCCAGCCGAGCACGGCCAATGACATGTTCGTCAGCAATGGAGATCTGTTCGATCCAAGCAAGTGGGACATCACAGTCCCCGCCGAGAACTTCGGCCTTGGCTTTGTGACGGCGGGCTGCGCGTAAGCTCGCGCCCGCACCTAAGTTAACCTAGAGAGCAAAGCGGCCTGCGACCTTCGCGGGCGCTTTGCTACGCTCTTTTGGTGGCGATTTAGCCTCATCCTATTTCCTTCACTTCCGCTCATCCCAAACTTGATTTGGGATCCAGATTTCAAATGTGAACTGGATCCCAGCTTTCGCTGGGATGAGCGGTAGTGTGGGAATGCGACATTGGTTTATGCCTTCGCCCTGCGTCCTTCGAGTCCCGCTACTGCGTAGCGCCTCAGGATGAGGGCTAATCATGGCATTAACCTCACCCTCCCTTTCTCCTCATCCTGAGGCGATGCGTTAGCATCGGGACTCGAAGGATCGGTGAGGCCACCCACCACCACCCCCAAATTTTACCAAAGAGATTCATTATGGCGAAACGCCCTGTTTATCCTGTTACGCCGCCGGGCGGCGCGGCTGTGGCTTCTTCTGATTTGCCGCCTGTATACCGCGCTGTTGGCGGGCCGCCATGCGAGGCGGCTTCGCAAGAGGCGGTTATTTCCAATGATTGTTCAAGCCCGCTGCCTGTGGCTTCATGCCCCGGCGCGCCGCTTGAGGTTATTATCAAAGGCAGTGACGTGCCTCAAATCGATGTTGAGAAGACGGGCTATTTATGCTCGCCTGCGACCGACACTTGGGTCTATGAAATCGTCACCTTTACCGACGGCGTTGAAACCGCCCGCAGCCAAATCGACAGCGGCGTAGATTGTTCTGAGCCAGTTCCTGAGAGTTCAGATATTTTCACTGTAGAAAATTGTGTTGGTGGATTTATCGAAATTCAAACCTATGAAGTGGTTATTAAAAACGGTGCCGCACAGCCTGCAACGGCTATTGGTTCACCGATTGTGACGACGACGTCCTGCGGCAAACAAGCTGTTACGGTTAAGGATTGTAACGGCAATGATGTTGCTGCCAATGTTGATAGCGTAGCCAAAATTGAAGGCGTCGTACAAGTTTTGCCATGCGCGATTACGCCGACGGATCAAACCCATGTCCTCATTAATGGCCAAAACACAAATGTGCCAGCGGGCCTAAAGACGGTTACGATTAATAACCTCTCTGGCGTGACATTGATTGACGGTGGCTTTCAAATGGGCAGCGGACGACGCGCAGACGTGATGTCTTATAGCGCGACAGAGCTGCCCGGTATGCGCGGCCTTTTGCCAGCGATCACGCTCTCGGGCGGGACATGGCAATGGACGGGCTTGCAGCCCATAACCGAAGGATAAGCCCATGGCAGCATCACATGCAATGCAGGGCGATGCCGCCCTTTACTTTGGACCCGCCGTGCCTACGGGCACGGATTTTGGCGACAATGCCAGCCATATCGTCACCAGTGACGGCACGGCCTCTGGCACGGTTTTAGAGCTTTGGAAGTTTGACGCAGAAACAGGTCTCTGGGTGATGATCCCAGCGGGCGGGATGGCTTGCCCTGCGCCTATGACGCGCGGCGCGCTTATTTCTTTGCGTAATTCAGGTCAACTAATGCCCGGATGTCCTTATTCTATAACGGATTATTCGCGCGGTTGCCTAAGCGGTAATGTCGCCACAATTACCATGATGGCGACAAGCGCAAATGGCCTTTCCATGAGCGCCAATGTGCAAACAAGCTTTGATAACCAGAGCTGGCGCGGACTTTATGACATTGATACGCACCGCATTATCTCGCTTGAAGATAATCGCGGCAATCGTGCGAGCGGCCAAGCGGGCAATGAAGTTGACCGTTTCCCTTGGGGCAATACAGGCTGGCAAGGCGTGGTGGTGGACAATGCTGTGGTCACAGTAGATTGCAACACGGCCTTTCGTATACGTAACTCTCGATTCGAGAGTAATGCCTCAGTTACCTTAACCGGAGCGAGCGGATATATTTATGATTCAAATATATCCAACGGGGCCATTATTGCTCTTGTGAACGCAGGGAATGTGGCAATACAAAATACGGTTATACATAGTCGCGCGCGTCTCTATGCAAATGGGGTAAATACCCTAACGCTTTATTATCATAACCAAACATCCGAAGCCTATTGGTATGTTGAAAACCAAGCCGATGTTCGATCTTATTATTCTAACTTTAGTAGTGCTGCGCGTATTTACTATTATGGCGGTACGCGGCATTGGTTCTATTATACCACAGTCAAAGCTCTTGGATATATAAGACAATATGATGGCGATGGACGTTATTATTATTGCGACGTTTCTAATTATGGTTTTGTCACAATAAATAATGGTGCGGGCCTCTCGATTATTGCGGGCAGCCAAGTTCAAAACCGATCCACATTGACATTAAATGCAGCGACACGCGTTTATTATTCTTCGTTTAATTCCCAATCTACCTTCACTGTGAATGGCGGTATGCATTACGCGAATGATATGAGTGCGCGTAGCAATGTTACGACGAGTTTTAACACGCAGGGTATAACGACGACTGGGAATTTTACGCAAACATTAAGCGCGAACAATACGAACACTTACCGAGGATATGGGCAAAACAGCCTGATTTAAATCTATGGAAAAATTACTATCAAAACTCAGTGCGCTCTCTGCCAAGTCTGTCTTTACGGATGAGGATATGATGGCGGCACTCGACACAGTTGGCGATATTGTTGACCACTTTGGCGAAAAAGAAATCACGCCAATTGGTGGTGATGGCATGCCTATTATCACAGAGCCGGTCATGATGGCGGATATTCGCAGGCTTTCGCGGACGGACTTTGCCAAAAAATACACTGTCATTGAAATGCGTAAATTCGCCAAGTCGATTGATGTAAATGTCAAAGGTCTACGTGAAAAAGCCATGGTTGAAAAACTTTACCAAGCGGTGTTTGACGAAAAAAACCTTCCTGAGAAGGGGATATGATGAGCGGATATGTCTTTGAGAAAAAAATAACGCTCGGAAATATTATCCAAATCGTAATGATAATTTTTACAGTTATTGCTGGCTATGCGACGATAAAAACACGCGTTGATGCCAATACGGTTGCGGTTAAAACCAATATTGAGTCTATCGCGCAAATGCGTCACGATACAGATGGTCTCGATGTGTTGACGTATAAGGTTGATAATAACGCCAAGACGCTCGCGCGTATCGAAGCCAAATTGGACGAGCAATGAGCGCGCGGTTGATTGCGGCCGCTGTGGCGCTCGCCTTATTGGGCGGGTGCGGACAAGGGGACCGACACTTGCCGGAGACCCCTGCTATTGCGCCAGATGACGCGGCGGTCGAACGGGCCAGTGAGAGAGCCAATGACGTTGGAGAAACGCAAATCTATTGGACAGCCGTGTTCGATTATAAAATCGGGCAAAGGCATCAAAACGGATTTAGCCATATTACCGAAACGGTCGGGCCGCAAATTTCCGAAGTCCGTTGCCAAATTCGCCGCGCTGAGCATATAGAAGATTTGAAAACCGATTTGGCTTATGATGTGCTGTCGAAATGTGTTCGCGCCGATAAAATGGGAAAACCCCTATGATCTATTTTGCTCTCGCTCTCTATCTCCTCGGAACAGCCGACCGTTATTTGGAATTCAAACAAGCGAGCGGCCCAGAGCGCAGCAATAGTAAGACGCTCGCGCTCTCAGCTATCTGGCCGATTGTAACCAGCTTTCGTATATGGCGCGTGGCTGTGCGGAATCATTAGTTCCAAACACGCACGCCTTTCGCCCTGACCCTTCGAGTCCCGCTACTGCGTGGGCCTCAGGATGGAGGCTAACTTGCAATCATATGCAAAAAACTCAATAGTGCGCCCAGCTTATAAGGGGCCACACCATGAAACGTTTACTTCTCTCTTCTGCTTTCTTTCTCGCAGCCTGCGGCGGTGATGATGCCCCCATAATCGAGGCTCCAACTTTTGATAAAGCCGCCATGGATACGCTCCTAAGCGGTGCGGTTGAAAATGGCGAAGTGCTAGGTGTTTCCGCGCTTATCTTTGACGAAGGCCAGACCGTTTATACAGGCACCTTCGGCATGGCAGATCGCGAACGCGGCGTGCCTGTCGCTATGGATACAGTGTTTCGTATCTATTCCATGACCAAGCCGATCACGGCGGCAGTCATTATGGATTTAGTGGAAGAGGGCAAATTAAGCCTCTCCGATCCTGCCTCCAAATATATCCCAGAGCTTGCGGATATGTCCATCGCGAAACTTAATCCAGATGGTCATTTTGGTTTTTTACCTCAAGCCAAACCAATGACGATTGAAGATCTTCTTCTTCACCGTGCGGGAATGGGTTACGGAATTTTTGGTCCTGTTAATCCAGTAGAAGCATTGTATGAAAAGGCTGGGTTATTTAACCCGACTGAAGATTTATCCGTTAAAATGACCAAGCTCGGGAAGCTGCCCTTATTGGCGCAGCCGGGCGACGGTTGGTATTATTCCTACTCGATTGACGTGCTGGGCCGTATTGCCGAAGTCGTCACAGGGCAGCGCCTTAGCGAGATTATGGATGAACGTATTTTCGACCCGCTCGGTATGAACGAGACGGCATTCTCTGTACGTCCCGATCAAAAGGCGCGCTTCTCTAGCAATTATGCGATGATGGAAGACGGCAGTTTTGTCGTTCAAGATAACAGTCAAGAGAGTCAATATCTAACCGATAATGCCTATCAATCGGGCGGCGGCGGCCTTGTCTCTACGCTTGGCGATTACGCAAAGTTCGCGCAAATGCTTTTGGACGGCGGAATTTACGACGGCAAACGCGTCCTCGATGAAGCCACTGTGGCCATGATGATGTCCGACCGTATGGATGCCGACGACGCATTCATGATGCCGTGGCTGGGCGGCGAAACGGGCGTAAGCTTTGGCTATGGCGGTAGTATCGTCACAGATACCACGCCAGAGCTACAAGCCAAAAATGGCCGCAGCGTCGGTCAATTTGGCTGGGGCGGCATGGCGAAAACAAAGTTTTGGGTGGATAAACCCAATGACGCCTTTGGCATATTAATGCTCCAATATTTCGCTGCTGCCGATCCAGCTCTGCACGATAGTTTTCAGGCGCTCGCACTTGAGGGTACGCTGGACGCTGAATAGCGGCTTAGTGCCACTCTAACACCCCGCTCATCCCAGACTTGTTCTGGGATCTCATGAAGCTTGTGGTAAGAAGATTTCAGCCTTCCCCTCATATTTTGGGGAATGAGCGGAATGTAAAATTGTGCTGACCATCCGCCCTGATCCTTCGAGTCCCGCAGCTAAAGCTGCGCCTCAGGATGAGGGCTGCCTCGCAACTTTAAACCTCATCCTGAGGGCAAAGCGTTAGCTTTGTGTCTCGAAGGATTGTTGAGGCATTAAACTCCGTCATTCTCGCCTGTGTGGCTAGGGTGTATGGCGTAGTCTTGCGCCTTGGTAACTCACTGACGACTTACTCCAAATCTTAGTTCCATGGACCCCCGGGATAAACCCGAGGATGACGTGTATCTATAAACACCCGCTCATCCCAAACTTGATTTGGGGTCCAGAAGCGGCATGCGCCTCAACACGCACTGACCCCCAAATTTTGCCCGCCACAAAGTGGGCCTCCTCCCAATAGGATTTATGATGATTAGACTTTCTAGCAGTCCTCAAGGCTGCGGTTATGTGGTTCACTATGGGCGTAGTTCTTGTACGCCGGTTTTTGATATTAAGGCGGGCGAGATACAGCTTGTCGATGTTAATTTTTGCTCCGGCCCCTCTTTTGGTGGCGGCGGGGGAGGCTGCGTACCTTGTGACGAGACCATCACGATCACGGCGGAACCGACAGTTAGCGTCGAAACCGACGTTATGGGCAGCGGCGCGGTTACGGCGGATGTGAAATCCTATGACGATTGTACGGCAGTGATTATTGTCGACGCAACCAACGCCACGCCAGGCAGCCGCTATGCGATCCGCGTTACGGCGGATATGTCCGATTGCCGCCGATTATCTGATTGCTTTAAAGTGCGTATCACAAATGGCTGCGGCGCGAATATATGCGGGCCGGATTGTGGCTGCGGCGCGAAAGGGTGCGATCAGGGCTGTTCGGCGATTGTTTGCGATAAATTCCTCGGCCAAGAAACGATCTGTACATCCGGTCTCGCGGCGCTTAGCCCGCCGCCCGGAACCGTGTCTGCGGAAATCTTCACGACCTCTACGCTGCAATATATGCTCAACGGCACACCGCCATCTGGCGCGCCCGCGATTTACGCCAATATGGGTTGCACGATCCCGCTTAACTCTCTGGCCGAAATCGCAGGGTTTCGCGCCGAGAGCTATTGCGACGTAGATGATGACGGCAACCCTATCGACGTGTCTTTCGTGGTCACCTATCGGGGCTGTTAATTATGGGGCTGATTGTTGAACGCGGTGAGGGCATAAGCAATGCGAGCAGCTTTGCGAGCGTGACTGACTATCACGGCTTTATGGACATGCAATTTATTTATCGCATGACCAAGGGCCGCCATATGGAAGAGCCGGATGAGGATCGTCTGGAACGGGCTCTGCGTACGGCGGCTTATCTGCTTACCACTCAAATTAACTGGCGCGGGTGCCGTGTATCAAAGACGCAATATCTGGCATGGCCGCGCGCGCAAATGCTCGGCTGTGATGGGCAATTTGTGAAGTGCTGCACTGTGCCGCGCGAAATCGTTGAGGCGAATATTATTCTGGCCCATCAATTACTCTCCGGGGAAATCGCGGCCTTTAGCAATGAAATCGACGCCGCCATAGAGAGCATGTCGACGGGCAATTATAATGTGAAATTCGCAAATGGCGGCGCGCATATTCGCGAAATGGAAACAAGCGATGGAGCCATGACGCTTAGCGCGGACCGCTTTGCAGCGGTACGGCCATTGATAAGCTGCTTTGTTAAACGCCCTGCTAAATCTATGAAACTACGGAGAGCCTAATGAGCGATTTTGAAAACAAAAGCGGGCGCGCTATGCCTGTGAAAGTCACCATGCCGAGCGGACGCAAAGTACGCATTGAAATCCCCGAGGGGAAATTTGATCTCCCCCGCGCCTATGAACAGGCCCTGATGGCAACGCCGCAAGGCAAAGCCGCACTCGGGAAGATGCGCGTGAAAAAGGGCCCAAAAAAGACGGGTAAAAAATCGAGCGGGAAGGATACGGCTAAAGATATTCTAAAAGATGCTGGCGCTAAAGTCGATGAGGCAACGCCAAAAATAGACGCTTCCTAGACGGTATAACCCGTGACCTGTCCGGTGATAGCGCTGGTTATAAGCGGAAACAAAATCGTGCAGCCATATATCATTGAGGCGAGCACAGCGGAGCGCCATAGACGGCTATGGGCAGGCATGTTTTTAAATGCTCCGCGATAGGCTGTCACGCCGCAAAAAATAAGTGGTAGTGGCGCCATGGCCAAAGCAATTTTGGGCATATCTGCGGGTGTGGGGGAGCTTTGGAATAGGAACAAAAATAGGGCTACGGATAAAAGTAAGCTTGGTATCATTGTTATAAATATGAAACGCTGGCGCACAGCGAAACTTAGCTTGCGTCCCCAAAAGGGAAAAATTGCGGCGATAAGACATGTGCTAATGACGACAGATACGGACATGAGTAAGATGGAGAATTTTGCGGTTGAAAATAGACTGTCCATAGAGCTGATGAGGCTAGGTTCAAATCTGGTTTCGCCGCTAAAGTTTCCAACATATACGCCGCCGTGAAAATAGGTTTCTATTTGAAAGATCTTGAGCAAACCAAGGGTTGTTATAATAGCGGTGAGGGCGATGAACAATCGCGCGGCAGGCGTGAACGAACTTTTCCAATCAGGTGTTTGCGCCGCAGCGTAATAGTCTTGGGGACGGGCAAAGCTTGCCCATAAAGTTTTCAGCGGCGTGAAATTAAACATATCACCACGCAGGTGATCTGAATTAAGCGTAAGAGCCGTCATAATAACCTCCAATTTTCAGAAGCATCATGCGGGTTTGATCTTTAGGTTGTGTTAATGGGGGCTCTTACCGATTTCTAAACATTCCCAATCGTTTTCATCATTTCGGCGCGGCGACTGATTTTGACCATGACGGTCATAAAGGCTGTTTTTTCTTCTGGGCTTAGGCCATAAACGAGATCTGCTTCGAGAGTTTTAAATTCGTTTTGAACGGTGTTCGTGTAATGCATAGCGAGCGCTTTGCCTTCATCCGTTAACCGAAGTTGTATGCTGCGTTTGTCTTTCCCATTATCTTGTCTGCTGAGTTTGCCCGCTTTTTCTAATCGACGAACGGCACGAGAAACCGTAGCGGGATCGTAACGTAAAATTTCGGCAAGATGTGCGGGTGTGATAGGTAAGGCGAAGAAGTAAATACTGATTAGAACGCGAAGTTCTCTAAATTTAATGTCGCCAATATCTCCAAGCTTTGGCAAAACCTTGGCTTTTATAATATCTGTGTAATCGGTTGCAATTTTTTCAGCGTAATTTTGAAATGTTGTATCTGTAAAATCAACAGGATCGAAATTGAGAGTGCCGTTTGTTTGTGTCGCAAGACTTTCAATTGAACTTGGGGCATTCATAGTCTTTGCCTTTTAAAAATAACTGACATTCGAGAACCTCAAACAATCTGCAACATAAATGCGTTGATTTCATTATCAATTTGTTAAATGTCTGAATTCAGCTATGCGAATACATAATAATACACGCAATGTGTGCATTATTAGAAATATCAACTAATAATATTGAAGTGTCAATCGGTTTCATTGCAGTTTCAACGAACTTGTTGAAGTTTCTAAGTTATTGATATATAACGATAAAATTAGATTTTAGGTGGACTTTTCACTCGAAGTATGCTTATATCCTCTCAATGATAAACCGACACCTCTTAAAGTTATGGTTGTTTGGCGTTTCTAGTTTTGGGAGAAAAAAATGAAAACACATCTTTTGTTTGTTGGGTTAATTTGTTGTCTTACGTCGCCTGCATATGCAAATAACATAAGCCATTATGCGAGTGTAATGCCTCAGCCAAGCGTGAAAACTTACGCGGCATCTCGAAATAGTGAAAACGGTTCGCCCCGTATTCACAGTATTACTGTTGATGGCGATCTTAATGATACTCGTAATGCTGTCGTTGACAGAGCCATTTATAAAGCGGCCAAAACTACTCTGATGCACAATTATGATTGGTTTCGTGTTGTTGTACAAAATGTGGATCGCGGAGAGGCTTATAGTGAAGGTCGAAGACCGCTCCAAAGTGGATATCAATCTGTTCCAGTGCGCGAATGTGGTCCGTCAATATGTACTACGACATATAAGAAAACTCACAACGGCCAAGCGCGTGCCACGCAATCAAATCACATAAGTGAGTACTTTAGCGCCCATTTGAAAATTGAAATGGGATTTGGACATATTGCTGAAGCGGACAATGTTTATAAAGTGTTTGATGCCCGTGGGGGTAAACCTAAGTTTAAATAAAGTTAAACACGCTAATGTGTTTGACGAAGGGCGCGGGGGGCTTTGGCCCTCCGTTTTTATGTAGGCCTTTCAATAACTAAATAATCTATATGCTTCAAAATAAAATGTGAAAACGCATCTCACACATCATGATTTTGATTATAGTGATATTTAAGCCCTATATGTTGCTGTGAAATCTTATGTTTTTTGAATCCGTCATGCCTACATCTGAATTATTTTTTGCAGATAGCTGAACTATCAATCGTATAAGTTGAAAATTCAACAAATTAAGTTGAAAATTCAATCAACTTGTTGAAATGTCTAACATATTGTTTTTATTGAATAAAACTCCTCATTGTTAGTGACTCCGTAAGAAGTTTTTGCTAAATAAGAATCATCGAAGAGCAGCCTCTTCGGTAGCTGACCACGAGCCCCCCTTTTTTCGTGTAAAGCACTGCGGCCTTCCCTTGTGCCGCACACTATTATCCCTCGCTATGACAATTTTCATGCACATAGCGAGGGATTAAATGGTGGTTTTTTCTTCTTTTTCCATGCGGTCTGTTTGACTCACGGAATCGTTTCCAAAACATTTTCTATTCCATCCATAGGATACTCCCATTTTGAAACTTGGCGGCAATGCCGGCGGTGTGGGCGCATTTTTTATGCGCTTTGCCGAGGCAATTTATCTTTACCGGGCCGATTGCGGCGGACATTGGGGCGAGGACGGGACCTATGTGCGTGCGCGGCGATCTGCCATGAAAATGCGCGGGCTTGTCTCCGAAGTTCAAACGCGCACCGTTCAAGATGCCTCCGGCGAGCGCCTAGAGGGCAGCCTGAATTACCGTATTCGCGGCAGCGTTTACGCCAGCAGCGAAGACGACATTGGCGACGCGGATATCCTGTTTCATGCGGGCCGTTTTTGGCGCGTAAGCAGCGCGGACACAGAGGGGGGCGACACAACGGGGAGCGCAGAACTGCTCTCTGATGACCTCTGCGTTGATATGGGCCTTAATCGGAAAGCGTGTTCATGACCGAATTTGATATCTACAAAGCCGTCCGCGGTTGGGTGAAAACCGTAACGGGGCTTGAGGCGATTAAATCGTCCGAGACCGCGCCGCGCCCAACGGCCACAACCAGCGGCTCTTTGTGCGCTGTGCCTGAAACAGGCCTCTATGTGACGATGGAGATCGCGGAAGACGTTGAGATCCGCCGCTGCGGGCCAGAGATCGAGCAGATCACCGATGAAGAGGGCGAATGCTTTAACGAGGTCGTACATTGTTTTAACGCGGTGACGATCAATCTGGCGGCTTATCGCTGCGGGGCCTATGACGCCCTGCGGGAATTGCGCGCCTCCCTGAAAGCACCCCGCGCCTTTGGCGAGTTCACAGGCGGCTATCTAAGTGGATTTATCGTCCGAGAGATTGGCGCGCTGACGACGACGCGCACGCCGATTAAAACCCAAACCGAAGACCGCGCTGGGCTTACGTTCACGCTGTCTTATTGCGAGACGATCCGCCGAAGCGTGCCGTGTATTTACGACATGAGCTGCGATCCGTGCTTTGAGCCACAAACTGATGATCTGCCGGACGTTTGTTCCTAGAATTTTTTAATTTGCCCCAAGCGGGCGAGATACCCCCCACTTAATTATAACTAGAGGAGTGCCATAATGGCCGACTGTAAAACCTGCTTGCCGCTGGAGACGATTATCCAGTCCACGGTAGAGCTTGAAGATATTGGCGAGATCACGGGCAATGATTGCTTGATGATTTTAACCAACACAACGACCGGAGCCGTTGGCCCGGCCGATCTATCGCGTACCTATTCGAACATTGATGATTTCATCAATGATTTCCCTGGCACGGGGCCAGTGGCTGCAACAACCACAAGCCCTGCTGTGCCGGCAACGCCGCTTTACAGCGCTGTCTTAATCGCCTTTTCCCAAACGCCGCGTCCGGTGCAAGTCAAGGTCGGGTATTACGATGCACTAGACATTGCCGCCTCGCTAACAAAATTATCAGAATGTAATGCCTGCAAAGCGTTTGTGACGCCAGAGCTGCGCGATGATCCTATGCAGCTCGATATCGCGGCTTGGGCCGAAGCGCATGATATGTTTTACGGCGTGGACGTAAACGATGTCCTCCATCTGGATACGGCTGACACGACATCAATCGGTTATCAGCTAACCCAAGCCGGTTACGAATATACGCAGTGGTTCTATCATGATGATGCGTCAGTCCAGCTCGCCTCGGCCGTGTTTGCATTTTCCATTGGGCATAACTTTGGCAATGGCGATAATTATACGCAATTCTTTGCCGATATTGTTGGTGTGCCCACTGTTGCCATTACAACGACACAACTTGAAACCCTCACAGGCTTTTCAAGCGCTACGGGCCTAAAACAAAATGCGAATTTACACGGCAATACGCTCGTCTGTATCAATGGTTGCGGCGGCACGAATGTCGCTTGGGGCCTTATGTCGTCGGGCGACTTTTTCGATAATCGCCACTATGTTTGCTCTGTCGATCAGCGCATCAAAGCCGAGCAATGTAACGCGCTGCGTTCGGGTCTTTTGGCCACCGTTTCAGGCTATCAAACGCTGGCCAATGCTGTGCGGAATATCCTGCGTACTGACCAGCTTAACGGTCTTGTTGCGGGCGATACCGGTAATGTCGATAGCGAAGGTCTGGGCTACCAAGTGACGATCCCAACCCCCGCCCAAGCGGGCCAAGCCCTGCGCAGTAACCGCATCGCGCCTTGTGTAGAGTGGCAAGCGCGCCGCGATCAACCCGTTCATATCGCCTGTAATAACGGCCTCATCACACAATAGGAATATAATCAAATGGCTTGTGATAAAATCAAAGCAAATGACCCAAGCTGTCTTGTGGTCGACTTTAACGGGACGGTCCTGACGGGATTGGCCCAAGACGAAGACGTGATCATCGATATCGTCCCGATCAATGAGGCCGACGAAGTTTCATTCGGGACGGGCGGTTGTGTCTCTGTCAACGTCAAAGACAACACGCATCGCTATGTCGATATCACCTTCGCGCCCTGCTCAGGTTCGCTCGCGTTTTTGCGCTCGGCCAATACTGTGCGCAACCAAGGCTATCTGGCGATTGACGATGTCTGTAATGGCGACTCGTTCTTCACCAACTGCGCCATGGTCCTGACCAAAGCGGGCCAAGCGTTCGGCGGCAACCCCGGCACACGCACCATCCGCTTCCTCGCGACAAATGTCGTCGAAAACGACGCCGTGTTTAACACGACGGCGTAGGGTGGTGCGTTCTTTGCCCTTTTGAGGGAGTGCGCAGCCGTTAAATATACCTGGTCTGCTTTCGGCAGGTTGGGTTAGTCGATATAGATCCAAA
>JBMYWT010000072.1:0-14455 GCA_049607665.1 Maricaulaceae bacterium
CTGATTTATCTTTTGCACGCGCTACGAACTCAGGAATACGGTCTGGTGTTCCAATTTCGTGAAGCATGTTCAAGCAAGCTTCGTTCGCGCCGCCGTGGCTTGGGCCCCAAAGACAGGCAATGCCAGCCGCGATACAAGCGTAAGGATTGGCGCCCGAAGAACCCGCAAGACGAACTGTCGATGTTGATGCATTTTGTTCGTGATCAGCGTGAAGGATAAATATCTTATCCATAGCATCGACGATTGTTTTACTGACATGATATTTTTCTGCCGGAACAGAGAAACACATTTTCAAGAAATTTTCAGCATATGACAATGAATTGTCAGGGTACACATGTGGTTGGCCGATAGAATATTTATAGGCTCGTGCTGCGATCGTTGGCATTTTCGCAATAATGCGGTGCATTGCCAAATCGCGTGCTTCATTTTCAGAAATGTCAGTTTCGTCATGATAAAAGGCAGAAAGAGCGCCGGTTGTTCCGCAGATCATCGCCATAGGGTGCGCGTCGCGACGGAAACCATGGAAGAAACTTTCGATTTGATCATGGAGCATTGTGTGCTGTGTGATATTTTTCACAAAGGCATCATTTTGCGCTTTGTTAGGAAGTTCGCCATTCATCATAAGGTAGGCGACTTCGAGGAATGTTGATTTTTCAGCAAGTTGTTCAATCGGGTAACCACGGTGCAAGAGTTTGCCAGCCGCGCCGTCAATATATGTGATCTGGCTTTCGGTTGAACAGGTGGATGTGAAGCCCGGGTCAAATGTGAAGTGACCTGTTTGCTTATGCAATGCGCGAACATCAATGCCCGGCGCGCCGGCACTACCTTCATAGATAGGAAGGTCGTAATTTTTTCCGTCAATTGTGAGGGTGGCGTTACCCGTGTTTTTAATCAAATTTTCCATATCAATCTCAATACTATATTTCGCGCCCGTTCAACACATCTTCTATACGCCCAAGCGTTTCATCTTTGCCAAGCAAAGCCAAAACCAAGGAGAGGTCAGGTGAGGGCGCGCCTGCCGTCAGGGCGGCGCGAACCGGCTGACCAATTTTCCCAAAGCCAATCTCATGATGAGCAGCATAATCGGAGAGGATGGTCTGAACAGTATCGGCTGTCCATTCGCGTTCTTCTAAGGATTTTAAATCAAATGTCAAAGCTTGGAGGTGCTCTAAAGCGCCTGGCCGAGAAAAAACTTTCGCAGTTTTTCCTGTGAACTCTAAAGGGCGGTCATTGATGAGGTATTTAGCTTGCTCCGCGAGCTCTTTTAATGTCTTCGCCCGCCCTTTGAGGCTATCCATAGCCGCGTTAACCCGGCTCATGTTCGCGGGCGGCAGGTCTCCGCCATAGGCTTCTTTTAGGAAGGGGGAACTTTGGGTCACTAAAACATTATTCTCTTCACGCTGAATATGCTGCGCGTTGATGTAATCCATTTTGTCAAAATCAAGACGGGCAGGAGATTTGTTCAGGCCCGATAGGGTGAAAATTTTCTCGACTTCACTATCAAAGAAAAGCTCTTGATCGCCATGCGACCAGCCGAGCTTTAGAAGGTAGTTTCTCATGCCGCTGGGTAAATAGCCCATATCGCGATAGGCTTCGACGCCAAGTGCGCCATGACGTTTCGAGAGCTTCTTCCCATCTGGCCCGTGAATAAGCGGCACATGTGCCCAGTCTGGAACGTCCCATCCTAAAGCTTGGTAAATCAAAGTTTGGCGGCCCGCATTGATCAAGTGATCATCGCCGCGAATAACATGGGTGACGCCCATATTGTGATCATCGACAACAACAGCGAGCATATATGTGGGGCTGCCATCCGCGCGCAGTAGGACGAGATCATCAAAATCTTTATTGTCCCATGTGATGTCACCTTGAACATGGTCTGTGATTTGAGTTTTACCGTCCGGCACACGGAAACGAATTGTGTAAGGCTTATCTAGCGTTTCTTTTTGATCCCTATAGGGCGATCTAAATGCGTGGTCTGTTTGCTCAGCGCGCAGTGCCTCTAACTCTTCTGAGCCTGCATAACATTTATAGGCTGCCCCGCTTTCCAAAAGCTGATGGGCGGCTTTGATATGAGCATCCGCATTTTGGCTTTGATAAACAATCTCTCCGTCATGATGTAGACCGAGCCAGTTCATTCCGTCGATAATGGCTTGCGTTGCAGCATCGGTTGAGCGGGCTTTGTCTGTATCTTCAACGCGTAGGTGAAATTCTCCGCCCATATGTTTGGCAAAGTAATAATTAAAAAGAGCTGTTCGTGCGCCGCCAATATGGAGGAAGCCTGTCGGGGATGGCGCAAAACGCGTGATAATTTTTGATTTCGTCATATGACCGTATTTACCCTATAGTGCAGGCGTCATATCTCATAAGGGCGCGCGAATTAACAGTAAAAACCATAATAAGACGCCGCAAACATGGAAGTTTTTGCCCGCGTCCATAGGGCATTTCGAGGCCAAACCGAAATATGCCTATCCGCTCACCGTTGAATGGAATGTGGCGGTATTCATGGCGGGCACGGGTATCTATTTCGCGCTTCCGTTTGAACCGGGTTTGATGCCGCTCTGCGTTATAACGTGTGCTTTGCTTGTGATATATGCGGCATTTGCCCGTAAAAATATCTATCATGGCGTCGCTATCATGACCTATCTATTGTTTGTTCTTTTGGGACTAGGCAGGGCGACATGGCACAGCGAAGCCGTATCGACGCAATTCTTGCCAGAAGGCTATTATGAGGTGACGGGCTGGATTGAAGCGGTAGAGAAATCCGGCACAGGCACACGTTGGCGAATACGTGTGCGGGACATTGAGGGACGAAGGTCAAATTTCACGCCTGAACGCATTCGGGTGAAAGTTCATACGCAAGAGTTTACAGGTGGCGATAATATTACGCTCCGCGCGATACTTTCTCCGCCGTCATTGCCCGCTATTCATAACGGCTATGACAGTGCGCGCCGGGCATATTTTGACAAAATAAGCGCTCATGGTTTTGCTGTATCTAAACCCGCATTTGCGCCATATGCGCCGCAAAACTGGCGAGAAAGTCTCACCCGAAAATTTGTAACATTTCGATATAGCTTAGTTGACCGCATTTTAGATAAAGCACCGGAGCAGACGGCAGGCTTGCAAGTCGCCCTATTAACAGGTGTACGGACATATATCCCAGAGCCGCATACAGAGGCATTGCGTGCAGCCGGGCTGGCGCATATTTTGGCCATATCGGGCCTTCATATGGGGCTGTTGGCCGGGAGTGTTTATGGCGTGATGACGTTTCTTTTAGCGCTCATCGTGCCGCTTAGCCGCGCTTATGACGTTAGGAAATTTGCGGCTGTAGTGGGCGCCGTCGCCGCAGCGGCTTATCTTTTGCTATCGGGAGCTTCCGTGGCCACGCAGCGCGCCTTTATTATGGCGCTTATTATCTTTGCGGCCATCATATTAAACAGGCGGGCGATATCTATTCGCTCGGTAGCCGTTGCGGCGTGCATAACTTTGTGGCTGCATCCCGAAAGTCTTGTATCAGCAGGGTTTCAGATGTCGTTCTCTGCCGTTTTAGCGCTTGTTGTTGTGTATCAACATTGGCATAGCGCCCCAAGATCATATCAAGGCATCATATCTCGAACGGCTTCTGGCGTTACGACATTAAGTCTTACAAGCCTTGTCGCGGGCACAGCCACGGCAGGCTTTGCCGCGCTGCATTTTGGACGTATTGCGCGCTATGGGTTCTTCGGTAATTTACTCGCTATGCCGATTTTCACATTTATTGTTATGCCGGCCGCCATGCTAAGTTTCGTGGCCATGCCCTTTGGGTTGGATCATTTGCCCTTAGCCGTCATGGGGTGGGGGCTTAACCTTATTCTGTTGATGTCAAATTGGGTGATCGCTTTTCCAGATGCGATGATGCTTGTGAAGGCTCCGCCGTCATGGATAATCGGCGTCTTTAGCATCGTTTTCATAAGTCTATGCTTGGGCAACCGTAAAATACGCTTCGCTAGCTTGGCGGCGATTTTAATAATTATAATGCTTTGGGCAAAACACCCAAGCCCAGTTATCCGTATCTCAGAAGATGGACGCATCGCCTTTTGGGATGAGGCGTCCAAAAATGTTTTATATGTCGACAAAAAACGCGGAGATAGATTTGGGAGGAATGTGTTTCAAAGACACGCTGGCAGGCAAGGCGCGAAGCAGGTGGTTTATAAAACTGAAAAAGCGCAATGCGATATAGAAGGATGCCGCGTTAAAATTAAAGGGTTAGACGTTGCTATCGTCAATCACCCCTCACAAATTCCGCTAGAGTGCGAAACCTCTGACTTAGTTATCTTCACTAAACGTAATGCGGGGCCTGTTGCCCGAAGACATTGCGTTTCGGTATTGATTGATCACCGTGTCCTGCGAAGCGGTAGCGCACAATCTATTTACATAACCACCGACGATAAAATCCGTGTGAAGTCTGCTAATAGCGAAGCGCGCAAACGCCGCCCGTGGGGCCAATAACCGCGTTATTAGCGGCCTATCGCTACCGACTCAGTATTTGCCTAGTGATATTTGCGGACAAGCCCAACGAGTACGCCCTGAACGGCCACGCGATCAGGCCCGAAACTACGTGTTGGGAAATCAGGGTTTTCTGCAATAAGTTCAACAGACTGATGTGATTTACGCAACGTCTTAAGCGTCGCTTCTTCGCCGTCAACCAGCGCCACAACGATCTGCCCATTACGTGCCGTATCAGCGCGGCGGATCACAACAATGTCGCCATCTAATATGCCGACGCCTGTCATAGATTCGCCTTCGATCTCGAGCGCGAAATGATCCCCGCGCCCCATCATATTGGGCGGGACAGATATCATATTGTAGCTATCTTCAAGCGCCGCAATTGGATTACCCGCAGCAATCTTACCAACAAAAGGAATTTCGCTATCATTGGCTGCTTCTGGAGCTTCATGCGCGCTATGCACAGCAGGGGCAGGCGTATCTTGTGGGAGTTTTAAAACTTCAAGGGCACGTGCTTTGTTTGGGAGGCGGCGGATAAACCCGCGCTCTTCAAGGGCCGTAATCAAGCGGTGAATACCAGACTTAGATGCAAGGCCCAATGAATCCTTCATCTCATCGTAGGATGGCGGCACGCCGTCTTGGCGAATTCGCTTATCAATAAGGAGCAGTAGGTCTTTTTGTTTTTGCGTTAACATTGAATCGATCCTTGAACAAAGAGGCAACATTCAGCCTTGTTCTACTGATGTTCTCCGCTTTGTCAAGTTAGGCGGGCTGAATGCCTCTTAAGACATATGTGGCGCGTTTTACGTCGTCTTGGCGCATAAGGCTTTCGCCTACCAGAAAACCACTCGCGCCACCTTGGGTAAGCTTTAAAATATCATTCGGCGTGAAAATTCCGCTTTCCGCAATAAGCGTAGCATGTGCGGGGACGCGTTCGGCCAGAGGCGCAAATGTATCAAGGGTGGTGTGAAAGCTGCGCAGATCCCGATTGTTAATCCCAATAAGTTCTGCGCCAAGCGTAATGGCGCGGTCAACTTCTTCGGCGTCATGGGTTTCGACGAGCGCGTCCATATTATGCCGCTTTGCCTCATTCATTAGCGCGCGGGCTGTTTTCTCATCCAGCATAGCCATAATGATCAAAACGGCATCCGCGCCCATAGCACGGCTTTCTGCGATTTGTATGGGTTCCAACATGAAATCTTTACGCAACATGGGGAGTGACGTCACAGCGCGGACATCGGCGAAAATTTCATTACTGCCTTGAAAACTGGGCGCATCTGTCAGGACCGAAAGACAAGCCGCGCCGCCATCCGTATAGGCTTTGGCAATTTCGGCGGGATTGAAATCTTCTCGGATAATACCTTTGGATGGGCTCGCTTTTTTGACCTCCGCGATTAAAGCGGGGCCGTTGATAGCCTTAGATTTAATGGCTTGCGTAAAAGATTTAGCCGGCGGCATGTCATCTGCTTTTTTACGTAACTCATTCAGCGATATTTGCGATTTTAAAGCGGCAACTTCGCCGCGCTTGTAATGCGCAATCTTGGCAAGGATGTCTGGCGTTTTAGGCATTGGATATCTCAACGAGTTTCGCGAGAACTGCTTTCGCAGCACCGCTATCGATAGATGCCTTGGCCATATCTAGTCCGTTTTCTATCGTGTCCACTTTGCCAGCAATCAACAGAGCAGCGGCACTATTAAGACGCACAATATCGCGATAAGGCGAAGTCTTCCCGTCGAGTAATTCAGTCAAAGCCTTGGCATTATCGGCAGGGTGACCGCCGCGTAAATTTTCCATTGAAGCTTGCGGGATATTGAAATCAGAAGGGCTGAGCGTAAATGTGTTTAGCTCGCCATTTTTGACTTCGATGATATCCGTGGCGTCAGTTGTCGTGATTTCATCCATGCCGTCACGGCCATGTACAACCCAAATATGTGTGCTGCCGAGATCGGCTAAGGCCTCGGCGATTGGGCGCTGCCAGCTTTTTTCGCACACGCCGAGCAATTGTCGTTTCGCGCCAGCCGGATTGCACAAAGGCCCTAAAACATTGAACAATGTCCGTATGCCGAGCGCTTTGCGGGCTGGGCCGACATGGCGCATAGCAGGGTGATGATTAGGCGCGAAGAGAAACCCAAGGCCTGCCTGCATAACGCATTCGGAGGCTTTTTCGGGGGAGATCGCAAGGTTCACCCCAAGTTGTGAGAGCGTATCCGCTGTGCCTGTGAGGCTGCTGGCGGCGCGATTACCATGTTTTGCGACTTTCGCGCCAGCACCCGCTGTGACTATGGCTGTGGCCGTTGAGATTGAAAGCGTATGTAGCCCCGTGCCGCCTGTGCCGACAATATCAATGACATCAGCGTCGATCGAAACCGGCACCATATGTTTGCGCATAACGGCGGTTCCCGCCTGTATCTCTACCGCGCTATAGCCTTGCGTTTCGAGCGCCATAAGCAGCGCTGCGATCTGGGCGTCATTCGAGCCGCCTTCCAGTATGGTTGTCAGGCTATCGGTAAGTTCTTCAGCGGAGAGGCGTCCGCCAGAGGCAAGGGTTTTGAATATATCTGCGGGGATGCTCACAGCTTAATTCCAGCAAGACCTATGAAGCTCGCAATAAGAGCATGTCCATTTTCTGACGCGATAGATTCGGGATGAAATTGCAGGCCATGTATTGGGCGCGTTTTATGCCGTATCGCCATAATTTCACCGTCCTCTGTCCAGGCATTAACGGCAAGGCATTCCGGCAGACTTTTACGTTCAACGGAGAGGCTATGATAACGCGTGGCTTTAAAAGGTGAGCTTAAGCCTTTGAAAATGCCTGTTTCATCGTGATGAATATCAGATACTTTACCGTGCATGATCGTTTTTGCGCGAATGACTTTGCCGCCAAAGGCTTGGCCGATACTTTGTTGCCCAAGGCATATACCAAGAATGGGCAAGGCTTCGGGCGCGGTTTTAATCAATTCAAGGCAAATGCCCGCTTCATTGGGCGTACAGGGGCCAGGCGAGAGCAATATAGCATCAGCGCCGAAATCAAGTGCCTCTTGAACGGTGAGTTCATCATTACGCACAACATGCGTCTTTGCGCCCATTTCTTGCGCGTAATGCACGAGATTATAGGTAAAACTATCGTAATTATCGATCACAAGGAGCATTAGCTTTTATCTCCGTTCGATTGTCCGCCAAGTTCGAATTGAAGGCTTTGTTCTGCGGCGCGGAAAAGCGCGGCGGCCTTATGGCAGGTTTCTTCAAACTCAAGCTTTGGCACGCTGTCCATAACAATGCCCGCGCCCGCGCGGACATGCATAATGCCGTCTTTTACAATGGCCGTACGCAGCGCAATAGCTGTGTCCATTTCGCCTTCGACCGAGATATAGCCGACTGCACCGCCATAAATGCCGCGCTTCTCTTCTTCTAATTCGTCAATGATTTCCATAGCACGAACTTTGGGCGCGCCAGATACAGTGCCCGCTGGGAAGCCTGCAAAAAGAGCGGAGAGGGCGTCAAATTCGTCTTTGATATCGCCCTCAACATTTGAAACGATATGCATAACGTGGCTATAGCGTTCAATGGTAAAGCGTTCTGTGACGGTTACGCTGCCCGGTTTGGAAACGCGGCCCACATCATTACGGCCTAAATCGAGGAGCATTAAATGTTCCGCGCATTCTTTGGGGTCTGCGAGTAAGTCTTTCTCATGCGCGATATCTTGGGCAGATGTTGCGCCGCGCGGGCGAGTGCCTGCGATAGGGCGAATGGTAACGACGCCATCCCGGCTACGGACGAGGATCTCTGGGCTAGAGCCAATGATAGAGTGGTCATCAAAATCTAGGAAATAGAGAAAAGGTGAGGGGTTCATCCGCCGTAGCGATCGGTAAATAGCAATAGGCGATGACGGTATAGGCGCAGAAAAACGCTGCCCGATAACGACTTGAAAAATGTCGCCAGAGAGAATGTAGTCTTTGGCCTTTTTTACGCGCTTTGAAAACGCTTCCAATGTGGTGCCAAATTTTGGAGAAATTGTAATGTCATCTTGGCTGCGCATAGGCAGGGTCGGCGCGCTTTGGGCCATATCATGCACAACGTTATCAATACGCGATAAGGCAATCTCATAAGCCTCTTTTGCCGAGAACTCACCTGGATAGACAGGCGTAGCGATAATGGTTTCTTGCGCAATCAAATCAAAAATGGCGATGATCGTTGGGCGCACCATAATAGCGTCAGGCGTGTTAATCGGATCAGGGTTGCCGCCGGGTAGGTTTTCGACTTGGCGCACCATGTCATAGCCTAAATAGCCAAATAGGCCGGCGGCCATGGGCGGAATATCATCTGGCAGCGTAAAAGCGGATTGGGCTTGGAGTTTGCGTAACGCCTCAAGCGGAGCGCCATCTAGGGGGGTGAATTCACCCTTGGCGATAGCACCCGCGCCGCGCGCAATCTCGCTTTGATCTCCATGAGAACGCCATACGATATCGGGAGAAAAGCCTAGGAATGAATAACGTCCGCGCTGCTCGCCGCCCTGAACGCTCTCAAATAGAAAGGAATAGGGCTTGTCTTGCGCGATTTTCAAATAGGCCGATACAGGCGTATCAATGTCATTGATGATACGCGCATAGACAAGCTGCGCCTCTCCGGCCTCATATCCTCGGGTAAAGGCCGCAGCATCGGGTGTTGCGGCGTAAGGCATTAGAGATCGTCAGTAACGCCAAGAACAGATTTAATCTTCTCTTGGTTTTGCTGTAGCGTATTTTCGTTCAGGATTGCGTCTTGATAGGCTTGCTGGATATCAGAACGAATGGCGAGTGTGGCTTGCTGTTGGAGTTGATCTGCGAATTTACCTGCAAGCATGTCATTGTTTGCAATGATGTCCGTAAGCTTAGCAATTTGGCGTGTCAGAGGCTTTGAGCCTTTACCGCGTTTAATATCGCCGACGCGGCCTTCTAATAGGCCAACTTCAACTGATGGGCCAACCGTTTCGCTTGGCGAAGTACGTGTGAGATATACGGTTTCAACCGCTGCGCCTGTGACGTCTTTGGCCAAATCGGCAAGCGCTTCGCCTTGCTGGGCTTTAGACGCGAGGTCCAGCATAAGATCATTGATAGACTCGTCGATTTGGATGGTTTTCCACATTGCCGTTGCGCGGTCTTTGACCTCTTCATGAGGGCGCATTTTGCTGTCGATAATGTCATCGACGCGAATAGCGGCCCAACCACCCGTACTGGTTTGGAAGATGTCAGTTTCATAGCCAATGTCATTGGTGAAGATTTCGGTCAGGATAAGATCGTCATCACCCACGCCAATCAAATGCGCAATACCCGTTAGCTTCACGCCGTCTTGCGTCGCGCCGCCACGGCTAATGTAATCAAAGCTTTGAATAGTAACGTCAGTTTGCTCAGCAATTTCGTTAAACGTCATGCTGTCGCTCATGAAATCTTCGATGTCGCCTGTGATGTCGTATAGTTTCTCTTGGGCATATTCATCGAGCAAAGTTTGCTCAAGCTCTTCGCGCATGGATTCGAAATCAGGCTGCACGGCTTCGGTAATGCTAACGAGTTTAACCGCATACCATTGACCAAGGCTCCCTTGGATAACTTTCACAGAGTTTTGAACCATATCAAAGGCGAGCTTTGATGTTTCTGGATCGATAATGTCGTCGGGCAGGGCGTCTGTATAAATGTCAGGCTCAATTAGGCCAAGACCAGAGCTGATTACATTGGGATCATCCCCTAAGTTAAGGAGGTCACGCGCTTTCTCTGCCGTCTTTTGATCGGGCGCGATAAGCTGAATTATTGAACGTGTTTCCGGTGAGCCAAGCTCACCAAGTTCAACTTTATAGTCAAAAGCTTCGCGTAGAGATTCGTCGTTAACTTCAATGTCAGGTGTCAGGTCGAAATTCTCGATACGCAGGAGTGAGAACTTACGGTATTCTGGCGCCGTAAAGCTTGTTGCGCGGCTCTGGATAAACTCTTTGAGTGTCTCCTCATCAGGGTCTTCAGGCGAGGCGACGGCATCACGCGTAATCGTAAGGACATCTGCTTTGCGCTGCTCTGTGAGGAACTTATAGCGCTCGAGCGCATATTCTGTTGGGGCTTGGACGCCGTTAATGATGGCGGGAATGGTTTGAGCGCGGCGCAGGTCACGATAGACATCATTTTCAAAATCCTCACGTGAAATACGGTTCATTGCCAAGATGGATTCGTATTTTGTCTCGCTAAATTCACCCGTAAGCTCATCAACGAAGACTTCAATCTTTGAAACCTCATCCCGTGCTAAGCGGCGGTTCACGCCAATGCCAAGATCATCCGCATCTACATTCATCACGGATTGTTGGATAAGGCCGCCAAGGACTTTATTATGAATGCCTTGTTGGTAGGCGTCTTGGTGCGAAAGGCCAGTGCCATTGTTTTCTTTGGCAATATTTTCAAGTTCACGTTTGAAAAGACGCTCAAAATCAGTCGCAAGGATATCTGTATCGCCAATGCTGGCCACAGCGCGTGAGCTTTGCGGGCTAAACACGTCATTAATACCCCAAATGGCAAAGCCAATTACCAAAAATCCGATCAATACCCCAACAAGGAGAGTGCGAATTTTTGCTCCAATGGATTGCGATCCAATTTTTTCAGCCATAATTACCGCCTAAGTGATTTGGCTCTACATAACTATGGTCGCGCCCAAGGGCAAGCACTGCTACGTGCATTTATTACGTGGTTAAAGCCTCTTGCGAGAATCTCTCATTCAGGGGATAGCTAACGCGTAGTTTTGGAGTGAAATATGCGCAGTCTTATCGCGGCAAATTGGAAAATGAATGGCTCTGTGGGCTGGATAGACAAGCCAGAGCGGTTTGATCAAATCTTGCCGCAAGCCGGCCGCGAATCAATTGACGTATTGATTTGCCCACCCGCCACGTTGTTGCCGCTTATGTTATCGAGCGCGCAGATGGCAAATATACATTTAGGCGCGCAAAATTGCCATGCCGCGCCAAGCGGCGCGCACACCGGCGATATCAGCGCAGCAATGGCCAAAGAAGTCGGCGCGAGTTATGTGATTGTGGGGCATTCAGAGCGCCGCGCTCTGGGGGAAACCAATGCAAATGTTCGCGCAAAAGCGGTGGCGGCACAAGAAAACGGTTTAGTTCCGATTATATGCGTAGGCGAGAGTCTCTCTCAACGCGAAGCGGGTCAGCAAAATAAAGTCGCCGCGCAGCAACTCGCGGAAAGCCTTCCATCTGATAGCGATGCTCCGCTCGTGATCGCCTATGAGCCAATATGGGCGATTGGCACGGGCATGACGGCAACGCCCGATGATATCGCGCAAATGCACGCCCATATCAGGGACATTGTTGGCGATGGCGTACAGATACTGTACGGCGGCTCTGTGAAGCCAGCCAATGCAGCCGCGATCTTGGGCACGCCGAATGTAAATGGCGCGCTGATCGGCGGCGCTAGCCTTGAAATGGAGAGCTTGGCCGAAATTGCGAAGGCTGCGCTGGCTTTATAAGGCGGCAGGCCTTGAAATTCATAAAATTAGGGCTATTTACGCCTAGCGCTTGGGCGCAGTCTGGTTTATGCCAGCCAAAATTCAATTGGAGCCTGTCATGGCGAATGTACTACTCGTTATTCAGCTAATTATCAGCATTGTGTTGATTTTCCTTATTTTGATTCAACGCTCAGAAGGCGGCGCGCTCGGCATTGGCGGCGGCGGTGGCGGCGGTGGATTTATGTCTGGGCGTTCTGCGACCAATTCAATTTCACGCCTTACGGGTATATTGGGCGCAGCTTTCATCATTAATTGCATGGTTCTGTCTGTTGTTTACAGCAATTCAAATCAGGACACGTCACTGATTGATACGACGAATGCTGTGGACGGTACGAATATTAATCCTGAAAACGGCGAAGAAGGCTTGACGACTGAGGGCGAAACAGACGACAACACGACCCCGTTAGCAAGTGATACATTAGACGCTCCTGAAGCTGCGGAAACATCCGAAACAGCTCAAAATTCTGATGCAGAAGCTGCGGCTGAAGAGACACCAGACGACGAATAAGCGTCGCTGAAGTCTTTTGGCATAAAACGGATCAGGCTATGCCGCGTTATATTTTTATCACTGGTGGTGTTGTATCATCACTTGGAAAAGGCCTTGCGTCTGCGGCTCTCGGGGCATTGCTCCAAGCGCGCGGATATAAGGTGCGTCTTCGTAAGCTCGATCCCTATCTAAATGTCGATCCGGGCACGATGTCGCCTTATCAACACGGCGAAGTTTACGTCACAGATGACGGCGCAGAAACAGATCTAGACCTTGGCCATTACGAGCGCTTTACGGGCGTGTCTGCCGCGCAGAGTGATAACATCACCACAGGGCGTATTTATTCGAACATTATTGAGAAAGAACGGCGCGGCGATTATCTTGGCGCAACCGTTCAGGTCATTCCGCACGTTACAAATGAGATTAAGGATTTTGTTCTCTCCGATGCTGGTGACGTAGATTTCGTTCTTTGCGAAGTCGGCGGTACGGTTGGCGATATCGAAGGCTTGCCTTTCTTTGAAGCCTTGCGTCAGCTCTCGCAGGAATTGGGCCGTAATCAAACGTGCTTTATGCACGTGACGCTCCTGCCGTTTATCAATGCAGCGGGCGAGATGAAGACAAAGCCGACCCAACACAGCGTCAAAGAATTGCGCTCTATCGGCATTCAGCCTGATATTTTGCTTTGCCGCGCAGACCGCCCTATCCCAGATGGCGAACGCCGCAAAATCGGCCGTTTTTGTAACGTGCGTGAAGAGGCTGTTATTCAAGGCCTTGATGCGCGCTCAATCTATGATGTGCCTTTGGCCTATCATGCCGAAGGTCTTGATAAGCAAATCCTAGAGCATTTTGGTATTCATGACGCGCCAAAGGCCGAGCTTTCACGCTGGACAGAGATTTCAGAAAACCTTGCTACGCCAGACGGCGCTGTGAATATCGCGGTTGTGGGCAAGTATACGGTTCTGCCCGATGCATATAAATCTATCACAGAAGCGCTGGTTCACGGCGGTATTGCGAACCGTGTGAAGGTCAATATTCATTGGTTTGAAGCCGAAGAATTCGAAGCCGATCAAAACCCACATGCCCTTAAAGGAATGCACGGCATTCTCGTGCCAGGCGGATTTGGCGAGCGTGGGTCTGAGGGTAAGATCAAAGCGGCGCATTTGGCTAGAACAACAAAACTACCTTATTTTGGCATTTGTTTTGGCATGCAGATGGCGGTGGTCGAAGCGGCGCGTAATATGGCCGGCCTTAGTGAAGCGAGCTCAAGTGAGTTTGGCGAAACGGCGCAGCCTCTTGTCGGCCTAATGACGGAATGGACACGCGGCAATGAACGCCTAGAGCGCACAGAGACGACTGATTTAGGCGGCACAATGCGCCTTGGCGCTTATCCGGCCGCCTTGAAAGAGGGAAGCCTTGTCGCGCGCGAATATGGTTCCACGGATATTGAAGAGCGTCACCGCCACAGATATGAAGTCAACATTGACTATAAGGAAAAGCTCGAAGCCGCTGGCTTGTTGTTCTCCGGCATGTCTCCTGATGGTGTTTTGCCGGAAATCGTTGAAATTCCTGATCACCCATGGTTCATCGGCGTTCAATATCACCCAGAGCTAAAGTCGCGCCCCTTCGCGCCACATCCGCTCTTTTCTGGCTTTATCAAAGCGGCACTAACGCAGAGCCGCCTCGTATAAAGTTCAACAATTTTATAGCTTTATGGGCGTAACTTCGCAGCGTTAGCGCCATATTTTATGTCGCGTTCTAAGAAGTTTATAGCCGCGTCGTCATCAAGTCGCGCGCGGTAAACTTGCATGTTTTCCATAACGCGCTGGACGTAATTCCGGGTTTCGGAAAAGGGGATTGATTCCACCCAGTCAATCGGGTCGATCTCGCCCGTGCGCGGATCACCATAAGTCTTAATCCATGTCTTTGATCTGTGCGGCCCCGCATTATAGGCCGCCGCC
>JBMYWT010000073.1:0-14110 GCA_049607665.1 Maricaulaceae bacterium
TGAGCACGCGATTATGTCTGATAAGGCGTTTCTTTTGGATCACCTCCCAGAGCGCGCGCTCATCATTGGTGGCGGATATATCGCCAGTGAATTTGCGGGTATTTATGCAGGGCTAGGCGTGAAAACCGTACAAGCCTATCGCGGAGATAAACTCCTGCGCGGCTTTGACGAAGATGTACGCCACGAGGCAAATAAACTCCAAGCGATCAACGGTATTGACGTGCGCTATAATTGCTCGCCAACTGAGATTAAAAAAACCAGCGGCGGCTATATCGTGAGCTTTGATGACGGCACAAAAGTCGGCACAGATTTAGTCTTCATGGCGACAGGACGTAAGCCGCATACGATCGGCTTGGGGCTGGAAAACGCAGGCGTTAAAATGGATGATAGCGGCGCGGTTATTGTTGACGCCTTTTCAAAATCATCCGCCAAAAACATCTACGCCGTGGGGGATGTGACGAACCGCGTAAACCTAACGCCCGTCGCCATCCGCGAAGGCGTGGCCTTTATCGAAACTGTCTTCAAAGACAATCCAACGGCCTATGACCACACGGATATTGCGAGCGCCGTTTTCACGCGCCCGCCAATCGGCGTCGTCGGCCTGAGCGAGTCGCAAGCCCGCAAGGAATATGGCGATAAAATTACGGTCTATTCGACTTCTTTCCGTCCGATGAAAAATGCGCTGTCTGGCAAAGAACATCGCTGCCTTATGAAGCTTATAACAACGGGTAAAAAAGAGCGCGTGATCGGCATTCACATCGTCGGTGATGATAGCCCAGAGATCATCCAAGCGCTCGGTATATGCGTTAAAGCGGGCCTAACCAAGGCTGACTTTGACCGCACCTGCGCGGTCCATCCGACGCTCGCCGAAGAGATCGTTACGCTGACGGCTCGTAGCTAAGGGTTATGGTCAGCACGGCGTTAATCATAAGAATTGCGAGGCGGCACTTGCCCGCCTATAGTTAGCGCCGTGAACAAACCCGCCAACATAGATCCTGCACGCCAAAGCTACCTTCGGCAATATGAGCTTGTTGATCTCGTGCGCGAGTATGATCCGTCCGTAGACGAGGCGCTGCTGAATAAAGCTTACGTCTTCGCGACCCAAGCGCATGGCGATCAAATGCGCCACTCCGGTGATCCTTATTACGCGCACCCCATTGAAGTTGCTGGCATTCTAGCAACGTTAAAGCTCGACACGGCGAGTGTTTGCACAGCGCTTTTGCATGATGTGCTTGAAGACACAGACGTCACCTATGCGCAAATGGAAGAGATGTTCGGCGCGGAAATCGCGGAGCTGGTGAACGGCGTCACGAAATTAGGACAGGTCGAGCTCTCTGGTCCCAACCGCACACGCGAGCAAAAGCAGGCGGAGAATTTCCAAAAGTTCGTCCTCGCTATGAGCCGTGACGTGCGGGTTTTACTCGTAAAGCTCTGTGATCGCCTGCATAATATGCGCACGCTCCAGCATCACCCCAAACAGGCTTCGCGCGAACGTATTGCGCGCGAGACATTAGAAATTTATGCCCCGCTTGCCCGCCGTATTGGCGTGGACCGTATTTGTTCAGAACTCGAAGACCTATCGTTCCGTCACATCAACCCATCCGCCTTTGAGAGCATTACAAAACGCCTTGAGGCATGGCGGGCGGATCAAAAAGCGGCGATCTCTCAAATGTCCGTCGCCCTACGGGATTTGATGGACGAAAAGGGCGTGACGGCACGGATTTATGGCCGCGAAAAACGTGCCTATGCGATCTGGCGGAAACTACAGAGGCAAGGGATATCCTTTGAAGATGTTTCAGATATTTACGCCTTTCGGATGATCGTGGAAAACCGCTCCGATTGCTACGAAATGCTGGGGATATTGCACCAAGCTTTCCGCTGCGTGCCCGCGCGTTTCCGTGATTTTATTTCCGTCCCCAAACCCAATGGCTATCAATCGCTCCACACCACAATTTTAGGACCAGAAAATAAACGTCTTGAGATCCAAATCCGTACAGAACGGATGGAAGACGTTGCCGAACGCGGCGTCGCGGCGCATTGGGCCTATAAGAATGAGAGCTACGCTTTCGATCCTGAAATTGCCAAAGACAGCGGCGGCGGTGATCCGCTCAGTCGTATTCGACCCTTCGTTGAGATGATGGAACAGAGCGGGGATGCGGATGAATTTTTGGAACATGCAAAACTCGAAATGTTCGCTGATCAGGTTTTTACGTTCACGCCCAAAGGCGATCTGATTTCTCTGCCGCGAGGCGCTACGTCGATTGATTTTGCTTATGCGGTTCACACGATGGTGGGCGACACGTGTATCGGCGCGAGCATTAATGGCCGCGATAGGCCGTTGCGGACCGAACTTGCCAATGGCGATGTCGTGCGTATCGTGCGCGGCGGTACGCCAGAGCCGCAAGCGGGCTGGCAAAATATGGTTGCCACAGGAAAAGCGCGTTCGGCTTTGCGCCGCTTAACGCGCGACGGGGAGCAGGCCGAATATCGCCGTATTGGTTCTATGCTCGCGGAACATGCTTTTGCGCGCGAAGACAAAGACTTCGCCGAAACTGTTTTAGAGGACACACTCAAACGTTTAAATATGACTGAGGTAGATGAGCTTTTCGAATCCCTAGGGCGCGGTGATCTCTCCATTCAAATGTTCATGAACGCTGTTTTCCCTGGAAGAGAAAACACTGAAGATCTGGATACATATCAACACCGTGATTTAATCGACGATAGTACAGCCAAATTATACATTAAAGGTGAGGGTATGACGCCCGGCCAAGGGCTTCATCTTTCGGAGTGCTGCTCGCCAATTCCGGGTGACCGAATTGTGGGTATTCAACGTGTCGGTAAGGGGATTGATCTACACACGATTGATTGTGAAATTTTGGGAACATTGGATGAGCCAGATGGGAATTGGCTTGATCTTGGCTGGCGCCGCGCCGCGAAACAATCGGCTTCGATTGCCCGCGTTACGGTAACGGTCGAACATGTACCCGGAGCCCTCGCGGATGTGACTAAAAATATTGGCGAAGCCAATGGCAATTTGACCAATATTAAAACGGTGAAACGCAGCCCGTCCTTTTTCGATATGGTACTGGATGTTGAAGTGACAGATAACCGCCATCTCTCGCAGATTATTGCGGCCTTGCGCGCCAGTGCCTATGTGGTATCGGCTAAGCGAACGCGTGCCGAGCGCACATAATCTTAGGTTTAAGTTATGAATACTGATGAAGTTTTAGATGTTTTCCGCGAAGCGGGCGCCTTACTTGAGGGTCACTTTATCCTTTCATCAGGCCTACGTAGTCCCGTGTTTTTACAAAAAGCTTTCATCTTTAAAAACCCGGCTTTGACAGAAAAACTCTGCAAAGCTTTAGCGGAAAAAGTGAAAGCAGAACTCGGCGATACGCCTGACGTTATTGTTGCGCCCGCAATGGGTGGTGTCATCCCAGGCTATGAAACTGCGCGCCATATGGGCCTCGATTCGATCTTTACGGAACGTGAAAACGGTGAGTTCGTCCTCCGCCGTGGCTTCACATTAGAAGCTGGCCAAAAAGTCTTGATGGTCGAAGACATCGTCACGACAGGGCTATCCTCGCGCGAATGTATTGCCTCTATAGAGAAGACTGGCGCGAAAGTCATTGGCGGTGCGTGTTTGTTTGACCGCTCTAACGGCGCGGCGGATATTGGCGTTCCGCTTATCTCGCTCGCCGCGCGCGCTTTCCCCGCCTATTCGGCAGATGACTTACCGGATGATTTGGCGAAACTCCCCGCGATCAAACCCGGTAGCCGAGGGCTTGCTTAAAGCTATGCCTGGCACGCTTCGGCTTGGGGTTAATATTGACCATGTTGCGACGCTGCGGAATGCGCGCGGCGGCTCGCATCCTGACCCTGTTGCGGGGGCATGGGCCGCTATTCAAGCGGGCGCGAATGGCATTACGGCGCATTTGCGTGAAGACCGCCGCCATATCCGCGATGATGATATGGAGCGCCTACAAAAGCTCTGTTCAAGCGAGAACATACCGCTGAATTTTGAAATGGCCGCGACGAATGAGATGCTGGAAATCGCGCTGCGTACCGCGCCCCATGCTGTGTGTCTTGTCCCTGAAAAACGTGAAGAACGCACAACAGAGGGCGGTCTTGATGTCGTGGGTCGGCACAATACGCTCATGCCGATTATTCGCAGACTCTCTGAAGCAGGCAGCCGCGTTTCTCTGTTTATCGAAGGCAATAAAGCCCAAATAAAAGCGGCAAAAGATTCAGGCGCACCCGTCATTGAAATCCATACAGGTGCCTACGCTCATGCGCTTGACGCAGGTGATACGCAGCTCGCCGAACGCTTATTGGAGGAAATGAAAGACGGCGCGGAACTGGCCCATGAGCTTGGCCTCGAAGTTCACGCAGGGCACGGCATCACCTTTGATAATGTCGGCGCGATTGCCGCCATCCCGCAACTCGTAGAACTTAATATCGGTCACTTTATTATAGGCGAAGCCGTCTTCTTAGGGTTGGATGAGGCGATTAAAGAAATGCGTTTCCTTATGGATGAGGCGCGTAAATGATAATCGGCATAGGCACCGATTTTTGTGATATTCGCCGCATTGAAGAGTCGATAGAAAAATTTGGCGATCGTTTTTTAGATAAAATATTCACCAAACTAGAGCGCGATTATTGCGATCCGAAATCAGGTAAAGCGAGCTATTACGCCAAACGTTTCGCCGCCAAAGAAGCCGTCGCCAAAGCCATTGCGGGCGAAGACACAGGCGCGCTATCTTGGCAAGATGTCGAAGTGGAAAACGATCCGTCTGGGCGTCCGCGTATTCATCTCTATCGCGGGGCGCTTGAACGTGTGCAATCGCTGCTGCCTGCGAACACCGAACATAATATCCATTTGAGCCTGACTGATGATTACCCCTTCGCCCAAGCCTTTGCGGTGTGCGAGGCTCGCCCTATGAAAGAAAATGATTTATAAAACGCGGGCAATGCGTAATAGAGAGCTATGTTAAAACGAAAACAAAAAAACGAAACGGCAAGTGAAGACAAAAAGCCGAGTGCCCAGAAAGAAAACCTCTCGGTGTTGTTTTGGGCGCTGTTGATGGCGTTTATTCTGCGTACCTTTATCTACCAACCCTTTCATATTCCGTCTGAATCCATGCAGCCCAATTTGGTCAAAGGGGATTATATCATCACGTCTAAATTCTCGTTGGGGTATGGGCAACTCGCGGCGGAGCCTTTGCCGTTCCCAGTTAAGAAAGGGCGTCTTTTTGAACGTAGTCCTGAACGCGGCGATGTGATTGTTTTTCGCGCAATTGGGAATAATACAAATTTGATTAAACGCCTTGTGGGGCTGCCTGGGGATCAATTGCAAATGATTGGCGGCCGCCTTCATGTGAACGGTCAAAAGAATAAAATTGAAGACCTTGGCAAAGAGATACGTTTCGATAGCTATGGTGACGAAGATGAAACCAATGTACTTTTAGAGACATTGCCGGACGGTCATTCACAGCGTATTTATGATGACGTTAAAAACAGCCGCCTTGATAACACTACCGTTTATACTGTGCCATCCGGACATTATTTTTTCATGGGCGATAACCGCGATCATTCTGGGGATAGCCGTATTGCGGCGCAAAATGGCGGCGCGGGATTTGTGCCGGTTGAAAATCTAATTGGGCGGGCAGATTTTATCTTGGCATCTGGAACGCCGAAGTTTTCTATTATTAAACCTTGGACATGGCTAAGCCTGCGCAAAGGCCGTTTCTTTAAAAGGATAGAATAGTGGACGGATACAACCGCCAAATGACGGCCCTTGAAACCCGTATGGGATATACATTCAAGGATCAGTCTATTCTGGTGCGGGCCTTAACGCATTCCTCTTATGGGGATGGGCGGCGTAAAGTTTTAGATTATGAACAATTAGAGTTTTTAGGTGACCGCGTGCTTGGCTTGCTGACCGCAGACATGCTCTACCGCAAAGAAGCGGAAGATGAGGGCGGTATGGCGCGGAAACTTAACGCGCTTGTTCGCAAAGAAACATGCGCCAAGGTTTCCAAGGCTTTGAAGCTAGGGGACGCGCTGCTAATGTCACCAAGCGAAGCAAAACAGGGCGGCCGCGAAAAAATATCTATATTGGGCGATGCCTGTGAAGCTTTAATTGCCGCGATTTATATCGACGGCGGGATTGAGGCGGTTTCTAAATTTTACTATGAAAATTGGAAAGAAGATATTGAGCACGTTTTAAAAGCGTCTATGAAAGACCCGAAAACCATGCTTCAAGAAAAATCTGCCAGTATCGGCGCAGGTTCTCCCGAATATAGCGTTCTTGACCGTAGCGGCCCAGACCATAAACCTATATTCGTTGTAAATGTAAATGTTGAAAAAATCGGTAAAGCCACAGGAACGGGGACATCGAAAAAAGATGCAGAACGTGTGGCTGCCTCGCAATTATTAGAAAATTGGCCTCTATGACTACAGTTGAAACATCACAAACGCGTGCAGGTTTTGCCGCAATTATCGGCGCGCCAAATGCAGGTAAATCAACACTCGTCAATGCGCTTGTCGGCGAGAAAGTCTCGATTGTAACGCATAAGGTGCAGACAACGCGGTTTCAGGTGCGCGGTATTGCGATGCTGGGGGAGGATAATACATCCCAAGCTGTGTTGGTGGATACGCCGGGCATTTTCAAAGCAGGCGAGGAAGACCGCTTGGGCCGCTCTATGGTTCACGCCGCATGGACGGGCGCAGACGATGCGGATATCATCATCCATGTGATCGATGCGCCCGCCTATTTACGCGTGCTGGACAAAGAACCCGCTGCACAGGATAAAAAGGCCTTTGAAGATACGGCGCGCGTTATGAAGGGGCTGAATCTACGCGGGCAAAATGAGGGCGCTAGCCCTATGGCGCTTGCCCTGAACAAAATAGACCAAATCGCGCATGACCGCCTTTTAGAACTGATAGCTCTGTTTAACGGCGAAGGTATTTACGACGAAATATTCCTCGTCTCCGCACTTAATCATGACGGCGTGGAGGCGCTCTCGGCCAAACTTGCTGGCGCTATGCCTATTGGCCCCTACCTCTATCCACCGGACCAAGCCGCAGATATACCATCTCGTCTAATGGCGGCAGAAATTACGCGCGAGAAACTGTTTTTGCGCCTGCATGATGAGCTACCATACGCGTCGACAATAGAGACGGAAAAATGGACGCGACAAAAAAATGGTGATATCCGCATCGACCAAGTGATCTATGTGAAACGCGACAGCCAAAAGCCAATTGTCCTCGGCAAGAGCGGACGCACAATCAAAGATATCGGCGCGGCCGCCCGTCAGGAAATGCAGGCGTGGCTAGGCTGTAAGGTGCATTTATTCCTATTTGTGAAAGTCCGCTCAGGTTGGGCGAATGATAGATCGCATTACACAGAGAGCGGGCTTAGCTTTGATGTTTAAATGCTTTAACGTCTAGCTATGGATTGGCGCGGCGAAGGTTATATTCTCTCTGTTAAAAAGCACGGAGAAACATCTGTAATTGTTGACCTTTTAACGCGTGATCGTGGCCGTTACGCGGGGCTTGTTCGCGGCGGAGTAGGACGAAAACTCCGCCCCATTTTACAACCCGGAAATAAGATACAAGCGGAATGGCGCGCGCGCCTTTCAGAACATTTAGGGTCGTATAACGTTGAGCCTTTATCTGCCCGTGCGGCAGAAATTATGGATGACCGTTTGGCGCTTTCGGGACTTAACGCTGCCGTGTCGATCACCCGCGAAACTCTGCCTGAACGCGAAGCCTATGCCGCCGTATACGATGCATTTGAAGTGCTTTTGCATAACCTAACCGAGCCAGATATTTGGCCCGCGCTTTTCGTGCAGTGGGAAGCGGGCCTGCTTAGCGCTATGGGGTATGGTCTGGATTTATCCGCTTGCGCCGCAACAGGAGCCACCAAAAACTTGACACATGTGTCTCCGCGCTCTGGCCGCGCCGTTAGCCAAGAGGCCGCAGAGCCATACTTGGATAAATTATACGCTCTTCCAGAATTTATGCGCGGCGGCCTGTCAGCTTCGCCGCAAGATATCGCCAATGGCTTGGCTCTAACGGGGTATTTCCTCGAAACACGGGTTCAATGGGGCGTAAATCGCACGCTCCCGGCAGCAAGAGAGCAAATGATTATAAGATTACAAGAAGAAGGTTATGTCGCGCCGCGTATGACGCGCTAATATACTTAAAACGAATCATTATCAGGTAGGCTATGAGCGACGTTATCTCTCCTTCAAGTGAGAAAAATATCATTGAAGAACATATCGATGAGGCCTTGTCCTCACGCTATCTTGCTTATGCGCTTACGACGATCACGCAACGCGCGCTTCCTGATGTCCGTGATGGCCTTAAGCCCGTTCACCGCCGCATTCTCTACGCTATGCGTCAATTAAAATTGAACCCAGAAGGTGGGCATAAAAAATGCGCTCGTATCGTTGGGGACGTGATGGGCCAATACCATCCTCACGGTGATCAATCTATTTATGACGCGCTTGTAAAACTCAGTCAGAGTTTTTCTGCGCGTTATCCACTTGTCGACGGACAGGGTAATTTTGGGAATATTGATGGCGATAGTGCGGCGGCCATGCGGTATACTGAAGCCAAGATGACAGCGGCGGGTGCAGCCTTGCTTGACGGCCTTGATGAAGGCGCTGTCGATTTTATAGCGACCTATAACGAAGAAGACGAAGAACCTGCGGTTTTGCCTGCGGGTTTCCCAAATTTATTGGCCAATGGGTCTCACGGCATTGCCGTGGGTATGGCGACGAGCGTGCCGCCGCATAACGTTGCTGAAATTTGCGGCGCGGCTTTGCATCTTATTAAAGCGCCCAATGCGCGTATTGAAACGCTAATGGATCATGTGAAAGGACCTGACTTGCCGACAGGAGGCATCATCACTGAGCCGCGTGAAAGCATTCTTCAGAGCTATAAAACAGGTAAAGGCGGTTTTAAAGTGCGTGCACGTTGGCATAAGGAAGACTTGCCGCGTGGGCTGTATCAAATTGTTGTAACGGAAATTCCTTATCAAGTTCAAAAATCCCGTTTGATCGAAAAAATGGCCGAACTTATTGATAATAAAAAATTGCCTTGGCTTGCAGATATTCGTGATGAATCCGCTGAAGATATCCGCGTAGTTTTAGAACCTAAAAGTAAGAATATTGCGCCTGAAATCCTTATGGAAAGTTTGTTCAAACTCTCTGAGCTTGAGAGCCGCGTTTCGCTTAATATGAATGTACTGGATGCAACACGCACGCCCCGCGTGATGAACTTGCGCGAGGTTATTCAAGCATTCCTTGATCATCAGCGTGATGTTTTGCTTCGCCGTTCACGGCAACGCCTTGGAAAAATTGAAGACCGTATTGAAATCCTAAGCGGCTACATGATCGCGTTCCTAAATTTGGATGAGGTTATTCGAATTATCCGATTTGAGGACGAACCAAAAAAACAACTGATCAAAGCGTTCAAGCTTACCGAACGCCAAGTCGATGCGATTTTGAATATGCGTTTGCGGGCTTTAAATAAGCTGCAAGAACTAGAGATTAAAACTGAAAGCGATGAACTAGCTTTAAAACGTGATGAGTTAAAAGCGCTTCTTGGCTCTGAGAGTAAACAATGGACGACAATTGCTGGGCAAGTCAAAGCCGTACGGGATATCTACGGTTTGAAAACGAAACTTGGTGCGCGCCGAACAAGTTTCGCTGAACAACCTGATTTGGATATTGATTTTGAAACGGCGTTCATAACCAAAGAACCCGTTACTGTTGTGCTCTCTGAAAAGGGATGGTTGCGCGCGATTAAAGGTAAGACCGTTGATGTGGACAGCCTTAAATTTAAAGATGGAGACAAGGCGGCTTTCGTTCTCCCCGCTGAGACGACTGATAAAATTATACTCTTTGCGACGAACGGTAAATTTTATACACTCTCCGCGGATAAGCTACCTGGGGGACGCGGTAACGGCGAGCCAATCCGCCTTATGGTGGATTTAGAGGATGATCATGTTCCTATTGGTCTTTTTGTGCATGACCCAGAACGCGAACTTATCGTTGCGAGTTCTGATGGATATGGTTTCCGCGTTATTGAAGCTGATATTGTTGCGTCTAAACGTGGTGGCAAACAAACGCTAAATGTAAAAGGTGATGCTGAAGCTGTTAGATGTATTGCTGTTAATGGCAGTAAAATTGCGGCTATTGGCGAGAATAGAAAAATTCTTGTATTCGACGTACAAGAGCTCCCGCAAATGTCGCGCGGTAAAGGTGTGCGTATTCAAAAATATAAAGACGGGGGTCTTGTTGATATAACAACATTTGATTCTGAAATTGGTTTAACATTTGTGGATAGTTCCGGTCGTATAAATTCTGTTTCAGAGTGGAAAACCTTAGAAGGAAAACGGGCACAGGCTGGACGAATTGCACCACGCGGATTTTCACGGACGGGCGTATTTTCATCAGATAAACGGCTTAAGTGGTAAAAGTCACTCTGTACAAAAGGTTGGCGCGAATCCAAATTTGCCGTTAGATTAAGGCCACATAGGAGGCGTATATGGAAATTTTATTAGTCGTTTTGGGAATCATTGTTGTTTTAGCCTTTATTTTAATTGGCATTTACAACCGTCTTGTCGCCTTAAAACAAACTTGTAATCAGGCGTGGTCCGATATCGAAGTGCAATTGAAACAGCGACAAGATCTCGTTCCGCAACTTGTTAATACTGTCAAAGGTTATGCTAAGCACGAAAAGTCTACACTTAACGAAGTTATACAAGCTCGTAATTCAGCTGTGTCAGCAGGATCTGTTCAAGGACAAGCACAAGCAGAAGGTATGTTATCTGCCGCGCTTGGAAAATTGTTTGCTCTTGCGGAGGCATATCCTGATTTAAAGGCAAATGAGAGTTTCATACAGCTTCAAGACCAGCTCTCTGATGTAGAAAATAAAATCGCAGCCGCGCGACGGTTTTATAATAATGCAGCGGGGGAATATAATACGGGCATAGAACAATTCCCAGCAGTACTGATCGCAGGGCCTTTTAATTTCGGCTCGCGTGATTTCTTTGAAGCTCCTGAAGGACGTGAGGCATTGCAAACTCCAGTCGACGTACAGTTTTAAGGACAGATATTTCGCGGGCTTTTTATGTTTAAAGCTTATGGCTTAAAGACACATATATGGAATAATAATTTGCGCAGCATTATGCTGCTTATATTGTTTCCAGTTTTGCTCTTGGTTTTGGCCTATGCGCTTCTGCTTATGTATTACGGCTATACGGGAGAAATGGCCCCCGCCGAAGGAATGCTCTACGCGGCCCAATCTTTACCGCGCGCGGCACCCATAGCTTTTGGCGCGGCAGGCGGTTGGTTCGCAGTCGCGTTTCTCGGCCATCAAGCCATGATTGATATGGCAACCAAAGCCAAATCCGTATCACCATCACAAGAACCCACGGCTTACAGGCTCCTTGAAAACTTGTGTATTTCGCGCGGTATTGTCATGCCGAAATTAAAGGTGATCGAAACGCCAATTATGAATGCCTACGCGAGCGGTATTCGCACGAAGAATTACACTATTACGCTAACACGTGGATTGATGGAAAAGCTCGATGATGAAGAGCTTGAAGCCGTCATCGCACATGAGCTCTCTCATATTGAAAACCGCGATGTAAGGCTTTTGATTATCGCCGTTATTTTCGTAGGCATTTTTTCTTTCTTTGGGGAAGGAATTGTGCGGGGTGTTATGCGTACAAATATGCCGCGAAGCGAACATCATCGCCGCAGCGGCGGAGGTAATGCGGGCGTTCTGGTTTTAATCGGTATCGCCATTGTTTCCATTGCCTATATGTTGGCCATGCTTATCCGCTTCTCCTTGTCACGTAAGCGCGAATATCTCGCCGATGCTGGCGCTGTTGAGCTCACGAAAAACCCCGACGCAATGATCCGCGCTTTGCAGAAAATTTCAGGGCAGGCGGAGATGAAACATATTCCGGCAGAGGTGCGCGAAATGGCTTTTGAAAACCCTCGGACAGGTTTTTCTGGGGTGTTTGCTACCCATCCACCGATTGAAAAACGTATTGCGGCGCTAATCGAGTATGGCGGAGGGCGTATGGGCACACAGAGCCGTCCAAAACCGCGCAATTCAGATGCAGCGCCCAATCAAAGCCCGAAAAATAAAGCCAAGCCGGGTGGATTTACAGGACCATGGTCAAGAGGCTAAACTCCTCTCAAATATATAAGAACAGGGATTAATTATGAAACATAGTACATTCGCCAAAGCGCTGATTTTATCTGTCTGCGGAGCAGCCTTGCTAGCGGGATGCAACACAGGCCAATCGACAGAAACACCTATAACATTGCCTGCGGGTGTAGCCCATGTGGAAACTGTCAAAGCCTCTGGCGATATCTCTATTCCTTATAAAAAATACACGCTTGAAAATGGCCTAACGGTTGTTTTGCATGAAGATAAATCGGATCCGATAGCGCATGTTGATGTGACATATCACGTTGGTTCTGGGCGCGAAGATATTGGCAAGTCAGGTTTTGCGCATTTCTTTGAGCATATGATGTTCCAAGGTTCCGAAAATGTTGCCGATGAAGAGCACTTCAAAATTATTACCGAAGCAGGCGGCACATTAAACGGCACAACTAACTCTGATCGTACGAATTATTTCGAAACCGTGCCGTCCAACCAACTTGAAAAAATGCTTTGGCTCGAAGCTGACCGCATGGGCTATTTCCTCAATGCCGTCACCCAAGATAAATTTGAGGTACAGCGCGAAACCGTTAAAAATGAACGTGGGCAGCGCGTTGACAACCAACCTTATGGCCGTCTGTATGAGCGTGTGGCTGAGGCGATGTACCCAGAGGGGCACCCTTACTCTTGGCCCGTAATTGGCTATATGGCCGACCTCGACCGCGCAACATTGGATGATTTGAAACGCTTTTTCCTTCGTTGGTATGGGCCAAACAATGCGACGCTTACGATTGGCGGGGATTTCGATCACGCGCAAACGCTCGAATGGGTGAATAAATATTTCGGGTCTATTCCTGCGGGCGAAGCCGTTAGCGCGCCTATATTTGAACCTGTTGCATTAGAAACAGACCGTTATATTTCAATGGAAGACAATGTGTCTTTGCCGCTTATTTATATGGCGTGGCCGACGGTTCACGCTAACCATCCCGACGAAGCGCCATTAGACGTTTTGATGTCCATTTTGGGTGAAGGTAAAACCTCTCTCTTTTATAAAAATATGGAAAAAAGCGGCCTAGCGGTTCAGTCATCTGCGGGACATCCATGCTCTGAAATCGGCTGTCAGTTCACGGTGTTCGCACTGCCCAACCCGGCGAAAGGCGCGTCGCTAACGGATCTTGAAAAGATTATGCGGGACACGCTTGGCGAATTTGAAACACGCGGCGCGGAGCCAGATGACCTTACGCGCGTGAAAGCCGGCATCGTCTCTGGTATGATTTATGGTCTTGAAAGCGCTTCGGGTAAAGTCAGCCAGCTCGCGGCTTATCAAACTTATCGTGGTACGCCTGATGGTATTTCGGATGATATTGCGCGCTATGAAAATGTAAGTGCTGAAGATGTTATGCGTGTTTTTAAGGCTTATATTAAAGACAAACCTGCGGTCGTTATGAGCATTGTTCCCAATGGCGGCTTGGACGGCATTGCGGGGCCAGACACATGGCAGCGTTCAGAACGAACAATCCCCGAAAGCGCGCCAGAAGATGAATTTGTTTGGTCGCTTCCAGAAGATGATTTTGACCGTAGCGCCGTGCCATCAGCGGGTGAAAACCCCGCGATTAAAGTGCCAGATGTTTATAAGGCAAAGCTTTCGAATGATATTCCGATACTGGGCGCTATAAATTCTGAAACGCCGACAACAACGATCGCTATCCGTATGAAAGTCGGCCAAAGCCATGAGAGCTTGGATAAACTTGGTGTTGCGTCAAACCTCGCGCAATATTTGAACGATTCTGCGACACAAAATTCGACAGCAGAAGAGCTTTCTAATGAGCTTGTAGCTAGAGAACCGCACAAGAATAGAAAAGTTCATGAGCAAGAAATTACATTGCCTAATAGATATATTTTTGTGCCATTTCAAGTC
>JBMYWT010000074.1:0-8790 GCA_049607665.1 Maricaulaceae bacterium
AAACTCGGCAAAACGATTCAGCGCTTGCGCACTGTCGATAAAATGTCGCTTGGGGAACTCTCCGAAAGCTCTGGCGTAGCCAAGTCGATGATTTCGCAAATCGAGAAGAACGAAACCAACCCGTCCCTCGCCACACTTTCTCGGCTGTCTCAAGCACTTGGCACAAGCGTTGAAGCGTTTCTGTCTGGAGGGGACGATGAAAGCGCCTTTGTGCAGCATACAAAAACCCAAGACACGCCCCTACTAATGAGCGAAGACGGGCTTTGCACACTGCGCATCATTGGCTGGGTGGACAGCGTTCAGTGGGTGCAATGGTATGATTTTCGCGCACAAGCGGGCGGCAAACTCGAAAGCTCCGCTCACCCCGCAGGCTCAGTTGAAAACCTAACGATCCTAACAGGCGAAGCCAAAGTCTGCGTCGGAGACGAGTGCTGGCACGCCAAAGCGGGCGAAACCCTCCGATATCGCGCCGATCGCGATCATGTCATTGAAAACACAGGAAAAGAGCCTCTTCATGCGACAATGGTCAATATTCTAGCCCATGCGGTGCGTCCAACGTCGTAAAAACGCCTTTAATAGCCAAAAAGTAACCAATCTTTCATTGGCTCTTCTGATATTTATAGTTATGACAGTTTGAGTCGTAGCATGCTGCGGCAAGGTAATAATATTCAGGCGGATAAACACGATGACATCACGTTTTCTTTTGACAACGGCTCTGTCGACTTTGGCGATAGGATGGGCCGGCATTTCCGCCGCGCAGGTCAGCATCACAGATGCACGCACCACAACAGTCACTACCTCAACGGAAGGCCCTGGCGGCACACCTGATGATGTCACGCTTGACACGGCAGGTTCGATCACAGTCACAACCGCTGGTCCTGCCGCAGCTATCGATAGCGATAATGACCTCACGTTAAACGGCGCGGTCAGCAATAATGACACCGACGGGGCCATCGGCGTCGAACTCGTTGGCGGAAATTCTGGCGATCTTACGGTAAATAGCTCGCTATTGGTTCAAGAAGATTACACGCCCACAGATACAGATGGTGATCAAATTGTTGACGGAACATTTGCCCAAGGCACAGGACGAACAGGCATTTTGATTTCAGGCGCCAGCCCATTTGTTGGCAATATTACAACGGGCAGCGGCGCCACTATTGGCGTTGAGGGCAATAATTCTTTCGGCATTCAACTCGCCTCTACAGCCGGCTTAACGGGCGACATGGTACTGGACGGAACAATTTCCGTTATTGGAGACAACTCCATCGGGCTTGGCATTGCAGGACAAGTTATTGGCAATCTAGCTAATTCGTCTTCAATCACAACACGCGGCACAGGCGCGCAAAGCGTAAACATTTCCGGCGATGTCACGGGCGGCTTTAGCAATGATAGCAATATCACGAATACGGGCTACCGTTTCACCACACGCCCGCAAGCTTCTGGCCGCGCCCTTCTTGATGCGGATGACCTACGGCAAGGCGGAGCCGCTATTGAGATTTCTAGCAATATCTCGGAAGGCATTTTACTCGACCAAATCACAACAACGACAACAGACGCAAATGGCGACACATTCACAGCGGTAACGGCGCGCTCAAATATCAACCAGTTCGGCAGCGCCCCCGCGATTTTGATTGATGGTCAAGGCACACCGATTTCAATTGGACGTGTTTCCGCCATCACAAACCCTGCCAATCCAAATTATGACGAAAACCTCATTTACGCTTTTGTAAATGAAGGCGACTTGTCTTCCGCTGGTATTTATGACGATGTGAACACAACGGTATTCGAAGTACATGACGCAGCCTTGGTCGGCGGCATTAACAACTCTGGCACAATGCGCGCAACAAGCTACCGATCAGGTAATAACGGCACAGCTGATGCGGCAGGCTTTACGGGCTCGCCCTCAGTTATCATTCTTGGCAACAATGCGATTGCTGATCAAATCAACAATACAGGCATCATCGCTGCGGCCGTTATCGAAGCTGATGACACAATTTATGCGGATACGGCTAATATCATCGCCCCGCGCCAAGTCACAGCGGTTGCAGTCGACATCGCAGCAAGCGCCAACCTTGGGACGATTAACAACACAGGCATTATCTCAGCGGTTATGACTGCGCGTGACGGCACGGTAACAGCCATTCGCGATACCTCAGGCACGCTTCACACAATTAACAATAGCGGGCAAATTCTAGCAGCAGGTGTCAACTCTGACGCTTTAAACAATGAGGCGACGAGCTTCACAACAGTAGCTATGGACCTCTCCGCAAATACAAGCGGTGTCACGATCACGCAAACGGCTGCGATTGATACCGACCCAACAGATAGCATTACGCCCGCTGACCCATCAATTACGGGCGACATCTTGCTCGGCAGCGGCAATGACACTGTCGATGTTAGCTCAGGCGCTATTGTCGGCGATATCGATTTTGGCAATGGCGCAGATACGCTAACACTCTCTGGCGGTTCTTCATATTCAGGCGCTCTATCCGACTCCGACGGCGCACTTACCATTACAGTCGCCGACAGTACGCTCGCGAACATATCTGCGGTTCCGCTCAACGTGACCTCCGCTAGCTTTGATGCCACATCGGCTTACACCCCAACGTTAGACGGCGCGACGGGTACAGCCAGTACACTTGTCGCATCAGGGAACGTGTCCTTTGCCAATGGCGCAACGATTGCGCCCGTATTGTCCAATATTATCGGCAACCCTAACAACACGTTCCAAATTGCAAATGCCGGAAATTTAACAATCGGTGCATCGGACATCTCTACGCTCGCGGGCACAGTCTCTCCGTTCTTATATGATACCGTCTACGCGCTTGACCCTAATGATCCGAACACATTGCTGGTGACATTGAACTTGCGCCCGACGAGCGCCCTTGGTCTTGATACGGTACAGACGGCTGCCTTTACCTCAGCCTTCGAAGCCCTTGGCGCGAACTCCGGCCTAGGCGATGCTTTTGTAAACATCACAGATGGCGCGACATTCAACCAATCTCTCAACCAACTCTTGCCTGAATTCGCCGCTGCGGCACGTCAATTTGTTGTCGCCAATGTTGATGGCGCAACGGGCGCTGTAGGTTCTCATTTGGATAACGTCCGCCGTTCACAAGACCGCCCCGGCGGCGCTTGGATACAAGAGTTTGCTTATTTTGCAGATCGCGACCTCGCGGGACTCTCAGAGCAATACCGCGGATCAGGCTTTGGTATGACTGGCGGAATTGATACAGCTCTTGGGCCACTTCACGCAGTTGGCGTAAGCGTTGGTTTCGCCTCGACAGAGATCGAAAGTGTCGCCGACATGGATGATCCGCTTGATGTTCTTACCGTGCAGCTTGGCACCTATGCGGGCTACCAAACGGGCAAGCTTGGCTTTGAAGCCTACGCAGGCGTTGGCTATAATGATTTTGAAAGCGAGCGTAAAATTAGCGTTGGTAATTTCGCAAGCACCTCAGAAGGTGATTGGTCAGGCACACATTACAACGCTTCATTACGTGCGGGCTATGATGTTGATTTTTCTGACAAATTTTACATGCGCCCTGCTGTATCCGTTGACTATCTAAGCTTATCTGAGAAAGCATATACAGAAAGCGGTGAAACAGGCATTGCGCTTGATATCGACAAACGCAAAAGCGAAAGCGGTTCGGCGACGGCTATGTTAAACTTTGGCGGAAAATTCATGGGCAAACGCACTTGGGTACGCCCTGGCCTTCGCGTTGGCTATCGCAATGACTTCATCCATGATGGTGTCATCACGACGGGCCGTTTTGCGGGCCTCACCACGCCATTTGAAATTGAATCAGAGAAATTCCCAGATAGCGGTTTCCTCTTAGGCTTCTCGATTGCAGCAGGCAGTGAGTACTCATCGTTCTCCTTCGATTTTGATAGCGATATTCGTGACGGCTTTATTCGCCACACAGGCCGCGTTGTTCTTCGCCTCCTCTTTTAGGCGTAGGCACTTAAGTCTTGAATATTTTCGGCCCTGAACTCACTCAAAGGCTCAGGGCCAGCACATACCTTTCTGATCTTTTAAGCCAATATGGCGAGCCAACGGGCCACAGTGCTGGCGCCGCACTCGAAAGTCTCGAAGAGCTAAAGGTCGACGACCCAGATATATCCACGCAACTTGTTGAAGCCAAAAAACGCTTTGCCTTGGGTTGGAGCGCGCTGGCTCTCTCCGAAACCCTTGAGTTTTCAGAACTGGGCCGATTGCAATGCGCCTTTGCCGATGCGACACTCGACATCGCCCTAAGGGCGGCATGGGCGCAAGAAGTCGCCGCCCAACGTAAAAACGTCATGGGCGGCACTCCAGATGGGCTATTCATTTTAGGCCTTGGAAAACTTGGTGGGCTAGACCTTAACTTTTCATCAGATGTAGATTTAATCGCATTTTATGACCCTGATGTTCTTTCCGTTTCCAAAAACTCTGGCCAAAATTACATCGTCAACAAAGTCCTCCGCCGTTTCACACAAATCATTACGCCGCCGCGCGGCAGTGATTTTGTTTGGCGGGTAGACTGGCGGCTCCGACCCGAAGCTTCGGTAAGCCAACTTGGCATGGCTATACCAGCAGCGGAAAATTTTTACTTTTTCCGCGCCCTGCCTTGGCACCGCCTTGCGCTTATGAAAGCGCGCTGCGTTGCAGGCGATATGAAAATTGGGCGTGACTTCTTAGATACGCTCACACCGTTTATTTGGCGTCAAAATCTTGATTTTCGAGCCTTGGATGAACTGGCGCATCTTAAATCGAGTATTAACCTGGAGCACCCAAACCTGCGCCATGAACGCCAATTTGATGACCCCATCACAGAGCACGCGGGCGGGTTTAATTTGAAACTTGGGCGCGGTGGCATTCGTGAAATTGAATTTATGGCCAATGCATTGCAGCTTATTTGGGGCGGCAAGATGCGAAGTTTACGCACCTCAAATACGTTAACCGCCCTCAACGAACTTTCTACTTTAGGTCATCTTGAAACGGAATGTGCGGATACACTTTCGGCCACGTATATATCGCTTCGCCAATCAGAAAATGCCGTGCAAATGCTTGGCAATGAACAGACACATATTATCCCTGAAGAGTCTGAAAGTCAGCTCGCTATACTAACCTTGCTTGGCCGCAGTGAATGGCAAGATTATTGCCAGAATATTGAAAGCCGTAGACGACATGTCAGCACAGAATTCAATCGGCTCTTCGCGGTAGATAGCGATAAAATTGAACCGCCCAAAAGCGCGCTCTCTTTGGAAAGCCTGTCTTCTCAAAGCCGCGAAATAGCACGTAGCTGGCTTGAAGGCTTTAGCAATTACGGCATTCCGCGTAGCCGATTAAATCAATTTGAAACTTTGGGAAAAACACTATTATCGCGCGCACTTGATGCGGAGACAACAGGCCACATTTCACATGATCTTGTGATCGCCCGCATAGATAAATTCCTTCACGCCCTCTCGCGCTCCGAACAATATTTACGGCTTTTACAAAGCCAACCTGCGGTTCTTAACGCCTTGATAACACCGCTTGTTTACTCACCGCATATGACGGTTTTACTCGAACAATCTCCGCATATAATCGACGCCTTTCTTTCCCCAACAAGTTATGTAAATCAAATAGATACGGCGGCGCATTCACCCGACGCGAGCTTTGTCCTTGCCGATAAAGATTATGAAACGCGGCTGGAGCGTCTTCGCCGCTTTGTCAACGAAGGTCTGTTTCAATATTATCATTGTTTTTTGCAAGGCCGCGATACGCTAGCGCGCATTCAATCCAACCTCACGGCGCTTGCAGATACCACACTTGAAACCGCGCTTATTATTGCCGCCGAGGATATGGGTTTAGACCGCTTACCGATCACCGTTCTTGGCCTTGGGAAAATGGGAACAAAGCGTATGGCTCCGCTCTCAGATATCGATTTAATTTTCATTTCTGATGACAGTTGCGATCAAGCGGTGGCCACCAAAGCGGTCCGCCGCATGCGCACAATCCTGACCACGAAATTGCGAGAAGGCATCGCCTATGAGCTTGATATGCGTCTGCGTCCCTCGGGGCGGTCTGGCCCGCCTGCTGTAACATTTTCGAGCTTCAAAGATCATCACAAAACCCGCGCAAAAACATGGGAACACATTGCCCTGTGTTCATCGCGCATCGTCGCCGGCGATCCGAATCTAGGCCGTAAAATTCAAGCACATATAAACGAAGTTCTTGCGCGGCCACGTAGCTCGCAACAGCTTCGCGAAGACGCGCTGATTATGTGGAACCGCCTGTCAGAGCAGCGCATCACTGCCACACCCCTAACACAGTTTAATTCAAAGCTTCGCGAAGGCGGATTGATGCAAGCAGAATACATGCAATCTTGTTACAAGCTCGCCGGATTACCCGACCCCGGCTTTGATGAAGCGATAGAATTTTGGTCGCGGCAACAAATATGGGAACGCCTATTGGGCCTAACAGAGACCGCCCTCGGAGACGCGCCCATTCACTTCAAATCCTTTGCACCAAAAGCGGACCTAAAACGCGCGAAAGCTCTGCAAAGTTTTGTGATCGGCGCAACACAAACTTACTTTAAAGGCGTAACAGCTTCGCCCAATAGCGTTGAATCCTCAATCGAGTGGTTATGATATTCCGCCGTTATGGTTTCGCCTTGGGCCTCACAGGATAGACGCGTCTTAAGATGATATTGGTCGCGATTGACGCTGCGAACGTCATTGCGCCCAACACATTATACAACATCCCAATGTTTATTTCAAAAACGCCTGCGCTTACGAAAGTAAAAGCAAGCTGCCATACACCTGCCATTAACAATCCAAAATATGCCCACACCATACAGTATTGATGCGTAATCAGTCGGGATGGCTCACGCGTTTTCTTGTAGCTCCATATCGCCCAGAGCGCGCAAATAAGCGTCACAAGACTCACGACCGCAAAGGCATGAAATAAGTTGGGACGTCCCGTCATCTCATACATAGACAGAGCGCTAATGATAACTACGGACATCATAACGGCCCAAATACGTCCAAGCCACCGATGAAGCCTATCTCCTTTGCGGCGCCATAATACAATCGGCCCTAAAACAAGCGCCCCTAGAGCGCATACGAAATGCCCTGTTCCCAGCAAACCATCTACCCAATATGACCACGTTAAATCATTTTGCATTTCACTCTCCTTGCCACCCTTTTAGATCACTTTGGTTTAATTTACAAACTTATTTGATATCACGCATTTTAATTCTAATCACACATAAGACCACAACAGATAAAACTCTTGCCCGTACGGGCCTTGCCTCGGCGTGATTGATGCTTATCCTCTAGTGATTCACGTGCTTATATTTTCATCAGGAAACACATGTCGGCTCAAAAAAAACAAGATCTCTTTGACGCAAAAAAAGACGCGGCGAGCCAAGCTTATTCAGCCAAAGACATCGAAGTCTTAGAGGGCTTAGAGCCCGTTCGCCTACGCCCCGGCATGTATATTGGCGGCACAGATGACCGCGCATTGCATCACCTCTTTGCCGAAGTTATTGATAACTCAATGGACGAAGCCGTGGCTGGACACGCCACCCGCATTGAAGTCGAACTAGATATCGATGGCTATCTTTCCGTAACAGATAATGGACGCGGCATTCCCGTTGATCCTCACCCGAAATATCCAAAAAAATCGGCCCTAGAAGTGATCCTTACAGAGCTTCACTCAGGTGGTAAATTTTCAAGCAAAGCATATGAAACCTCCGGCGGCCTCCACGGCGTAGGCGTATCCGTTGTAAATGCCTTATCTGACGACTTGATAGTTGAAGTTGCTAGAAACAAGCAATTGTATTCCATGAGTTTTTCGCGCGGAAAACCGCAAGGAAAAATCAAAAACCTTGGTGCAATAAATAACCGCCGAGGGACAAAATTACGGTTCCACCCAGATCCTGAAATTTTTGGCAAAGGCGCCCATTTCAAAGCGGCCCGCCTGTTTCGAATGGCACGCGCTAAAGCCTATCTCCAACCGGGCGTTGAGATCCGTTGGAAATGCGCGCCGGAGCTTATCAAAGAACTTGAAGTCGTCCCCCCCGAAGCGGTGTTTCACTTCCCCGGCGGCCTTGGTGATTTCCTAAAAGAAACCCTTGGTAACAAGGCGACGATCACTACGGACATCTTCGCTGGACGCAGCAAAAAAGACACAGGCCACGGCCGTGTGGAATGGGCCGTCAGCTGGACGCCGCAAGGCTTTGGTGAGGCGGACAATCTGATGCGCTCTTATTGTAACACAGTCCCGACGCCGGGCGGCGGCACACACGAAGCGGGCCTTCGCGCGGCCCTGACCAAAGGCTTACGCGCATATGCCGATATTACGGGCATGGGGAAAAAGGCCGCGAATGTAACGCCAGATGACGTCATGGGCGGCGCGGGCGCGCTTGTGTCCATTTTCATTTCCGATCCGGATTTCGTAGGTCAAACCAAAGATCGCCTCTCGAGCGCAGAGGCTGCGCGCCTTGTTGAAAACGCCGTACGTGATCCTTTCGATCACTGGCTTGCGAGTTCCCCCAAAGATGCCACACGCCTTCTGGAATACACAATCGAACGCGCTGACGACCGTTTGCGTCGCCGCAAAGCGCGCGACGTTAAACGTAAATCCGCCACCAAAAAACTCCGCCTTCCCGGCAAACTTTCGGATTGTTCTCGCAAAGGGTCCGAAGATACCGAGATTTTTATCGTCGAAGGTGATAGTGCGGGCGGCTCAGCCAAACAGGCCCGCAACCGCGAGACGCAAGCTATCCTGCCCTTGCGCGGTAAAATCCTAAACGTCGAAAG
>JBMYWT010000074.1:8800-14096 GCA_049607665.1 Maricaulaceae bacterium
AAAATTTCGCGCAACGCAGAAATCAATGACCTTTCCGTGGCGCTTGGCGTTGGCTTGGGTAAGAAATTTAGTGTTGATGATTTACGTTACGAACGTGTTGTTATCATGACCGATGCCGATGTTGACGGCGCGCATATCGCCGCCCTCCTCATCACATTTTTCTACCGTTATATGAAAGAACTTATCGACGAAGGTCGTCTTTATATGGCCATGCCCCCGCTTTATAAGTTAACCCAAGGCGCCAAAACCTTTTACGCTACGGATGACGCCCATAAAGATGAGCTTTTGGCGACGGAGTTCAAAGGGCGCGGCAAAGTGGAACTCGGGCGCTTTAAAGGTCTTGGCGAGATGATGCCAGCCCAACTTAAAGTCACAACCATGAATCCTAAAACGCGCATGCTGGCACGGATTACCATAGACGAAGAAAATGAACCGACCACCGAAGCCCTCGTTGAAACACTTATGGGCAAGCGTGCAGATTTAAGATATCAGTATATCCAAGACAACGCACAATTCATTGAAGACTTAGACATTTAAACAGGGCGGCGCATTATGACCTTAAAATCCTCTTTAGTTTCCATTTCCGTTTTATCGCTTATGCTTTCCGGTTGCTTTGATAAAAAGGATGAAAAAACAGACGCGAGTGCAGATAAACCTGCGCCTTTTGCATCGACATATTCGCCCGCTCCATCGGAGACGACGCTCATTATCAATGCTCATATTTATGACGGCTTAGGCGGCGAGATTGAGAACGGGTCCATCCTTATTGATAATGGCAAAATCATAGCTATTGGCGAAGGCGGTGTCGTCAAAGACGAGATAGCCAATACAATTGACGCAGGCGGAAAATACGTCACGCCCGGCATTATTGATGTCCATTCACATCTTGGAAATTACCCTAGCCCGGGCGTTCGCGCGCATGGCGACGGCAATGAAGCGACGAGCCCAATAACCTCCGAAGTTTGGGCGGAACACGGCGTTTGGCCGCAAGACCCCGGATTTGACGAAGCCCTTCAAGGCGGCATCACGACCCTGCATATCCTACCCGGTTCAGCGAACCTCTTTGGCGGGCGCGGCGTTACGCTCCGCAATGTAGCATCTCGCACCGTACAAGGTATGAAATTCCCAGATGCGCCCTACACGCTTAAAATGGCGTGTGGTGAAAATCCGAAACGCGTTTATGGCAATAAAGGCGGCCCAGCCTCTCGTATGGGCAATGTCGCGGGATATCGTAAAAACTGGATCAAAGCCGCCGAATATAAAAAGAAACTCGACAGCGGCGAAGATGTGAAACGCGACCTTCAACTTGAAACTCTCGCGGGCGTTCTGTCTGGTGAAATTCTCGTGCAAATGCATTGCTACCGCGCGGATGAAATGGCACAAATTCTCGATATCGCTAAAGAATTCGATTACAAAGTCACGACATTCCATCATGCAATTGAGGCCTATAAGGTTGCCGATATCCTCAAAGAAAACGATACATGCGCGGCGATGTGGGCGGATTGGTATGGCTTTAAAATGGAAGCCTATGACACCATCCAAGAAAACATTCCCTTTGTGCACGCCGCAGGCGCCTGCGCTATGATCCATTCCGATGATAAACTTGGCATTCAGCGCCTTAATCAAGAGGTTGCGAAAACATGGGCAAATGGCAATCGCGCTGGACTTGATATTTCACGCGCCGAAGCGTGGCAGTGGCTCACCTCTAACCCCGCCAAAGCACTTGGTATTCAAGACGAAACAGGCTCTCTTTCGGAAGGCAAACGCGCAGATATTGTCATGTGGTCAGCGGAGCCATTCTCAGTGTACGCCCGTCCCGAAAAAGTCATGATCGACGGCGCAGTTTTGTTTGACCGCGAAACAGGCCTAAAACCCAAAAGCGATTTCCGTCTTGGACATCCCGCCCCAATGACAACCACACTTGAGGAGAAGTAAGATGAAACAGCTTAAAGCCCTCACGGCCGCGCTCCTTTTAAGCGCCCTGACAGCCCCAGCATTTGCAGCGGATATTTTGATCCAAAATGCCAAAGTGGTCACAAATACATCCGCAGGCACATCAGAAAACATGGACGTACTTGTCCAAGGGCAGCGTATCGTCAAAATGGGATCAGATCTATCTACGCCAGCGGGCGCTGAGGTTATCGACGGCCAAAACACTTGGGTAACGCCCGGATTATTTGCCCCCTTCACACGGCTCGGCCTTGTTGAGGTTAGCGCCGAAGCGGCCACCAACGATATACGTGCCGATGAAGCAGAAACTTCTGTTAGCGACCTCGCCGCCGATAGTTTCAATCCCAACGCCACTCCCATTGGCAATACGCGCGTTAGCGGTATCACCCATATATTATCAGCACCGGATACAGGGCACAATATTTTGGGCGGTATCGGCCTTATTGCCAATACAAGCGGAGATGATAATTCAGTGATTGACGCAGAAGCCTTTATTTATGCAGAAATCGGACAATCTGGCGCGCGCACAGCCGGCGGTTCGCGCTCTGCGGCTATGTCACAACTGCGCGCCGCTCTTGATGATGCCAGCGCATACCCCTCACGTTACAATAGCCCCACAGATGGCGACACACTATCCCGCCGGGACGCAAGTGCATTATATAAAGCTGTGCGCGGGCGCTTACCACTTTTAATCGAAGCCGACAGAGCCTCTGATTTGCGTTTATTGATCGATCTAAAAAATGACTACGGTAGTCTCGATATCATCATTATCGGCGCGGCTGAAGGTTGGATGGTCGCGGATGAGCTCGCCAAAGCAGGCATTAAAGTTATGGTTGACCCGCATGAAAATCTCCCAACAGGGTTCGACCGGGTTGGGGCAAGCTTTGAAAACGTCAATATTTTAGATGCCAAAGGCGTCGATTACGCCATCATGACACGCACAGCCGACCTTAGCCATAACGTACGCGTTATAACGCAACATGCCGGCAATGCGGTTGGCAATGGCTTATCATGGGGCAAAGCATTTGCCGCGATTTCCTCGACCCCGGCACGTTGGTTTGGATTGCAAAACACGCTCACCGAAGGCGGCACAGCAACCTTGGTGGTATGGGATGGCGACCCATTGGAGCTAACCTCCACCCCGATAAAAATGATCATGAGCGGGAAAGACATGCCTCTCACGTCACGCCAAAGAGAGCTTAGAGATCGTTATAACCCCACATCAACCGATGATCGCCCTCATAAATACCGTTAAAAGGTGAAAACACGCTTGCAAATGCGCCTCCTACCCGTCCCTAGACTTGACCTTTGCAAGCTTCGCTCTATGTTGCGCGCCTTATCCGGCGCATTGCGCGTAAGCCTGTCTGAAAGACATATTTGACATCCTCGAACGACATAAACGAAATTCCGGCCGACGATCCAGTGGACGTCACATTTGCCGAATTAGGACTCGACCCTAAAATCATCAAAGCTTTGGATGATATGGGGTATGAAAAACCGACCCCTATCCAAGCCCGCGCTATTCCCTACGCCCTTACGGGGCAGGACGTTTTGGGCATTGCCCAAACGGGCACGGGCAAGACCGGCGCGTTTACACTGCCGACAGTTCACAAGCTTGCAACGGGACGCGCCCGTGCGCGCATGCCACGCTGCTTGATTGTATGCCCAACACGCGAACTTGCCGCGCAGGTTGCCGAGAATGTTGAACTTTACGGGAAATACCTAAAACTCGAAATGGCGCTTCTGATTGGCGGCGTGTCATTTGCGGAGCAAGACCGTAAGCTCTCTCGCGGCGTCGATGTTTTAATCGCGACACCGGGCCGTTTATTAGATCAATTCGACCGTGGTAAAATCCTTCTAACGGGCGTGCAAACGCTTGTCGTGGATGAGGCTGATCGTATGCTCGATATGGGTTTCATTCCCGATATTGAAAAGATTTTCAAACTGACACCGTTCACGCGGCAGGTTCTCTTTTTCTCGGCAACCATGCCCAATGAGATCAAGCGCCTTGTAGAGCAGTTCCTGCATCAGCCTAAAACGGTTCAAATCGCACGTAAAAACATCACAGCTAAAACTGTGACACAACGCATCGTCCGCGTGCCTAAATCTGATGCCAAATTAAAACGCACGGCCCTACGTTGGGTGATTGATAATGCGGATGTGCAGAACGGCATCGTTTTTTGCAACCGCAAAAAAGACGTCGATATTGTTGCAAAGTCTTTGACCAAACATGGTCATTCCGCTGAGCCTATTCACGGGGATCTCGCCCAAAGCTTGCGAACTGAAACACTCGAAAAATTCAAAACCAATAAGATCAAACTATTGGTTGCTAGTGATGTGGCTGCGCGCGGACTTGATGTGCCCTCAGTGTCTCATGTGTTTAACTATGACGTGCCTAACCACGCCGAAGATTATGTCCATAGGATTGGCCGGACAGGCCGCGCGGGACGCAAAGGCGATACGGTTATGTTTGTCTCTCGTTTGGACGAGAAAAATTATCAAGCGATCCTTCACATGTTGAAATCTGATGGCATTGAAGAGCTTGAAGTCCCTGGCATTGAAGACTTCCCAACGGAACGCGATTCCAAATATGGCAAGAACAAACGCGGCTCTGGACGTTCATCTGGACGCAATGATAAAGGCGGGCGCGGCGGTGATCGTGGACGCAATCGTCCTCGCCGGAATGAGTCTGAAAATCGCAACGAGCGCTCTAAAGCAACATCGCAAGTAACGCAAACGGACGAACAAGCACCCAAAGATAAAGCCCGCCGCAAGGCCCCATCTCGGCGTAAAGCGCCGGGGCGCGACGGCGGCGACGCGAAGATTGAAACGCCTGACACGCCAGCAGAAAAACCTACACCTAAAAAAATCGAATCTCGCCGTCCTGCCCCAGGAAAGAAAAAAGCCCCTGAGGGAAAGAAAGCGCCTGAAAAGACGCAGGCTCCAACGCCAAAACAAACTCAAGAGCCAAAACAAGCCTCAGAGAAGAAAAAGGCTTCGGAGAAAAAACGCGAACGCAAAGCTGATAAACCGCGCGAGTCTGAAAATCGCCGCGAGAAACCTAAGCACAACGAAACGAAAAAATCGTCAGGCCGTTCAAAGAAACCTCGCGGCAATGGCGGCCGTGATCGCGACACAGGCGAAAAGAGCGATTTCGAAGGCTTTGGCGACTCTGTCCCTGCCTTCTTTAAACTCTGATTTTCATTTTTTTCGTTTAAACGCTGCCCCTTCATAGATGCGGATTTCATTTCCGCGTTCTAGTGTTTTATGGGCGCTCCAGACGTCTTCTTTTTGTTCCTCTTCTTGGTCTGATTTTCGGCGACTCAAGAGATGAGTAAGCTTAATT
>JBMYWT010000075.1:0-13376 GCA_049607665.1 Maricaulaceae bacterium
CTCTAGAGGTTTTTAAAATTTCTTGGAATATGCGAGAGTTTTCGGAATCCTTGCGAAACGTATTATCCATAAGATTGCGCCGAAAGTTAATCGCGCCGAAAGCATCTGGGTGGATATCAAGATTACGCCGGCCGGCCACCAGAAAGAGCTTAAGTATAAGCGAAGGATCATCGCGTAATTGCATGGGGTCGATAAATGTCAAACGCCCTCGATCAATCACAAAGCCTTTTTCTTTAACGGCGCGTTTGGAATTTGGCAGGAATTTATCAAGGCCTGCGGGCAGTAATAGCGCGTTATCCGCTTCGAGTTTTGCGCAGGCAATCCGCGTAATCGCGCCAACCTCTTTTGCATTAATGAAATACTCGCGCATGAATTTTTCTACGGCTTCTTCAATCGCCCCTGCTGCGTATCCCATCTTGCGCGCTAAGACGGTTTGCCGATCAAATGAGAGTGTTTCGGTGGGCCGTCCAGCGGCGAAATGCAGGTGAATTCGGGCGCGCCACAGAAAATCTGCCGCTCTGACAAAGCGCGTCGCAGAGGCCTTACCAAATAGCCCCATGTCGACATAATCACTCGCGCGCTGAGGATCGGTGATCTGTCCCTTTTTATCGAGAAATTTTGCAATCCAATAAAGGACATGCAAATCACGAAGCCCGCCTTTGCCTTCTTTGATATTGGGTTCAATTACATACCGTGAGTTCCCTTCACGTTCGTGACGTATGTCTCGCTCACTTAATTTATGAGCAATATAGGCCTTGCCGTTCCCGCGTGAAATGCTCTTCCGAAATCGGGTGTGTAGATCATTCGCCAGGGGTTCATCACCAGACAGAAAGCGTAAATCCAAAAGCGCGGTTAGGATTGTTTGATCTTCTTTTGCAAGACTAAGGCTTTGGTCTGTGGTGCGAACTGAGTGCCCAACTTTCAAGCCCATATCCCAGAGCATATAGAGAATATACTCGGTGACGGCCTCCGTGAAGCTTGAGCCCTTTTTATGCGCGAGCAAAAATAGCAAATCTAAATCTGATTGAGGCGCCATTTCTCCTCGGCCATAACCGCCCACGGCGCATAAGGTGATGCGTTCCGCCTGTGTTGGGTTTGACGCGCGGTAAATGTGAGTGGTCACATAATCAAAAAGAGCTGTAACAATGTCGTCATGAATAGAGGCAATCAGGCGCGCGGTTTCCAGACCGCCCAGTCGCCCCATTTCAAATTGGGTTTGCGCCAAGGTCATGGCGCTCTCGCGTGTTTCCTTTAACAAAGCTAAAACGTCCGCGCGTTCTTGGCGTCCATCTTTGGCAAGGGCGGTAAGTTTTTCTCTTAGTTGTGTTCCGTCAATATTGTTACTCGGCGCTTTAATCCCGGCGGGTAACGGCACTGCGTTCGCAGCAGATTTCCCGATGAGGGGCAGGATCGCCATTATTTTAATTTCGCTTTCAGCTCATATAAAACATCCAAAGCCGCGCGGGGGGAGAGCGTATCTACATCCATATCAGACAGCGCGATTTCAACTGCGGAGGGTTTGCGCGGCGCTGGCGGCGGAGCGGATGTGAACAGCGGCAGCGCCCCAAGAGCGTCGGGTGTGCCGTCTTGGTCTTTTTCTAACTTGTCGAGTACCGCGCGGGCACGCGTTACCGCCGCAGGCGGTAGGCCCGCTAATTTGGCAACTTGCACGCCATAAGATTTGTCTGCGGCACCGGGCTGTACGTCGTGTAAAAAGACTAGGTCGCCGTCCCATTCTTTGGCCCGCAGACTAGCATTACTTGCCGCATCAAGGTTCTCGGCAAGATCCGTAAGCTCATGATAATGCGTGGCGAAAAGCGCGCGGCTTTTATTCACGGCATGAAGATGTTCTGTTGTTGCCCAAGCGATGGAGAGGCCGTCGAATGTAGCCGTGCCGCGTCCAATCTCATCCAAGATAACAAAGCTTCGTGGGCCTGCTTGGTTAAGGATAGCCGCGGTTTCAATCATTTCCGTCATAAAGGTCGACCGTCCTTGCGAGAGATCATCGGATGCCCCCACACGAGAGAAGAGGCTATCGGCGATCCCAATATGGGCATTACGCGCGGGAACGAACCCCCCCGCCTGAGCGAGGATAAACATCACAGCATTTTGTCGAAGATATGTCGATTTACCGGCCATATTAGGGCCAGTGATTAACGTCAGACGCGGAGCGGCCTTACCCGACGCATCCAACCGGCAATCATTCGGCGTAAAACCTGCTGTGCCGCTTTTACGTAGCGCGGCCGTTACGACAGGGTGCTGTCCGCCGTCGATAGTAAACGCTGTGCTCTCGTCAATTACGGGGCGGCAAGCTTGGCTCTCTTCGGCCCACTCGGCCAAAGCGGCCTGTACATCTAAAACGGCAAAGGCGTGGCCCGCCGCACGAATGTCTTCGGCGAGAACTTTGGCGCTTTGTACAAACCCTTCGAATATCTCAAGCTCCAGGCGAAGAGCTTTATCTCCCGCGCCTGAAATTTTCGCGTCCAATTCAGCCAGCTCAGTTGTGGTGAAACGCACGCCGCTTACGAGGGTTTGACGGTGAATGTAAGGGCTGTCCGTGCCAAGCGCTAGCATAGCGTCGCCATATTTCGGACTCACCTCTATGAAATAACCCAGCACATTATTATGTTTGATTTTTAGGGTCGGAACGTCTGTCTCCGCCGCGTAGCTAGCTTGAAGGCCCGCAATGATTTTACGGCTATCGTCACGCAACTGTCGCAGCTCATCTAGACCCTCATGCCATCCCGGCGCAACGAAACCTCCGTCGCGGCTCATCATGGGGACATCATCCTTGAAGGCGGTTTTAATATCATCGGCAAGACGCTGAAGCTCAGTGTGCTGATCTAAGCGTAAAGCCCCAAGAGCGCCGCGTGTTTTGCTGGGGATATCGGCGCGGCCTTCTAAATCTGTACAGAGCTGCTGCCCCAGCGAGAGACCCGCGCCAATTGTAAGTAAATCCCTTGGTCCGCCGCGGCCAAGCGCGAGGCGGCTAATCGCGCGGGCGAGATCACCTGTGGATTTAAGCTGCGTGCGTATGTGATTTCGAACTGCGTGATCGTCCGCGAAAAAACTCACGGCATCAAGCCGAGCATTAATCGCGGCGACGTCTACTAAGGGGCGGTTCAACCGGGCAGATAAAAGTCGAGCCCCCGGTCCGGTCACCGTTTTATCAACGACTGACAACAGAGAGCCTTGCTTGGTTCCCTTTTGGGTGCGGTCAATTTCAAGACTGCTGCGGGTGGCGGGGTCAATCGCCATAAACCCAGAAGCCACACGGCGCTGCGGGGGAGATAATTCGACTGTGCCGCCCGCTTGAGTCAGCTCAAGGTAATCGAGTAATCCACCTGCCGCTGATACTTCGGCTTTGCTGAAGGCACCAAACCCATCAAGACTGGCGACATCAAAACGGTCTTTAAGGCGGCGTTCCCCTGCGCGTGGATCGAACTTTGACCCGGCAAGTGGTGTCAATGCGGCGCTGTGTAAATCAAATGGTAAGGTCGCCATGAAGTCGGGGGTTTGATAAAGGTTTTCCGCCAAAATTAATTCACGCGGCGAAAGCGCGGCAATTTCACTGGGTAGTCTTTGGGCCTCTACGGCGCATGTCCAAAACCCGCCAGTCGAAATATCTGCCCATGCCAACGCGTGATCCCCAGCGGGCGTTCGCGCAAGACTTAGGATATAATTCGCGCCGCGCGCATCCAGCAAGCTATCTTCGGTTAGTGTCCCAGGCGTTACGACGCGCACCACTTCGCGCCGAACGACGGATTTATAGCCGCGCTTTTTGGCTTCGGCGGGGCTTTCCGTTTGCTCGCATACGGCGACACGAAAGCCCTTTTTAATCAGGCGTTGAAGATAGGTTTCCGACGCATGAACGGGGACACCGCACATGGGAATATCCGCGCCATTGTGTTTGCCGCGTTTGGTCAGCGCGATATCGAGCGCGGCGGCAGCCAAAACAGCATCTTCAAAAAACAATTCGTAGAAATCGCCCATGCGGTAGAATAGTAATATATCCGGCCCCACGCCCTCTTTGATCCCCAAAAACTGCGCCATCATAGGCGTGGTTTTTGTAGACTTAGCGTCCGTTTTCGGATCAATTTTAACCGGAGCATTCATGGCGCTAGAAATTGCCTATCCGATGCGTGCTGGCAAGGGGTTACATTGGGTTTTCTGTAGAGCTTTCGGTTTTGCGGATGCCGCGTGCGGCTTCGGGACCAAATAACATAATAACAAGAGCCAGAATAACGGCGGGAATACCGAGTGCGGCTGAAAACATAAAGAAGGTTTCAAACCCCATTTTCTCGGCCATAATACCCGTGAAGCCGCTTAGTGTTTTACCTACAAGGTTAAAGAGCGAACTTAAGAAAGCATATTGGGTCGCAGCAAATTTCAGCTCAGTCAGAGACGACAAATAGGCGATAAATGTCGTGGCGGCAAAACCTGCGGCTAAGTTATCGGCCCCTACAGTGACAAATAAATAAGCGGTCTCAGCGGTTTCGACGGTTGCCAGCCAAGAAAAGGCAGCATTTGTGAGCACCATTAAAGAGGATCCAATGATGAGGCATTTCATCAACCCAAACCGTATAGCGACAATGCCGCCAAGAAAGCCGCCAAGAACAACGGGCCATGGGCCAAAGAAACTAGAGACTAATCCTACCTGCGTCGCTGTATAGCCGATATGCTCATAAAGCGGCTTGGCCATCGGCCCCATGGTTTTATCACTGATAAGATATGTCGCCACCAACAAAAATACGATTGGCGTCCATACACCTAGGCGCCCTACAAAACTAAAGAAAGGCATGACGATGTTTTCTTTGACGGCATCTGCGATTGTCAGAGCTTTGCGGCGTAATTCTCGGCTTGGTTCTTTGATGAAGAACACCACGCAGCCATTAAAGGCCATGACGCAAGCCATGAAAAGGTAGGCGATGTTCCAATTAAATTGATCCGCAACTAAATAGGATAGTCCCGCCGCTATGATGGCCATGCGATATCCGAAGATATATGTTGCGGCCATGTTCGCTTGTTCATCGGTTGGCGCGGCCTCGATACGCCATGCATCAATAGAAATGTCGAGTGTTGCGCCTGAAAACGCGAGTATGAGAGCGCCAAAGGCTAGTTGCATAACGGATGTTGCGGGATTTGCGCTTGCGATTGTAAGCATGCCTAAAATGGTTCCTGCTATCGCAAAGAGCATCCAAGAGCGCCTTTGGCCCATGACCCGCGTTAGGACGGGTAGGTTTAAACGGTCTACAAGTGGAGACCAAAAAACTTTGGCCGTATATGCAAGGCCGATCCAAGAAAAGAAACCTATGACAGACAGATCAACACCTTCTTGTTTCATCCAAAAGGCAAGCTCTGAATAAATCAGCATATAGGGAAGGCCGGATGCAAACCCTAATGAGGCCATGGCGAGCATTTTGGGATGCATATAGGCGCGAGCGGTTGCGGCCCATGAGCGTTTTTGAAGCTGGGAAGTATCTGTCATGCGTTCACCTTGGGGTGATTAAACGGCTATGTCCAGAAAACGCTAACACGCCTCTTTCATATCAGCGTCTTTGCCGGCCCAACGTTTGACCATCTCAGAAAGCTCTTCAGCCGAAACAGGTTTGGTCATGAAATCATTCATGCCGCTATCAAAACAAGCATTCCTGTCGTCATCAAACGCATTGGCCGTTAGGGCTACGATAGGGAGACCGGCGGGTACATTAGGTAAGGTGCGTATTTTGCGTGTCGCCTCGAGGCCATCCATATTGGGCATGCGCATGTCCATAAAGATCATGTCATAGTTGTTCGTTTTCATGGCTTCGACTGCGAGTTGCCCATCTTCGACAACATCAACCAGACAGCCATCCGCTTCTAATAAAGTGCGTGTAAGGAGCGCATTGATGGCATTGTCTTCGGCGAGTAAAATACGATGTGTTTCCCCTTCTTGACTTGCAAGGGTGGGGCTTGGTGTCTCTGCAGGCGTTTCCGCAGTTGCGCCTACGGCTTTAGCAATGACGGCATCACGCCAATTATTTCCCAAAACTGATTCACCGCTTTCAATGGGCAAAGCGCGGCGTTCGTGATCGCGTTCTGCGTAACGTGAGTTCTGAGCGTCGACATTTGGGTTTGTCGTTTGCATATCGGCGGGAGCTGGTACTGACGTGTGTGGTTGTAATGCTGGATTTGCGGATGGAACAGGCGCGCGTAGGGGTTCAGCCATTAAGGCATTAGAAAGAGGAGGTGTTTGCGGTGGGGCGAGTGGCAACGGTTGAGGCGCTTGAGGCGGCGCATAAGTTGATTCCGCAAGAGGTGGAGAATTTAGAGGTGTAGATTGGGTCTGAATTTGATGGGAGGTTTCTGGCACGGTGACGGGTGGCGGGGATGCCATCATAGGCGGCGCAGCTTGCGGCACTTGTGCCGTAGATATTTGTGACGGCGAATTTATATCCATGTCTGGTATAAGAGGTGCTTGTGGGACAGGGGCTACTGGCGCCGTGGGTTGGGCCGCAAGTAAATCAGTAACGTCACGACCAATACATAGCGCACCGCCATCATTTAGGCAGTACTCAAGCCAATCATAGATACGTTCTGGTCCTACTTGTCCATCTGAGTGAGTGGGGCCCGGCGCACGCGTATCAAACCGTGACGGAATAAGATTGGCCTGTGGGGCGGGCCATCCACCCAGTGTATTTCCATGCCAATCATGTACTTGCCCGCCATAAAGGCGCAGGAAAGCTTCGTTCACGAATAAAATACGACCCTGCATATCCCGCTTTAAGAGCGGGTCCGGCCAAGACCACATTTGGGCAGCAAACATATCGTTTGGTGACATTTTTATCCCTTTATCCCGTAAACAACAGGTGATTCATATCGACTATGAATCAGGAGTCTGAAAAATGTCTTACCAAAACGATAATGCGTCTATTTAATTTTGGCGATGATGTACGCCTATTTCATAATGTAAAACTGCCAAATTAACGTTTCAGGTTGAATTGCACTCTTCTTGCAGCCTATTTTTACATTCAATTTATCATTCCAATACGGATGATGTTCTCTCTAAAAGGTATATTATGACTTTGAAAAAGACGTTTGCGGTGAGTTGTTTGGCTTTGATTTGGGCTTCAACGGCCGCTTTTGCGGACGTATCATCTGCTCCAGATGGCGGCGGTTCATGGGATGCTGGCCTTGATGGCGTAAAAGTTGAATGGAACGACGATGGCGGCTTTAAGCGCCTTTATTCCAAGCAAACACAGCCGTTAAGTTTTAATGACAGCCGCGGTATCCGCAAAGCACAAATCATTGCCGAAGAAAAAGCGAAAGCGGCTATCATTCGCTTTATGGGCGAAAATGTTGTTTCAGGCCGTATGGTTGCCGAAGTCCAAGCAGACTTGGAACGCGCGAGCCGTAAAATGGACAGTGAGGGTAATGACAAAACGGAACGTAAAATTGACCGTACTGTCCTCGAAAGCCTTACGGAATTTACAGGGTCTTACTCCAGTGGAGAGCTTCGCGGAATTATCGTACTTGAACGCGGTGTTGACCGTAATACCAGCGAAGTTTGGGTGAAAGTCGGCATCAGTCAAAAATCTATGAATGCAGGCCAGGCACTGTCTAATGCTCTGGCGGCACCTTCGAAAGAGGATTCGTTTATGGATAGTAGCCAGAAGTCTAAGCCCACGGATAAAAACGTCACTGTTGAGAGCTACCAAGGGGATTGGTAAGTCTTAGCGTGATGAAAATGCCTGCGCGTTATTTGCGGTTAGCTTTAAGCGTTAGTGTTATCTTTATTGGCGCGGTAGCCGCTCATGCGGCCGATAAAGTCGTGCGGGTAACTGGCATTGGCGAAACGGCACAAGAGGCGCGTGATGACGCCGTGCGGCAAGCCGTACAACAAACTACGTCTCAGCTTATCGTGGCGGACCGCCGTATTGAAGATGACGAAATTATCCAAGATCGAGTCATCAGCACGATGAATGCGCATGTCTCAAAGTTCAAAGCTCTGGGGTATAAGACAGATGAAATGGGCGTTTCTGTAAATGCAGAAGTGCATATTTCCGAAAGTGGCCTTTCGAACTTTATCGCTGCCTCTGGAGGGGGGAGTTCGAAAGTGGACGGTTTATCGATGGCGCAATCCTTTGCCCTTGAAGATGGGCGGCAAGCGAATAATGCCCTCTTGCTTGAACGTCAATTTGGTGATTTTCCTCGTGGCATTCAAAATGTGAAAGTAACGAATATTAAGCGAACGAAAGATAAGCAATATATTTTGCATTCTGTTTCGGTCTCGACGCCAATGGCGTGGCGGCAATCGCTTAAAGGGTTACTGCCGCATGTGATCAGTGGCAGTCCTAATGACCCCGAGATTTGCTTTGATAGTCAAACAGGCTTTTCAAGCAAAGAACTGATTGCTGTATCCAAGGATGTTACAATTGCATGTTTTGACAAAGCCTCTTCGACGATGAAGGCAGAGAAAAAGCCTAAACGGCGTAAGGTGAAAGTTGATAAATTAGGAGCCCTCACAAGCCGCACGAATATTACATTGGGTGGCCGTCGGGTTCAACTTTCTGATAATAATTTTAAAAAGCGAAAAACGCATCAAAGCCATAGGGCGTCTATGCAAGTGCAGCCTAGTGGGTATTGCCGGATGAATGAGACTAACAATCGATGCGCTAACCTAGATGTCGAGTCGCAATTTTCAACGAGTTTTCCGGCAACACATGGAAGGTTTGATATAGAAGTCGGAGTTATACCGTATAATAAAAATGGCCAAAGTACGCTGAAGTCAGGGGAATGCATCCAAACGAAATTACTTGATACAAAATTTGGTAAACCTTATGCCTACCGTAATTACCGGCTCTTTGAACATGATGCGCGCTTTGCTTTGCCATCAGGCAGTTATGATATGAGTGAAACCACAGGCTTTGCGATTGAACCTTTTCGCGTAGAAGTTTCACGCGGTGGCCCGCAAAGCCAGCCTTGCACGGATGAGACCATGATTGAAGATTTGCGGTGGAAGGCCCGAGGCGAAATTAAGGTTCAATAGGCGGGCTTGCGCCTCGAAGGCATAGAAACCTTGGGCGGTCGTATTTGCCCTCGGCGATGCGAGAGCGCTTCGGCGATATGAACACGATGAATATTTTCAGATCGGGATAAGTCCGCTAAAGTTCGTGATACGCGTAAAGTGCGGTGGTAACCTCTGGCTGTTAGGCCTAAAGTCTCTGCCGCATTTTGTAATAATTTGCGCCCTGAGTTGTCGAGTTCGGCAACATGATCGAGACGTGCTGCGGGTAAATCTGCATTGGTCAGGCCGCCATTACGGTTAAGCTGTATTTGGCGTGCATGGGCAATACGCGCGGCAATTTCTTGTGTGCCCTCTTTGGCGGGTGGTAATGCCAGATCTGCTGGCGTAACTGCGGGCACATCAATCTGAATATCAATTCTATCCATAAACGGGCCAGAAACGCGGGCTTGGTAATCTGCCGCACAGCGCTCGCCTCTACGGCAAGCAATACCATCCGCACCGCCGCTCCCGCAACGGCACGGGTTCATTGCGGCGATTAATTGAAAACGCGCGGGGTATTTAATATGGGCGTTAACACGGGCCACAGATATTTCGCCCATTTCTAACGGTTGCCGGAGGCTATCAAGGACTTGCGGGGTGAACTCGGGAAGTTCATCTAAAAACAGGACACCTCTATGCGCGAGGGAGGCTTCGCCCGGTTTGGCCTTTACGCCGCCGCCAACCATAGCGGCCATAGACGCAGAATGATGCGGTGATCTGAATGGGCGGCTACGGGAGAGCGCGCCTTTTTCCAATAATCCCGCCACAGAATGCACCATAGACACTTCGAGAAGTTCAGGCGCCGTAAGCGGTGGGAGCAATCCCGGCAGACGTGCAGCCAACATAGATTTGCCTGATCCGGGCGGTCCAACCATCAGAAGATTATGCCCTCCCGCAGCAGATATTTCGAGTGCGCGTTTGGCCGTCTCTTGGCCGCGTACATCGCGCATATCCAGCGGACTTTCTTCATCGAGCATTTCACCGGGCATCGGCGGTGTTAAGATCTGTGTGCCTTTAAAATGATTAATCAGCTGCACGAGATTACGCGGCGCGAGCAGAGGCATTTCGGCCCCTGCCCACGCCGCCTCTGCCCCATTGGGCTCAGGGCAAATCAAACCATATTCATTCGTATTGGCGCATATCGCCGCCGGTAGCGCGCCGGGAACACGCGAAATTGTCCCATCCAGCGCCAGTTCACCAATGGCAACAAACCCTGCAATGGCATCTAGCGGGACAGCGCCAATCGCTGCCATAATCCCAAGGGCAATCGGCAGGTCATAATGCGCGCCCTCTTTGGGGAGGTCGGCAGGCGCGAGATTAATCACAAGCCGTTTAAACGGGAGCTGCAACCCCATAGCGGCAAAAGCCGAACGTACCCGTTCGCGCGATTCCGCCACGGCTTTATCCGCCAAGCCGACAATTGCGAAATTGGCTTTGCCGGGTAGGATTTGCGTTTGCACATCCACAAGCCGGGCTTCGGCACCTTCAAAGGCAACTGTTGAAATACGGGCAACCATGATTGGCTCTTAAAGATAAAAACAGAACAAAACAAGAACTAAATATATCAAAGTGAAATTATGTTGCTTTTGCGTCCTGCCAGAATAGAGAAGAGCCATGTCTGAACCGTATCTTATTCGCCTCTGCGCGACCCTTTCCAAGTCAAATCTTTCCAAGTTCCTATCTCTATCATTTCCGGCGTTTGACGAGCAACACGTCGTTCTTGGCGCCTTGCGTATGGATGAAGAAATGTTGGCGCTAAATAATTGGACGCGAGAGAAAGAGCTATATTACTACCGAGAAGCCGATAAACATTTCCGCGATATAACGATCAAAGCTTTCTTGGATGACGCCTCTACGTATGGTCCCTTTATATTTACCTATGACGAGGCAAACGCGCAGCTTGAAATCCAAGTGGAAGGCGATGAAAACACATATATGTGTAATATGATTTTGCTCGGCATGTTGCAGATAGCTGGCTTATGTGAGCGCGCGACCTTATGTTTGGGCTGTATCTATGGAGATACCGATGTCCCATATGCAGCGGAATGTGTGAACGGACAGCTTACGCATTTCACGACAGATAAAGAACCCGAACGCCTTGAATTGGCCAAAACAGAATTCATGCAAAGCTATGAAACGCTGTATAAAAAATTCGAAGCCCTCGAAGATGATGGCCCGGGTTCAAAAGCTTTGATGGATAGTCTTAATCAGCTGAGTGCGTTTGATGCATAACGAGCGCAGTTGATCCTAAAGTTTAGAGAGATCAAACCCGCCTTCGGCCAAGAGCGTTGCCGTTTCCACTATCGCGAAATCCCAATACGGTTTGGCGTCTTTGTCAGGCGCGGCGGTGTTTTGCGCGTTTAACGCTTGGCGTACATACCAGGCGACATATGTGCCGAATTTATAGGCGGTAACGGGCGGCACATTTGCAGCCGCGCAGAGCAATCCGCCAATCGCGCATTGGACGCCTTCGCGAGATAACTCGCCGCCGTTTTTATCTAGCGCGATATTGAGTGCCAGCGGCAAATAGCCATCAATAAGCGCTTCCATATCGGCCTTGCGTTTGCGCCGAATATGATCGGCGACGTCAAGAGCGGGTAATTCAGTGTGCGGGAATGTGAATTTCATGGCGGGGGCATAAAAGGCCTCTGGCCTATTGTCAAAGCCCTTTGTGCCTCACGGGATTGTGAACATATTCAAGCGATTGTGAATTTGGAAAATACGCCGCGCTGTTATGGAGGAAGCTGTATGATTTACACAGAGAGAGAGACTTCCATGAAAACACTTATTCTATCCGCCGTAAGCTTTGCTGTGCTGGGCCTCGCCGGTTGCTCCCAAGCGAGCGCGCCTGACCCGGGCACGTCATCACCGACCGCTGCGCCCGTAGTGCAAGACGCAAATATGGAAACACGCACCAAAGCGGTTCTTGTCTACGCCGATTGGTGCGGGAGCTGTAAGGTACTCGATCCCAAGGTAAAGAAAGTCAAAGCCGCAGGCGCGGTTTCGGGCATTGAATATGTCACGCTCGATTACACAGATAAAAACCCTGAAAACTTCTTCGCCCAAGCCGAAGCCGCTGGCGTGAAAATGGCTGTGAAGGATTATCGTGGCGACAAAGTAAAAACAGGGCAACTTTTATTGGTAGACCTTGATGACCAAAAAGTGATTGGCAAGGTGACGAAGTCTTTAGACCACGCCGAAATCATCGCCGCGCTTCAAGAGGCTGTCAACGCGTCTTAGAAACGTTTATGCCGTTTAATGTGTTCTCTGTCTTTGAGAACACATTTCACATCTGCATAGGCTTGTTTCCAAGCCGGATCAGATTTGAAGACAATAAGGTGCTTTACGGCGTCAATTTCAGTTTGAGTGTAGTCTGACGCATGTTCCGGCATTTCCATACAGATACGGAGTTTCTTAAGGCGGCCTAATAAAGCAGACGTTGACCAATCCAACAGCTCACTTTTTGAAATAGGTTTGAGGGCTTTGCTAAGACCTGATTTATTTTTAAATTTAGGCACTAAGCTTTCGTATTTTGGGCCGATTTCCCAATGCACCTCACGGCTTTAAAGGCGTCCGCACCTCTTGGAAATAAGAGCGGTTTTTTAGACGGGTGCAGCGGATCACGCATATAATAACCCTGTTTTGTCCGCTTGATAATCACCGCCCAATGAGTTCTCCCATTTGGCAATATGAACCGCGTAAGCGGATAAAACCCATCGGCCATACAGCCGTCAATAATTTCTGGCGACACATCATCATAAAAGCGTGCTTCGAGGGCTCCGCCAGAAACTTTGCGTACGCTATCCCAAATAAACCATCCCTGATCCGTATAGCCGCCCGAAGATTTTACTTCGGCGTTTAATGTGCCGGGATCAATGTCATGCCCTAAATTGGTCATAGCGATCGCGGCAGAGGTGACAACGCATCCGGCGGCGGCAAGGCTCTCGCCGGAGCCGCCCAACGTTTGCCGCGCCCAACGTTTATCCTTTTGCGAATAGCCCGCCTTATCCCGCAGAGCTAAATCTCCGGGCAGGGGCGTATATTGCGCAGACGCTAACCCATTATTTTGAGATATCGGTGCGGGCGAGGACGAACACCCCGACAGCATTAATGCGCATAGTCCGAATAAAAAGACCAAGTTGAAATTATGTTTTGCCATAACACAGCTCTAACGCGTAATCCCTAAGAGGAGTTTAAGCCTTTGCCGTTGACGATAGGCTCCGAACGGGCCAAAAGACGGCGCTTATAGAGACTGCAATCCGACCCGTCATTTTAAAGGCAATTCCATGAGTGATTTGGACCCAATTAAAGAAAAATATTCCGTCCAAGT
>JBMYWT010000076.1:0-12923 GCA_049607665.1 Maricaulaceae bacterium
CCATTGGGATAAGCTGGTCAATATCTCCCATACCATCGCCTATGGGCATTCTCGGTTTGGGAAATCGGCCCTTGTTGCCGCCGCATTTGATCAGGAAATTGACGCCGTTATTGCCCATCAATCAGGGACAGGCGGGGCGTCATTGTCTAAAGAAAAACCCGGCGAGAGCGTGGCCGACATCACAAATGGCTATCCGCATTGGTTTAGCCCGGTTTACCGCGCTTATGGCGGACGAGAGGGCGACATGCCAGTGGATCAACATCACTTGCTTGCGCTGATTGCGCCGCGTCCTGTGATGCTGAGTAACGCCAAACGCGATGTGTGGTCGGATCCCAATGGAGCGTTTCGCGCGGCCCAAGGCGCGAACTCTGTTTATGCGCTTTATGGCTCAGACGGGTTGCGTCAGAAAAAACTAAACAAATTTGACCCTAGCGCCGATATTGCCTTTTGGATGCGGCGCGGAACACATGGCGTTGTCAAAGAGGATTGGCCAGCCTTCCTAGAGTTTTTGGACGCGCATTTTAAATAAAGTAAACTTCAATACGTTCTCTTCCTCTATTATCACACGTCAACCATCCTACCGCGTAGTTTAAAAAAATACTCGAATTTAGACATCTGTGCATTGCCACGAATTCCTCCTATGCTGCATAAAATTAGATGGAATTTAGTTATGAAACGATATTTTTACGCCTCCCTAAAGTCGGCAGCCATAGTAACGACACTAATGGGTTCAACATTTACGCAGGCAGCAGAAGAAAAACGTACGCCTATCAATTTTCCTGAAACAGATATCTTTTTATTCGATATAGATTTGAACAAAACCGGAAACATGATGATCTCGAGCGGGGAAAATGTGACAGCTCGTAAGGGATATGACAATCAACCCTCTTTCACCCCCGAGAGCAAAAGCTTTCTCTATTCCCGAAGCGGAACCTATCAAACAGATATCTATGAATATGACATTGAAAGCCGCAAAAGTCGGCAAATAACCAAAACAGCAACAAATGAATTCTCGCCTATTGTCTCGCCGGATAACCGCATCATAACATATATTACAGATGGCGCAGGTGCGAACCAAAATATTGCAAAATTAAACCGTTACAAACCAGATCATTCAGCAGCACTTTTTCCCAGCTTAAGCTTACGTGAGCCGATTGGCTATTACGCCCTAAACCATCAAACTGGTGATGTTCTGTTTTGGTCACGTTATGGCTATAGTGTTTCCCTAATGCAATCAGATGGAAAAACCAAACACTTCGTATCGGGGCATGCCGTACCCTCTACGCCCCATATCATTCCCAATACAAATCAATTTAGCTTTATTCATCGCCAATCAAATGGCGAAGCGTGGATTAAAGCCCTCGACACTAAAACTCGCAGTATTCGTCCTCTCATACCTGTTGTGGGGAGTACTGAAAATTATACCTGGACGCCCGACGGTGCGATCTTAATGATCGAGGATGATGTGCTCTACCGCTGGATGGAAAGCAGCGGTCAAGGCTGGCAAGACATCGCTGACCTATCAGGTTACGGGATAAAAAACGCCGCCAGATTATCCGTTAGCCCTGACGGCAAACGGCTCGCGGTTGTGGGGCAAGCAGCGGAATAATTCGCTCTTAGGCGGCTAAGGTCCTACGGCGCGCGAACGCCTCGAATAGCCAGATATAATCCCGTTGAGACAAGCGCGATAAGATTGGACACCATAAAGACCGCTGTGAGTGTATTATGCCCCAGCACTGGAATGAAATCTCGCGCGATCACAACCGTGACAACGAATATGGATGCAAACAGCCCCCAGCCCGCTATGAGTTTGGGGATCAGGCCAGATTTAAAGAACAGATAAAAGAATATCGCATTCGCCGCCGTTGTTAAAATAAGGCCAAGGTGAAAACTGGTATAATCCGATGTGGCCTGCAAGCTCGCGAGCATCGTCCGGCCCGTTTCATCTGTGAGCGTTTGAAACGCTACATTGCTTGCAATTTTCGCTGCATTCATAGCAAATACGCTGCCGAAAAGCATAAGAACTGCCGCGCCGATACTTATAAACAAAGCGCAGCCTGCCCAAAACGGCCCAGACTTTCTGAGTAATAAATACAGGCCGACACTGATGAGAGCCTCTAGCGCAAAGGCCAGAAGCCCGAGATAGGCTTTCGCTTTTAATCGCTGCTCTGCTTCCAGCATATTTTCTGCCGTTGCCAAAATGTCGGCTGTGAGGTTCACATCAATGCCGTCAACGACGAATATCGACCCCAATATCCCCAAGATGATCGAGGCCAATAGCCCCAAACCCACGCTTCGCGCTATCGAGTTTGGATTTAAAATATCTGTATCTTGCATGCTATGGCCTTTTTTCTACCTAAGCACATATCATAATTATTGAATAACACAAATTATTTATTGTTTATCAATATAAATCAAAAACACCTGCCTATCTATACGGAGTGTAAATGTTCACCGTTATTGGCCAGACAAGCGGCTGCAATAACCCTATTCATATACCCTATGACTAGATGAAACGCGCGATAGGCTTTAGGGACAAGCCAATATCGAAAGGTAGGGCGCACCCACAACATACGACCTTACAAATAAAGAAAATGGCGGACCCAGCAGGACTCGAACCTGCAACCCCCTGCTTAGAAGGCAGGTGCTCTATCCAGTTGAGCTATGGGTCCTTATTATTTTCGCCGGTTAGCTTCGGGGGCTAACTTCGAACTGACTTAATGTGTCCACGGCAGTTTACGGTCATAATCGAAATTAGACGCATAGCTACGCGAGACGCGTTTGACGGTTTTCTCGGCGGAGACACGGTGCGGGATATTATGCGCCTTGGCATAGGCCACAGCCTCTTCGCGTGTGGCGAATTTCAAATCAAGCTGCTTGCGCATATCCGTCGAGCGAACATTGCCCGTTAGCGGATCCACCGTTTTGGCGGCGCTTGAGACAAAGTCGAGCACCCACTGCCCTGAACTGGCACGGCCAGATTGCATGGTGGATGGCGTCGATTGATAAATACGTGCAAACATGTGCGACTCCGAGATTTGCCTCTCATTAAGCCTTCCGGCGCGGGCTGTAAATATGAAAGCCGCAATGGGGCTTAATTTAATCCATACGGTTAAGCGCGGAGGCAAGTATCTTTTTCACATCCGCCAAGGTTTGCGGTTTTGCGCCCCCATTTGGCATTGCCGAACGCGGAATCGGCGTACCAGCATGAGCGTGATCACGCGGAGCTGGTCGTGCAGGCGAAATAGGATGCGAATTATGCGCTTGATGTTGACGCACAACAGACTGGCGAACTTGCTGACGCATATGATTAGCCGAGACCCCAAGACGGCGCGCCGGATGAGATTTCGGCAAAAGCCCCTCTGGCGTCTCGCTATGGGTGCGGGTGCGCCATTGATTAAAGACATGATCCAAGAATTGTTGGCTATGTTCAGCTTGGCTCCACCGTGCGGTGAACTCGGCGCTGGAACTATGCGGGCGATATTGCTCGGGCAGCGTATTTAGGATCACGCGCATGGGCAGGTTCACCGCCTCGCCGAACACCATACTCTCCGCTGTGCCCAGTGATGGGAGGAAAGAAAGTAGCTCTGCTGCGCCGTCAGGCACGGCGCTGCGGACGAAGTTTTGGTCAACTTCATTGGACAGGCGCATGGAGAAAATCGTTGAGCATTGCGAGAGCGTGGACGGCTCTAGCTCTGAGGGGCGCTGCGAGATGATCCCAAGGGAGACGCCATATTTACGGCCCTCTTTGGCGATGCGCGAAATGGAACGCCGCGTCGAATTAAAGCCAAGGCTTTTGTCGGCGGGGATATAACGGTGGGCCTCTTCGCAAACCAATAAGATGGGGATCTGGCGATCGCTCCACATGGTCAAATCAAATGCCAAACGGCTTACGACGGACACAAGAATATTGAGCGCCTCTGACGGGATGCCGGACAAGTCAAGAATACTGATCGGCCGCCCCTGAACGGGGATGCGGAAAATACGCCCAACAATGGCAGAGATTTCTTCGGGGGCCGCTTGGTTCTTAAACGCAAATTGATAGCGATTATCCGCCAGAAGCGTTTCGATACGGCGTTTTAGGCGCATGAAGGGCGGGATATTTCCGCTATTCTCTAGCTTACCCATGCTGATATCGATCAGGCGCAATACGTCGCGTATGCGGTAGGGCACGGGACTATCGAGGGAGATATGCGCGGCCATACGGTGCAGGGTCTTCTCCACGTCGCCGAGCTTGGCTTGGCTGGAGACATCAGGGCGGTCTTTGCTGGCCTCATAGAGGCGCTTGGCCTTTAAGATCACTTCATGCAGAATTTCGCGTTCCTCGCGTGCTTGATCTTCGATATCAGAGGTTATCAGCTCGCAGGTCTCTTCGAAATCAAACATCCACAGCGGAATATTAAGTGCCTCTGGCCGAATGACCTCGGCCATATCCCCAAAGCTCTTGGAGTATTCATCATGCGGGTCAAACAGGACAACATGACCCGTCGGGCTGTTTTCCAATATCGCCCGTAGCACGAGCGCCACGGTGCAGGATTTACCCGACCCCGTAGAGCCAATAATGGCGAAGTGCTTCGAGAGCAGATCATTAATGCGCACTTGGGCGACGATATTATTATCTTGCTGGAGACGGCCCACATCAATGCAGACATCACCGTCCGTCGCAAAAATCAAGCGCAAATCGTCCTCTGACATATTATAAACCGCCTGATTAAGGACGGGGAAAGAGCGCACGCCACGATAAAACCGTGTGCGTTTTGTTGTCATATTCGTTGTGATCTCTCCAAGAATATCCAATTGTGCAAGACAGCCATCACCAAGACCTTCATCATCAGGACTTCCGATTTTCAACTTGGAAACCATCGCAACGACAATAGAGTTATGTGTCATGATTTTCAAAATCGTACCAATTTGCGCAAGGTGGAGTTGATTGTTTCGGATCACAGATTTATTAATCGACACCATCGCCATAGACGACCCAACAGAAAGCACACGCCCGATTTCCACGCGTGTATAGGGTGTACTTCCGGGTGAACGATTTGTATTTTGCATAAAGTTAAGCACCCTCAATTTAAAGCAACATGTAACAAAATGTAGTTATCAAACACTTACGATATAAAATCCAAAACAACTGGGTAAGAGACAAAAATGAAAGACTTTCAAGACAAAGCTGGCAAATGGATCGACAAAACCTTCGCGCCAGAGATCGCCAATAGCGCGCCCGAACGCGCGCTGCGGTTCCTCGAAGAAGCTCTAGAGCTGTTTCAGGCGATGGATATGGAGCGAGATCAGGCTCTGGCTTTGGTGGATTATGTTTACGCGCGCGAGAAAGGCCTGCCCACGCAAGAGGTCGGCGGCGTAATGACAACGCTCGCGGCGCTCTGTTCAAAATGCGCCGCTTCCCATGATCTTGATTTAGAACGCGACGCTAGGGCCGAAATCAACCGCATAGACACGCCAGACGTCATCGAGAGCATACGCGCCAAACACGCCATAAAAACAGCCGCAGGCGGCATCTCAGCCGTGATATAGGGGGGCGGTTTAGGGACGGGTGAGCGCAAAATCAGCCTAGTTGACTCTCAATTCAATTAAGCCGCACAATGACAAAGCCTTCTTATGAAAGGATGCTACATGAAGAAACCATTTCTTTTTACGTTTTTCGTATTAGCCGCATGTCAATCCGCTTCGGAAGCGCCCCAAAGCTTTGAAAACTTATTAAAAATCACCGATACGACAGAACAAAAAATATGTTCTTTGCCTTTAACGGAATTAAGACGCCGCCTCAGCCCGGAGGAAATTGAAGCCGCGAAGACAGAGGCTTTTGATTTTGAAAAACTCATTTTGGAAAAAGCAAATGACCCTAGCGCTCTAATACGTATTTTATTCCGGCGCGCCGCTTTGAGACGGCGACTAAATGTGGAAGAGAGCGTTTCAGAAACTGCTCAACAATTTTACGAAGCTTTAAATGTGGGGACAGCTGCCCCAACAACTCTTGAGGCGTACCATGACGCATTTCACTTTTGGGCAGATCGCATTCAAGAGCAGAGCGAATTTGGAGAGCGTGATTCTACCGCCTACAACATACGCTTTTGTATAATAAATGAAAAACGGGCGGAACTACACGCAGCGTCCCGTAAAGAAATATTGGCCCACGTTACAAATGGCGTAAGTTTACCTGCGCCTATGCTTATTGAAACCATCAAACATGAAACCTCATTTGATAGTGGCTTTTACATTCAGATGATGGACAAAGTTTTTACTCCAGAAAACTCAAATGCCCTTACACCTTTGGCACGTGCTAAGATAAGGGCGGACGAACCCTTTTTACCATTTGACCCATCAGCGGCAGAGACATTTTGGATAAAAAGAGATGAAGAAATTTTAGCCGCGATCAAATACATCCAATCGCATAATTTTTCCTCTCCAGCAGATAAGTTAGAGTTCATGACGTATGTCGATCAGTCGCTTCGAAAGCTTTGGAACAGTAATACAGCCGCAGAACATTTTGATAATGACGAAGAATTTGAAACCTTCAAAAAGGGTATTCCGGCTCGCATTATAAAAATAGATGAATTTAACACATCCGAGCTTCGGAAGATGTTGGTTGGACGCGGTTGGTTTCGCGACGATCTAGACGGGAAAGGAGCCGCTCAAAATGCATGGCTTATTGCCCAACATGCAGACCGCAACCCAGAATTTCAAATAGAAGCGCTTGGCTTAATTGAAAAAAGTTTCGATGCGCCTGGCGTGTCAAAATCAAACTACGCCTATTTATATGATCGTGTTCAGATGCAATTTGAAGATGACAAGAGTTCAAACGAACGTCTTCAACGCTATGGTACTCAAGGCCGCTGCACGGGAACCGGAACTTGGGAGCCATTTCCAGTCGAAGCTCCAAACCGTATTGATGAGATACGTGCAGAGGTAGGCCTTGGTACAATCGCTGATTACAAGTCACGGTTTAAGGGTTTATGCAAAATGGATGAACGCTAAAAACTCAAGTTTTATCGCTACCATCATTATAAACAACAAACGCTCGTGAAAGTAAATCACGGCATCGGCGCCTGCTATCAGGGTAATTAAACCCCTAAAATAGCTCGGTGGTTTTTTGGTCTAGGGCGCACCAGAGCGTGAAGACCACTAGGGGGATGGCGGCGATTGTCCATGATGAATAGCTTAGGTTTTGAGCAAGAGAGAGATCGCGTGACAACCAAGTCTTGACGAGGCCCATCAAGCCAGAGAACTGCGTCGCCGCAATGACGCCGCCGATAAAACACGCGCCGTAGATAAAGCCATGGCGCAGACGTTCTTCGCGCGCGCGGTCTTGGTCTATCACCTGCATGACCGTTTGCGTAAATCCGTCATCAGCAACGGGCGCGGCATAGTCACCTAATAGGTCTTTAAAAACATTATCGTCAGGATTTTGCATCATCATCATTTTACCGTTTCATAGGCGGAAAGAAAAGCGCGAAGTTTATCCCGCCCCCGCAAGGCATGGGATTTCACCGTCCCTAGCGGCAGGCCCGTGGCGCGGGCGGCCTCTGTGTGGCTCATGCCATGGGCCATGCATAATATCACCACGGCGCGGCATTCCGCCGGAAGGCTATCCATTGCGCGGCTGATATCCATTTTAAGACCATCGGGCGCGGCCGGAGTTTCGCCGTTTAGAATGCCGTCAAGGCTATGCCCATCCGCGAGGCCCCGACGGCGGCTCTCTTTGCGGATATCGTCCACAAACGTGCGGTAGGCAATTTGGAAGAGCCACGCTTTAGCCGCCTTTATATCACGCAGGGTTTTACGCTCTTGAAAGGCCTTGAGGAAACTCTTCTGCGCCAGATCATCAGCCATAGCTGTCTCTCGGGTTAATCGGCGCAGGAAATTTCGGATCGCGCCCTGATGGACGCGAACCAGGTTTTCAAATGTGGCTTCCGTTAGGATGTTTAGTCTTCGGGAGATTTACGGCCAATAAAGACCCAAAGCCCAACATAGACCACCCCAACCAAGAGCGGGAACATGGCAAGGCCGCCAAAGACCTGCTGGGCTTCATCGTCAGGGATCACGCCGCCCATAAAGATCGTCGCAAGCGCAATCGCGATGAGGATAAGCCCGAGGCGCAAATCACCATGTTTGCGGCGCGGACGAATACCCAGCGCGCGGATTGTATCCGGGTTTAACGCCTCGCCCTTATCGACCATGACTTTCATGACTTCGGTTGCGGCTTTGTGGGATTTGTGGCGATAGGCACTCACCGCCCACACAATAGCTGGGATGATCGCAAACAAGGCAATCGGCACTAATGTATCTTCCATAATCGTCTCCTTTATTTTCTGATTATACCCTTAAGACGTCACCAGATTTGAATTTGGATGCAGCGAGATGAAATAAATTTGACATTATGCATTCGGCCAGATTAAGCGCCCTCGCCCAATACGCCCGCATCGAGGCGGATTTCTTTGCGCGCCATCGCCTCCCATAGAAATGGAAAGCCAAGCTCGTCCGACATCTGCGCGGTCTTTAGGCTCTCTGGATCTGTGATCGGATACCCCTCACCCAGTGCCTCAACTTGCCACGCCAATCGGCAGCGATGTTCTAGCGTGATCGCGCGCAAATGCGCTTGCCGAATATCTTTGGCGACAATGAACACGCCGTGGTTTTTCAGTAGCGCCCATTTATGATCCCCCAGCGCCTCGGCCGCCGCCTGCGCCTCAGGCGCTCCGTCCACAGTTCCAGCATATTCATCATAGAACACGGGATCACCTTCGACCTGTCCAGAGGTCTGGTCATAGACAGGCGGAATGCGGCCAGAGGCCGACCAGACAAGCCCGAATTTTGAATGATTATGCAAAACAACTTTTAAATCATGGCGGCGCTTATGCACAGCTAAATGCAGGCCAATTGCGGGCGTTACGTTCCACTCGCCTTCGATCACTGCGCCGCTATTGTCTACGCGGATAATGTCATCGGCGGTCAGTTCATCCCATGCCAGCTCCCACGGATTGACGAGGAAACTACCGTCCGGCTGCGCCGCGGTGACATGGCCGTTAATATGCTCGTCATAGCCTTCGCGGTGCAGGGCACGGCAGAGCAGCGCAAGCTCTTGCTGCGGCGTCAAATCCGGGAGCAATGGATAACGGCCCGGGTTCGGCGCAAGCTTTTGGAGCATGGGATTGCTTCGAACAGGCGTCTTTTTTTTAGGCGCGCTTGAGCTTGTTTCCTCTGTCATCTTAACCCCGCCATAATCAACCTAGCTATATTCGGCCTAATTATGCCCAAATACACGCCTTAGAATATCGCTTGTTCGTTTAGAGGGGTCTTCACGGATTTGGCGCTCTTCTTCGGCGATGTAATGAAAGACGCCGCCCAGAGCATATTTAACGCCGTGATCCATCAGGCTTTGGCGTGCATCCGCGCCGAGCTGCGGGGCGAAAGGAACGCTCGTGAGCTGTGATGACATTTGATCAAAGATCTGTAGGGCACCCGTTTGCGACAGAGCATTTTCCATAATGGGATTAAATAAAGCTGTCAGACGGGGCGTCGTTCTATCTTTTAAATAGGTCGTTGCGGCGTTGTCAGCTCCGCGCACAATCCCAACAGCATCGGCAATAGACAACCCTGTCACCGCGTCCAAAAAGATATCTTTGGCAATCGGGGCAGCGGCTTCTGCGCCTCGGTTAAGCTTGACCTCAAGGTCAGACATCAAGCCCTGCGCGCCGATAACGCTAAGCGCTGTTTTCACGTCCTTTAACGCCGCCGGGAGCGGGATATGAATGAGAGCATCGTTTAAAAACCCACCATCGCGGCTCACAGTCGAAATCGCTTGACCAACGCCGTTGCTAAGGGCGGCGCGTATGCCTTTGGCCGCGTCAGATTCAGAAAGTAGCCCAGAGTTTAAAATATCGCCAAGGGCCGCCGTATCTATAGAGGCGCATCCCCCCAGTGAGAGACTACCAAGTCCCAGCGCCCCAAGGCCGGTAAGAATTTTTCGTCTTTGCTGTAACTCGGTCATGACCATGGCTCCTATGCGATTTCGCCCAAATTGTAAGCCTAAGCAGGCGAAGGTCAAATGATTTGGCAGGGACGGTTTGGCTTGCGCCCTCGCCGCCTATCGCAATACGCCGCGGTTCTTTAGCCGATAGAAATAGAATAAAACCAGCAATGAGATCATAATGACGACAACACCAAACAGAGCATTTCCTCCGCCGGGAACAGGTTTTACGAAACTGTAGATAACGGCGAGGACAGAGCTGAGCCACGCGAGTGCATAAACGGGAACAGCGGTGCGGCGGCGCGCCAGTAATAAGATCGTCCCAATAAGCCCGCCTAACATTGAGACGCCCCATACCCCATACATCCAAATCGGCGCATTGAAAAAATAGGCGAGCGTCTCTTCAGGGTACGCGGCCAAATAGGGCTCAAAACGGATGAGCGTCATGATATAATCAAAGGCCGCCATCCCATTCCACAAAAGCAAAAGCCCGCCCAAAACCCACATATGCCAAGGCGCAGATGCATTAGATGTATGTGTCGTCATATGATCCTCGCGTGTTTGATATGACCAACTCTCACATGAAATAGGCGGATACTCAAATGGTTTTAAGGCGGGTAAAAGTGGATGTTCCATCACGGCATCAAATCGAACGTCAGTCTTTAACCGCTTCACATTTTCATTTTGCAGCATTATATTTGCGCAATATTATGGCCGCCAAAAGATTGAGAGAGAGTATGCACCGGATTGTTACGTTTCAAGACACGCGGCTATTGGATTATGGACATATATGGGAGCTGAAAAACCCAAAGTTTTCTTTGCCTCCGGACGGCCATTCAGATGAAGGCCTCGAAATCAACCATGAAGCTATGCCGTATTTCAAACTTCGCCAGAGCGGATCGGGCGCAAGTCTGTTGACGAATTTCCTGACGCCGTCGCGCCTCTATGGGGTTCGTAAATTATGCGCCGGCGTGCTTTGGCTGTTTATTATGCTGCTCGTGTTTGGGACGGTTTATGCCTATCAAACGGGCACAGGCGAGATTGGGCAAATCCTTTTCACGCTGTTTTTTGTTGTGCTCTATTTGCTGTTCTTCATCAAGGCAGGTAGCTCTCGCGTGCGCCGCTGGGGCAAGATTTACACCAAGGCCATAAAGGCGGATGTCGGGGCCTACACAGAGGGCGAGATCCTCTTTGATGGCCAAGATTTACTCTTGGCGAATGAGCGCATAGTGGGCGTGATGGGCGAGCGCTCCATCGCCGAATATGTGGGCGGAGCCAATGAGCTCCGCAAAGAAAAACAGCAGCAAGAATTAAAAGCCAAGAAGGCCATAGAGAAAGAAAAGGCGCGCCTGAAAAAGGAAAAAGAGGACCGAGAGTTCAACGAAGCACTTGCGGAAGTCGGGCCTTTGATCGGCGGCACGATAAAAAACCTCGTGACTGAGGGCGGAGTGTCTTCCCGCGCGGCGCAAGCGGCCAGAGGCAATGTGCAAAGTGATAGCCTCTCGGCTCGCGCGGCCAGAGCGGCGAGAGGCACGACCCGTCCACCTGAGACTTCCAATGCGGCGGCCTCTTCGGGCCGAGGAGGTTCTGGGGGTTCTGTAAAGATCGAAGGCTTTACGGGCAGCTATTGGGAGGCCTGCGCCTCGGGGCTTGATAATAACGCCAATTACATCGCCCAGCGTATGCAGCAGATCCGCAAATCAAACCCGCGCTACACCAAGCTCCGCGCCGTCGACAGCTCAGGCCGCGTCATCGATGTGGGATAAGGTAAGCTAGCCCTCTTTCCCCGCATACCCGGCATTAAGGGGGTTGAAAGGTGCTTGGGCTAGGGTTTGAGCGAATGAATGAGAGGAAACGGAGTAATGACAAAGCGCAAATTCTTGTTAATCGGTCTGTGTTTAATCGCCTTAAATGCGGTTTGGGTGTTTCTTGAGACGTATATTTTGATGGCGCCAGGAGTGCAAAATGGCACGCAAAATGGATCACAAAATGAACTGCAAATTGTTTCGGCTGTCTTGATCCGTACTTTAGCTATCCCTGTTTTGCTTTCTATTTTTCTTTGGAAACGTTTGAGATTTACGGGGCGCAGCCAGACGCTTGCGGCGGCTTATTTAGCCATATTCTTTGCTGTGTGCATATTAGGCCTGATGGTTAATGCGTCACTGTTTTCAATATTCTATCACCTTAGTCCGTATAACGTTCTTAGCCAAGAGATCGGAACGTGGGCGGCATCCGGCGCGGAAGAAGCCTTCCGCTATAGCTGGCAAGCCACGTTAAAGATGTCCGCCTTTAATGGGTTTACGGCAATCGTGATGAGTTGGCCCTTATGCCTTGCGCTTGCTCTCGTCTCATCTGCCATCTCATCCCCATTCAGCCAACGCCATCATTTACGCCATTGCTTAGGAAGTCAGGCTAATATCTACCCTGCCCCAAAGCAAGCCGCCTGCCCTCATATGGATAGGCGCGATGCCTATAGCTGACTTAGGAACTCCAAGTAGAACTTTGTGACGGCGTCTGCGTCTTCGACTTGTGGGTAATGCCCAATATCGGCTAGCTCTCTGAGGAAGTCAGGTTCGCCGATTATATCTTTGTAATGCGCGATCATATGCGCGCCCGAAACGGGATCGACAGAACCATTTATCAAACCCAGCGGCATTTTTGCGTCTTTTAACGCGGCGACCCAACGGCTTCGATGTGTCTTGCGGTCGGACATATAGCTGATGAGATTGTGGAAAATGTGACGGCCATTATTGTAATTAATCAGCGTCCAAAAGCCGTCAAGATCCTCTTTAGACGGCTGGCTGTTTTCCCCAAAGCAGCGCGAGACCGAAATATCAAAACGGCGGCGGGTCGTAAGCTTATTGATGAGCGGGCCAAGCGGGCTCAGCAGAAGCTTTTGGATCAAAAGCGCCTGATGTGTTTCGGGAAATAAGCCGCC
>JBMYWT010000077.1:0-12767 GCA_049607665.1 Maricaulaceae bacterium
GAGTATCAGGACGGTGCCTTCACGCGGCGCGAACTGCCTTCGCTCGCCGGCGTCGAGTCACTGGCGTTCGGCGACGTCGATCGCGACGGCAAGGTCGACCTGGTCATGGCCAGCCCCGAAGAAGAAGCCGTCGCATGGTGTTCCGGCGCGCAACCGATCGACACCTTCCCGCAGCAATTGCCATCGGTGGACAAGCCGGTCGCCGTTGCGGTGGCTCCCGATGGCGGAACAAAGAAAATGCGCGCAGACTTTTATGCCGAAGCCGCAAATTTTTGGCTCCTGGGAAACCTCCCTAAAGAAGCATATGCTTCGGCGACGGCTGGTTTGAAACTACGCAAAGATCATGTGGGTCTGCGTGTTGCCCGCGCGCGTGCTTATGCGCTTTTAGGACGGTTTGATTATGCCGAAATCGACTTGACCTCCGCGCTTGTATACGCCCCAGAAAATGTAGACGCTCTGCGGTACCGCGCCGATGCCCGCCGCAATATCGGGAACCTCCAAGACGCCAAAGATGATATTGATAAGGCTATCTCCCTTGATTACACCAGTTTTGAAACCGCCGTTGTCAGAGGCGAAATTTTAGAAGCCCTAAGAGCTCAAGACGCTGAAAAAACAGATACAGATACCGAATAAACACACGAAACGGAGAGACTTATGATTGCTTATACAACAATCGGCACAAATGATTTTGAAGGCGCGAAAGCCTTTTACACCGACCTCTTTGCCGAAATCGGCGTTGCGCCCATGATGGTCATGGATACATTCGCGGGCTTTGGCACGACAATGGATCAGCCTATGTTCGCCATCTGCAAACCGCATAACGGCAAAGCGGCCACAGGCGGGAACGGCACGATGATCGCGCTACAATGCGAATCGCATGATCAAGTCAACACCCTTCACAGCAAAGCCCTTACGCTTGGCGCTGCGGATGAAGGCGCCCCTGGCCCACGCGGTGACCAATTTTACATGGCTTATTTCCGCGATAAAGACGGCAATAAAATTGCAGCCTTCACGCCCTTAAAATAAACAAGGGTACAGATGTTATCCCTCGTTCAATATGCGCGGCCGGCACGAGCTGAAGACATCAAAAAATTAGAAGATCTTGTCGGGCATTCTTTGCCCGATGATTACCTGAACTTTCTCAGGACGATAAACGGCGGATGGTATAACCAAATCAGCTCTTCATTTTATTGTGAAGAACATGGCCATCATCATGACATAAATAAATTACTTCACATGTCGTCTTCCATTGACGATTGCACAGATGACCGCTTTAGGAAAAACTTCCTTTACAACACAGTGTTTTTTGAAACCGAAGAAGCCCGGAATATATTCCATATTCCTGACCACTTCATCGTTATTGCGACCTGCGAACACGCCCTTTATTACCTTGATTCCAAGTCAGGCGAGGTTTGGTATTGGTATGATGAATTTGGGCCAGAGATAGAAAGCACACAGCACTTTCTTGAAAACGCTAAAACTATCTCACCTTCTTTCACAGAATTTCAAAGCAAAATTATAATTCGAAAATTTTAGATGCCATAGCTGTCTATCGGTTCTGCTCAGCACAATCGTATCAAAAAACCTATTTTCAGATTACAGCCTATAGGTTACGTTCGCCGAATAATATAATGGCACATAACCATAGGCTTTTTCATGCGCGCTATCTCTTATACGGCTTTATTGGCCGCTTTATGTCTTTCTGTAACGGCCTGCGCCCCTAACGCCGAAGCTCCCGAAACCCAGGCCTCATATCTTACGCTTACGCCCGGCCCTGGAAAGTTAACGCCCGAACGCCTCTATGCTGCGCCCTCGATTAACGGCAGCACATTACGCCGCGCCTCTATTTCCCCTGACGGGAAAATCGTAACCGTTCTTCAAGGGCGTAAAACCGACGCCACGCAACAAGACCTTTGGGCCTATGACCTCGAGAACGGCAAAGGCCGTCTCCTTGTCTCATCAACCGATCTATTGGGCGCACCCGAAACACTTTCAGACGAAGAAAAAAACCGCCGTGAGCGCGCGCGCGAATATGGCCAAGGCATTATCTCCTATAGCTGGGTTGGCGAAAACCTCATCATGTTCCCTTTAGGAGGTGATCTCTATCTCTATGATCTTGCCACGCAAAGCTCTCGGCAGGTCACAGCCACTAAAGCTTTTGAAACCGACCCGAAAGTTTCAGAAGATGGCCGCTTCGTCGCCTATGTACGCGAAAACGAGCTTTTCCTAACCGACCTCGAAACAGGGCTTGAACGCCAACTTAGCGAAGGCGCAAGCGAAACCGTTCGCAATGGTCTCGCCAGCTTTGTGGTCCAAGAGGAACTCGACCGCTCCACCGGGTATTGGCTTAGTCCAAATGCTAACCGCATTGCCTATACGCAAATCGATGAAAGCGCGATCGCCGTGGAAAGCCGGATAGAATTTGGCCCCGACGGCGTAGAAAATATCAATCAGCGTTATCCGTTTACAGGTACAGAAAACGCCACAGTGCGCCTCGCCATCACAGACCGTAGCGGCAAGTATACCGTTTGGGCGGATTTGGGCGAAGATAAAGATATTTACCTGACCCGCGTAATCTGGAGTCCGCTTGGCGATGCGCTTTATGTAGGCATTCTATCCCGTGATCACAAAACACATAGCTTCCTAAAAATCGACCCGAGCACAGGCAGCGCGACGCCCTTCCATACGGAAACATCGTCAACATGGCTCAATATTGGCAATGATTTACACATGCTCACAAATGGATCTCTATTATGGTCAAACGAGCAGAGCGATAAACGCCGTATTTACCGCCTCTCCGAAGGCCGTAGCCCTGCCGCAATCACACCAGATAGTCTTTTAGTCAACCGTCTTTTATGTACCAATGAAAAGGACGGAGTCCTCTATGTACGCGGTTGGCAGGATAGCCCGCTTGAATCGCATATATTCCGCGTCCCGCTAGAGGGCGGCGAGGCAACACAAATCACCCAAGGTGAAGGCCGCCATAGCGGAAGCTTCGACGATGGCTGTACACGTTATATTGGCAGTTTCTCAAACTCTGACACGCCATCGCAAACGCGTGCCTTTAAAGCCGACGGAACGCCGCTCGCATGGCTTAATGAAAATGCTTTGGATCAAAACCATCCTTATGCCCAATATAAAGGCGCGCATATCACGCCAGAGTTTGGGCAAATTCCTGCGCAAGACGGCACAATGATGGATTACGTCCTTTATAAGCCGCTAGATTTAAAGGCGGGCGAAAAACGTCCCGCAGTCACCGTTGTATATGGCGGCCCAGGCGTACAGCGTGTTTCCAAAGGCTGGGGGCGTCACAACTTTGCCCGTATGCTCGCCCATCACGGCTTTGTTGTCTTCACCCTCGATAATCGCGGCGCTACCAATCGCGGTAAGGCCTTTGAAGATGTTCTCTATCGTTCCATGGGCCGCGCCGAAGTTACCGACCAAAGCACAGGCGCGCAGTGGCTCGCGGGGCAAGACTTTGTCGACGCGGATAAGATGGGCGTATTTGGCTGGTCTTATGGCGGTTATATGGCGCTGCATATGCTGGCGCAAACCGATCATTATGCCTCTGGCGTATCCGGCGCGCCCGTCACGGAATGGGAGCTTTATGATACGGCCTATACAGAACGTTATCTAGGACACCCAGATCCCGAAAACGCAAATTACACTAAAGGCGCCTATGAAGACGGCAGTGTCTTTCCCTATCTGGACGGCTTAACGGAACCCATGCTCCTTATCCACGGCATGGCCGATGATAATGTGGTCTTCCGTCATTCGATCAAATTGATGGACGCTATGCAAAAAAAAGGCGCACAGAACATGCGCCTCATGACTTATCCGGGCGAGAAACACGGTTTTCGTAAAACAGAAAACAAAGTCCACCGAGACCGTCAGGTTTTAGAGTTTTTCGTCGAAACCCTCGGTGAAAAGTAAGATCGGCGGAAAATAAAACCGTTAGCTTTACCCTAGCATAGGGTAAAGCATTTGGCGTACCCCATAATCGCGTACCCAATATAGGCCCAAAAGCAAAATGATTGGTGAGAAATCTAATCCGCCAAAACTTGGGATGATTTTTTGAATAGGACGCAAAAGAGGGTTCACGATACGGTTCACCGCATCGAAAAGGGCTGCGACTGTCGCATTGCGTAAATTGACGATATTAAACGCAAGCAGCCAGCTAAAAATCACCTGCACAAAAACAAGAAAAATCAACAGCCCTAAAATCGGGTCGACGAGATACATTAAAATAGACTGTAGAAAAGACATAACGGCTCCGTGGTTTCTCGTTTTCTAATCAGGAAAACAGCCCTTAACAAGTAAAAAGCCTGCCCCCGGAAGGACAGGCTTATGGCAAAGCTTATCGTACTTATGTGGGGGAGCAGATAAGCCTTACCAATTATAGGCTGTTTCGCCATGCAGGCTCGTGTCGAGTCCTGTGTATTCTTCTTCTTGGCTCACCCGCAGACCAAGCGTGACTTTCAAAATACCTAGAATGATAACACTCGCAATCGCTGACCATGCCATCACGGCACCTGTCCCGAGGAGCTGGGTAAGGAAATCACCTTCGCCTGTGCCGCCAAGCTTAACATGTGAGAGGAACGGCAGGAGCAAAATACCGAGGATACCGCCAACGCCGTGAACCGCGAACACATCAAGGCTGTCATCAAATTTCAGCTTCACGCGAACAAGGTGAACCATGTAATAACAGACAACACCACCCGCCAAGCCAATCAGTAGCGCGCCGCCCGGCCCAAGCACGCCAGCGGCTGGCGTGACCGTCGCGAGGCCTGCGATTGTCCCGGTCGCTGCGCCGACCAATGTCGGTTTACGGTTGGCCATGGCTTCCAGTACGATCCAAGAGAGCGTCCCAACAGAAGCCGCGATATGCGTCGCGAGGAGGGCCATGCCCGCGCCACCATCCGCCGCGAGCTGCGATCCGCCATTAAAGCCAAACCAGCCGACCCAAAGCATAGACGCGCCGATCATCACAATGCCGGGACGATGTGGCGGTGAAATTTCATGCGGAAAGCCTGCACGTTTACCGAGCATAGCGACGTAAACGAGGGCTGAGACACCCGCCGTTGCGTGAACCACAAGACCGCCAGCGAAATCAACAACGCCTTTATCCGCAAGCCATCCGCCGCCCCAAATCCAATGCGTCACAGGCGCGTAAACCACCAAGAGCCACGCCGCCGTGAAGAGCATCACAGGCAGGAACTTCACGCGCTCGACAAATGCCCCGACAATCAAGCCGGGCGTGATAATCGCAAAGGTCATTTGAAAGGCGAGGAACACGGATTCGGGGATTGTGCCGCTAACGCCGCCGCGTTTCAGATTACCAAGGAACAGATTATCAAGACCGCCCCAGAGCGCCCCGCCTTCTCCAAAGGCAATTGAATAACCCGCCACGATCCAAACAATCGACGCCAGCGCCGCAATCGCGTAAACCTTCATCAAGACTGACAGGAAATTCTTCGCCCGTACAAGACCGCCGTAAAACAGCGCCAAACCGGGGAGCGACATAAACAGCACAAGCGCCGTCGCCGTCAAAACCCACGCCGTATCCCCCGCTGAAACCGTGCCTTCAGCATGAGCCGTGAGAGGTATCGCCGCCATCACGCCAACGCCCGCAAGCGCCCGCGCCACATATTTAAACCCTGTGTTTTTCATAACGATCCCTACTCCTGTTCAACATCGCCTTACGCGCTTAGGTCGCCGGTGTAAGCCGTTTCCACGCGCCCCAGCGCCATACAGCTACGCTCGCCCAAAACTTGGGCCGCTATTGACGCCAATCGCACATTTCAAGTGCAAAGCGCCCCAAAACCGCCTAAGAGGCCGCTATGACCACATCAACACCTCCAAAATATGTCTATAAAATTCTTCGCCAAACAGAATGGGCAACGATCAACACAGATGGTGAATTTATCGGGAGTGCCGATGATCTGCGCGATGGTTTCATCCACCTCTCGCTGGGTAGCCAAGTTCAAGGCACGCTTGATAAACATTATACGCGCGCCAAGACCAACGGAGCGCCGATTATCATTGCCGAGATAGACGAGGCGCTTTTGGGCGCAGAGCTAAAATATGAAATCTCGCGCGGCGGGGCGTCCTTCCCGCACCTTTATGGCGCGCTTAAAAAAATGCATATTCACCGCCATTGGGTCTTGCCGATGGATAGCGCGGGGCGTTATGCCAGCGAAACATTTCTAAGCGGCACATAAAACATATGAAACAGTTCTATAAATTCGGCACGAAGCTTTTCCGTACGCTCCCCGCAGAAGCCGCGCATAACGCTACGATTAAGGCGCTTCAAATGGGTATGGGGCCTGTCTCCGCGCAGGTCTCTCATCCTGCTCTGGCGACAACTGTCGGCGGGCTTGATCTACCTAACCCTGTTGGATTGGCCGCTGGTTTTGACAAAGACGCCAAAGCTCACGGGCCAATGCTGGCGGCGGGGTTTGGCTTTGTGGAATGCGGCACGGTCACGCCCCTCCCGCAAGAAGGCAACCCCAAGCCGCGCCTATTCCGCCTGGCCGAGGACAAAGCCGTCATCAACCGCATGGGCTTTAACAATGGCGGGCTGGTCGATTTCAAAACACGACTCGCAGCGCGTAAACGGAATGCTGGTCTGGTCGGCGCTAACCTTGGCGCAAATAAAACGTCCGAAGACCGCATTGGTGATTACATAGCAGGGCTGTCGTCCCTTTGGGGGCTACCTGATTATTTCACGATTAATATCTCCAGTCCCAACACACCGGGCTTGCGGGAACTGCAAGGCGCGGACGCGATGGATGACCTCTTGGGGCGGATTGCGGAAACACGGGCCGCCCTCGCGGGGGATGAACCCTCTGTGCCAATCTTCCTAAAGGTCGCGCCTGATCTAGACTTTGCGCAAATAGACCGCATCGTCGAACAGGCTCGCACCTATGGTATGAACGCGATCATCGTCTCCAACACGACCATTGACCGTCCTGATACGCTGCGCAGCTCACACAAAGGCGAAGCAGGCGGATTATCAGGCGCGCCTTTGTTTGAGCGCTCCACTGAAATATTGAAAGAATTCGCGGCAGCGTCCAACGGCACGATTGACCTAATCGGTGTCGGCGGCATTACGAATGGCGCGCAGGCCTATGCCAAAATTCGCGCAGGTGCCAAAGCCGTCCAGCTCTACTCCGCCCTTGTTTATGAAGGCCCGGGGCTGGTGACAGACATCCGCCGTGATCTCGCTGCAAGGCTCAAAGCCGACGGATTTGCGAGCATCGCAGAGGCCGCAGCAGCAGATTAAAGCCGTTCGTTCATGTGCCGAATAATGCGCGGGTAATAAGCCCCCAGCGTGACGGCGCGGGCGACATACCAACTGATAAACGCAATCCAAATGCCGTGCCCACCAAAGCGCGGCTGCAGTGTATAATGCGCGCCAAGATAAAATATCACGGCGGCTATGCCTGCGTTGCGCATCTCGCGTGAGCGCGTGGTACCGATGAAAATACCGTCCATTTGCCACGCCGCAAACCCGAGGATTGGCGCAAGTGCGCAATAAGGCAGGAAGGTACGCGCGCTGTCCTGCACCAGCGGGTCTTTGGACAAAAGCGCAATCACAAACGGTCCACCAAAATATATTAACGCGCCGCAGAGGAATGCGAATAGGATTGAAAACTCGGTCGTTAAACGCACCGCTCGATTAAAGCGCGGTTTATTCTTCGCCCCGTAGGCCGCTCCCGTTACGGCTTCGGCTGTGTGGGCGAACGCGTCCAGCACTAAGGCGGCCATAGTGATGAATTGCAACAAGATATGATTGCCAGCCAAGAAGACTTCGCCTTCACTTGCGGCAGCATTACCAAAGAAATTAAACCCAACGGTCAGTGCCATTGTGCGGATGAAAATATTACCATTCGTGACGCCAAGACTTTTGAGGGCTGTCGGTTCTAATAGGGCGTCCTTCGTCAACGCTTCTTTCAAAAACCCGCCGCGCACCATGATCTCGCGGCGCGCAAGCCACAGCCCTGCACCGAGGCCAATCCATTCCGCAATCGCCGACGCTATGCCGACGCCAAATAATCCCCATCCCAGAGAGATCACAAAGATCGGCGAGAGGATGATATTCACGATGTTTAAAACAATTTGCATCGACAGCGCGCGACCTGAACGGCTGATGCCAACAAACCACCCCATCAGCGCAATCGACGCTAGTGTCGCGGGCAGGCCCCAAAGACGGGCGCGAATATAAGTCGCCGCTGCGCCTTCGATGGCCTCGGAAGCCGTGAATATTTTAAAGGCCGCCGTGAGCAGAACGCTCTGCGAGGCAAGCACAAACAGGCCAATGAAAACACCGATCGGAATAGCGCGGATTAAATGCGCCTGAACCGCGCCTTGGTCATCCGCCCCGTCGGATTGCGCGGCCAATCCCGCCGTACTCATACGCAGAAACCCAAACCCCCAATAGGCAATGCCGTAAATCACCGCCCCAAGGCCAATGCCCGCCAGGGCTGTGGTGCTAGAGAAACGGCCTATAACAAATGTATCAACAAGGCCGACAACAGGCGCCGCCGCATTCGCCAACATAATTGGCCAGCTCTGGGTGAAAACCGCGCGGCGCGTTAAGGGCATTTGCGATCCGAAAGCGCCGCTCCCACTCATAAAAATTTATTCTTTTTTCGGTGCGGCAGTTAGAAAATGCCCATGAAGCGCCGCAATGGGATTATCATAACTGTCTTGCCAAGCTTGCACGCGTACATTTGCCACGCGGCTGCCTTGCTTAAACACAACAGCGCGAGCGAAAGTATCTTGCGGCCGTCCACGGCGCAAATAATCAATATTAATCCCGATAGGTTTCGGTAGGGGCATTCCTGTTTCAGGCTTCATCGACAGCAGGAGTTGCGTAATCGCTGCCAGCTCCATAAAGCCACCAATCACGCCTCCATGTAACGCAGGTAAAGTAGGATTACCTACAAGTGTTTCCGCATATGGTAGACAAAGTGTAAATTCTTCGCCCATGAAAAGCGGCTTCATACCCAGCACTTTGGCATAAGGAATACGCGCAAGCTCTGTCGTCACATAATCAGAGATTTGTACCTTTGGCGTGTTCATCTTTTCGTCTCTGGTGGGGCTGCCTTGGTTTTCGTTTTACGCGCCCCCGGAAAAGCCGTCGCCATAAAGGTCGCTTGCGCCATAGCTACAGGGTTTTCATCATCCCCATCATGAGCAATAGCTCGTACAAAAGCCACATGGCGTGTAGTCTTATAACAATGTGCTTCAGCGATAATAGCCTCTCCAGGCTTGGCTGCGCGCATATAATCAATAGAAAGGTTAAGTGTTGCTGCCGCTGTCGGAGCTTCAAATCCAGCAAGTGCGGCGAGGCCGCAAGCTTGATCCAGTAATGTAGTCACCGCACCGCCGTGCACCACTTTCGTCTTGGGGTCACCGATAAGGTTTTTATTATAGTCCAAGGATAGCGTAGCACGACCAATATCGACCGCCACGAATTTAATCCCGATTTCGCGAGCATGTGGCGTAGCCTCAGTCATCACAGGCGCGATATTCCAAAGGCGAGAGAGGCGGTCTTCATCCATGATGGCGTCAATCTTTCAAATCATTCGTAAAATAAACTCGCCTACATTTAGACGTTCAGACGTTTACAACAAGTTTAAAGCGCACAAGGTTTAAGTTTATAAGATGAGACCTTCATTGGCCACGCTGACTTGTATCAAACTTAACCGATATCAAAGTGTATCTAGCAAGGATCGTTTAAACGCCTGCCGCTAGCTCTAAGCGTTGAATCAGTTCCACATTAACTCGACCTGTTTCAGGAAGTCCTGATGTGCGTTCAAATTCAATAATGGCCGACCGTGTTTTCGGGCCCATCGCTCCATCAGGCGAACCAACATTATATCCAAGACCGCCTAATAAAGTTTGCGTATGTTTAATAGCAGTACGTGGATTACTGTTTGAAACCGATTGAACAGCGCTCGCCCATGGCGTGTTGCGGAAAATACCATTCGCTGCTTCGTCGATCATAACCGGCTTATATTTCGCAATGCGGTCATCAACTTTTGCTACTGCAGCAGCGCTAAGTTGTGTGCGCAGAACGCTAGATCTTTGTTCCGCCATTTGGTCGCCTTGCTTGCCGGCAATACTATACCATACCAAAGCCGTTTCGATATTGGTTGGCATGCCTTGTCCGCTTTCAGAAAGGATAGCGAGATTATATTGGCTATCTACAACGCCGCGCTGCGCCGCTTTTTCAAACCATTTAGCGGCCACATCCATATCCATTTTAACTTTACCCCGCCCTTCGGCATAATAAAGCCCAAGGTCATGCATGGCGATACGGTTGCCGCCTCGCGCCGCACGTTCTGTTAATTTACGGGCTGTTTCACTATCCGCGGTAAGACCTTCGCCATTTTCATAAAGCTTAGCAAGACGGTAAAGCGCAGCTGGTTGACCTTGATTCGCCGACGCACGGATCATAGAAATACCTTCTTTGGTTTTTCCTGTTTCAAGCCAAGCCAAACCAAGTTGTAGTTGAGCCACAGCATTTCCTTCACGCGCTGCTTCTTCAAGGCTATTCGCCGTGGCAGCAAAAGCGTTAACTTGGTTATCTGCATATTGCCCAATAGCCGGTTGAGTGACGATAGCTGAACTATTCGCAGCAAGAATTTGTTCTGGTTGCACATTTTGGACAGAAAGATTTGATTTATCTTTGAGCACATTTTGTGAGACAGCATAACCAATCACACCCACCCCTAAAAGAACCGTTCCTGCTCTTAGGGCCAATGTCCCTTTGGACATATTCGTATTTGCAGGCTTATTCGCTATATAAGGTTGAGGTTGTTTGCTTTTACGTGATTTTTTACTTGCAACTGAGCGTGTTTTTTTAACTCTCGCTTTTTTTATCTTTTTTGGTTTTTTACGCTTAAAGACACCCCCCGGACGTGATGTCTCAAGGCTTCCTTCAACAAGACGATTTATGTCATCAAAGTCTGATTCAGCATATGCAGGATTAGCATAAGGTAAATTTGTCATACTCGCAGGGACAGTTCCTACATTCGTATATGGTGTCGGAACCGTCCCATTAAGAGGTTGTCCCGCTGGAGGTAAGGGCTGCAAGTTTTGTTCTAAAGGCGCATATGTACTTTCAGGTACAATAGGCTGATATGGCGTTGCATCTGGCGTATAGGCTTGCGGCATGAACGGCTGCGGAGTCGGAGAAGGGGTTTTTATCACCGGAGCTGTTTCATGATAAACAGGCATAACCGGTTCTGGTAGCGGTGCAAGCGGCGTTGGCATCGCATCAACGGCTTGGTTTATAACAGGTTCTGGTCCTGGCGGTTGGGTTACCGGCCCCGCTGGCAGAGTTGCGGGAGTAACTTCTTGTGGTTTCGATGATAGACCATACTCAAGGCTTTCTACGCGTGACGTTAATGCCGCTAGGCCTTGGCCCATACGTAGATCAAGCGCAGACCGCGCCGTATCAACATCATGAATACGTTTTTCAAGACCATGTTGCATGGTACTAAATTCTTGTTTTGTCGTCGCTGTAATTTCGCTGACATGGTTTTTAATCAGTTTTTCGCTGCTGATCGCTTTGTCCTGCATGTCGCGGCTCAAATCGATAACTTTGCTACTCATCGCATTGATAGCGCCAGCGCTTTCGGCTTCTACCTCACTAAGGCGTAACGCCATACGAGCTTCAGAGCTTTGTTGCGTCCGCTTCATCACAGATGATGCCTCTTCCCGAAGGCGGCTTTCATCTGTCAAACGCGTATTGATTTTATCAAATTGACCTTCAATGGCACTCGCCATATCGGCAATATGACGATTCATTTTAGCAATCGCGCCCGTTTGATGCGTTTCACATTCCGTCAAGCGCGCATCTGCTCGATCAAGAGCAAACTTTAAATTCGTAAGTGTTGGGTTTTCCATAGCCCGTGCAAGGCCAGATGTAACTTCGGCCTGCGTTACGCCAAGACGTTCAGTAAGCGTTTTAGATAAAGCATCAAAACGGTCAGAAAGCTCTTTATATTGAACAGAACGGTTCGTACTCAATTTTGATTCAAGTACTTTTAACCCAGCATCGAGTGTGTCAACTTGTTGCCGAGTTGTAACATCAATACGTCTTAAACGCGCTTCAATTGTATCCACATATGCATTTAAAGACTTAAGGGTAGCAGAGTTAGACGACCCCAATTGAGGTGCTTGCTGCGTATCTATCTGATCTGGCGCAACTGTCGCCATAATAAGAATCCCTTACATAATCATGCACCAAAAAATTCGGCGCAAAGATTGATTCATATGACTTGTCTTATGATTGTGGTTAACGGCCCGTTAAAACATTAATGTTTTTACCCGTTTATGGGTAGATTGGTGGAAAAAAGCCTGGGGCCGCTCGTAAAATTTGCGCCTCTGCTCGATTTGATGAGATTGTTAGTTCTTCTGGCACATTTTGAAAAGCTCTTAATCCATCGCTCATATCCCAGCTTTTCTCATAAGCTCCACGTGCCGCATAGACCTGAGAAAGCCCGCGATACGCCACAAGATCATAAGGGTTGCGAGCAATCGCTTCTTTTAACATAGCTTCAGGGCGAAGATTTCCAAGGTCCGCTTTTTTAAGTTCATCTTTTTTCAATTTCGCCAAGCCCATAGCGGCCGTACGCAAGATAATTGATGGTGAGTTTTCTTCTTCTAAAAATGGTTTCAAGGCCTTGATAGCTGCTACTCGCCGCGCAGGAACATCAATATCTGAAAAGGCTTGAATTAAAATCGGTAAA
>JBMYWT010000078.1:0-12606 GCA_049607665.1 Maricaulaceae bacterium
CGATTTTATATTTGGTATTTCGTGTAAATACATTAGCGGCACAAAAAATAGAGTCGATATCGAGGTTGCAAACAGGCTTAGAGAGGGAGTGTTTTGAGCTAAAGTGCACTTATTTTAATCACGAATGCGCGTAGTGACTAAAAAATATGCAAAATATAACGTGTTGCGGCGCAAAATCGCGCCATGCGCTTTATGTTTGGGGTATCAACGACTCGCGAAACTCGTTAGAGCAGGCGCAAGTTAATCCCCAAGCTTCCTAGGAGATGCGCGCGTGCCAAAACCCGAATCCCGTCCGCCCAAGAAAACTTATATTACGGATCAGCAAGCGCTAGATTTCCACTCTCACCCGACCCCCGGTAAACTCGCCTTGCTGCCGACAAAGCCCATGGCGACGCAGCGGGATTTATCACTGGCCTATTCGCCCGGCGTGGCTGTTCCCGTAGAGGAAATCGCGCGCGATAAAGACCTAGCTTATGAGTATACCTCCAAAGGCAATATGGTTGCCGTTATTTCTAATGGCACGGCGATTTTAGGTCTTGGGAATTTAGGCGCGGCGGCGTCAAAACCTGTGATGGAAGGGAAGTCTGTTCTCTTTAAACGCTTTGCCGATATCGATAGTTTCGACATTGAAGTCGAAGAAGAAGACGCCGAAAAATTCATTGAATGCGTGCAGCGTTTCGGCAATACATTTGGCGGAATTAACCTCGAAGACATCGGCTCGCCAGAGTGTTTTATCATCGAGCAAGAGCTTCGTGATAAACTCGATATTCCCGTCTTTCATGATGACCAACACGGCACAGCCATTATTGCGACGGCTGGCCTTATCAATGCGGCTGACCTGACAGGGCGTAAATTTGAAGATATGAAAGTTGTGCTCTCGGGCGCAGGCGCGGCAGGCCTGTCTGTTCTTAGCCTTATCAAAAGCCTTGGCGTTAAAGATGAAAACGCTATCGTTATCGATAGCCGCGGCGTCCTTTATAAGGGCCGTACGGAACGTATGGATCAGTGGAAAGCACCTCACGCGATAGAGACGGAACTGCGCACACTGGAAGAAGCCATGGTCGGCGCGGATGTGTTCCTTGGCCTTTCTGTTGCGGGACTTGTCTCGCAGGACATGATTAAATCAATGGCGCCTAATCCGATCATTTTCGCAATGGCGAACCCTGATCCAGAGATCACACCCGAGGACATTCACGCCGTGCGCGACGATGCCATCATCGCTACAGGCCGCTCGGATTACCCCAACCAAGTCAATAATGTCCTTGGTTTTCCTTATATCTTCCGAGGCGCGCTTGATGTGCGGGCCCGCAATGTAAATGAAGAAATGAAACTGGCTTGCGCGCAGGCTCTCGCGGATTTGGCCCGCCAAGATGTTCCCGAAGAGGTGGCCGCCGCTTATCATGGTCGCCGCCCGAAATATGGCCGCGACTATATTATCCCTGCGCCGTTTGATCCGCGGCTGATTTCTGAAATTCCACCTTATGTCGCTCAGGCTGCGATGGATACAGGCGTAGCCCGTAAACCGATTGAGGATATGGATGAGTACCGCCAATCGCTCGCGCGCCGCCAAGACCCGACAGCGTCCATACTACAAGGCATAAGCGAAACCGTAGCGGACGACCCGAAGACGATTGTCTTTGCCGAGGGCGAAGAGCCCGCCGTTATTCGCGCCGCTCAGGCCTTCCAGCAACGCGGCTTAGGCAAGGCCATATTAATTGGCCGCGAAGAACCCATCCGTAATAACATGCAGCTTCTTGGCGTTGATAATCCTGAATCGCTGACGATCCTAAATGCGCGCCTGTTTAACCGTAATGCTGAATTCGTTGAATATCTATATGGCCGTTTACAACGTAAAGGCTTCCTGCGCCGTGATGTGCAGCGTCTTGTAAATAATGACCGTAATGTTTTCTCCGCGCTTATGCTGCATCACGGTCTTGCGGACGGCATGGTGACGGGGGTGACGCGTAGCTATGATATCGCCCTGCGTGATGTGCTTATGGTACTTAGCCACACGGAAGAAGAACGCACAATGGGCGTGTCTGTTGTGGTCAATAAATCCAACACGCTCTTTATCGCCGATACGAATATCACGGAACTGCCAACCGCAGATGATCTTGCTGATATTGCCGAAACGACGGCAGGGTTCGCCCGCCGTTTTGGTTTCGAACCACGCGTGGCGTTCCTCTCTTATTCAACTTTCGGCAACCCGCCGGGCGAACGCACTCAGAAGGTTCGTGAAGCCGTGAGTATATTAGATGAGCGCGATGTAGATTTTGAATATGAAGGCGACATCTCTGCTGACGTTGCGCTGGATCCGTTACATACATTGACCTATCCGTTTTCTCGCCTTTCTAGCGCGGCGAACGTATTGGTAATGCCGGCGATCCATTCTGCCTCTATTTCAACTAAGCTTCTTAAAACTGTTGGAGGAGCAACCGTTCTCGGACCATTCCTGACAGGCCTTGAAAAACCGGTTCAAATTTGCCGTCTTGGCGCTACGGCTTCGGAAATCACACAAATGGCAACACTTGCTGCGTTTGCTCCGTCACATCGCGAAGACTAGTTTTGATACGAATATCCCTCCAATAATGGCTGAAAAGGCGAAATTTGACCTGACACAGGGCAAGGTTTCTTTTCATGTTTTACGCATGTTGGGGCCATTTGCGATTGCGGTTATTGCGCTGATTTCGACGGGTATTGTTGATACAATCTATCTTGGTCGTTTATCTGATCCTGATCGTCCTAATATTGGTGTGTGGGCTTTGGCGGCTTTAGGGTTTGCTTATCCGCTTACATTTCTGGGCAATAGTGCCAACATTGGTTTGGGCGCAGGAACAATGTCGGCAGTTTCGCGGGCTTTCGGTCAGGGCGATAGTGAACGTGCTCGGCGTCACGGCGCGGCGGCTATATTGATGGCCGTTACAGTCATGTTAGGGCTTGTGTCGCTTATGTTGCTCGTTATGCCAAACGTCTTGCCTATGATGGGCGCTAGCGGCGAAATTTTACATATGGCGCAAAGTTATCTAGCGATTTCTTTGCCCGGTCTTGTCGTGATTTCTGTGGCAACAACGTGCAATAATATTTTGCGTGCTGGCGGTGAGGCGGCACTGCCTAGCTCCATTATGATTTTTGGCGCGGTTGTGAACATTATATTGGACCCATTTTTGATTTACGGATGGGGACCTTTTCCGCGTCTTGAAGTGCAGGGCGCGGCGATTGCGACGCTTAGCGGGAATATTTGCGCGGCTTTGTTTGGGTTTTACATCGCTTTTTTCCATCGCAAGATCATTAGCTTTGCGAATATGACTTTCGGGTCAATTCAGCGGGCATGGGCGATTATTGGCCGCGTAGGTATTCCTGCGGCGATTACGAATATTGTTGTCCCTTTGGCGGCGGCGATTGCCGTTACAATTATCGCTCGAAATCTTGATACAATCGAGGTCGCCGCCTTTACGGTTGCGGGCCGTGCAGAGCTTATATCTGTGGGTGTTCTTTATGCGCTCTCCGCCTGTATTGGAGCGATCACTGGCCAAAATGGCGGGGCAGGTAAAACAGAGCGCGTAAGAGAAACTTTTAAGTTTTGTTTTTGGATTTGCGTGGTTTGGAGTACCGTGATGGCTGTTGTGCTCGCGATATTCGCGCCGCAAATTGCGGGGTTGTTTTCTACGGATGACGCTGTTGTTGCGGCGACGCTACCGTATTTTTATATCGTACCGATTACGATTTTTGGATACGGTTTTGTCTTTGTCAGTGCGGCTGGGTTTAACGCTCTTGGCCGTCCGTCATATGGTTTGATTTACACTATAATTCGTTCGCTTATTCTTTATGTCGCCTTCATTTATATTGGAGTGCATTATGACGGCTTAAGAGGGGCGTTTTTCGGAATAGCCGCCGCAAATGTCATTTCAGGCATAATCGCTTGTGGCTGGTCTCTTTTAAAAGTGCCGATGACCGCTAAAGAGAGCTAAACGCGATTAAAACGCTGCGATTTGACGTCTTACGAAATTCTTTTGATTATTGGGTAAAAACGGCTTGACCTTACGTGGGAATACGGGCAAATCGCGCTCACCAATTATCCACTAAAGTTTTTAGCGGATGCATCGTGCGGGTGTGGCGGAATTGGTAGACGCGCTGGATTTAGGTTCCAGTGCCGCGAGGCGTGGAAGTTCGAGTCTTCTCACCCGTACCATAACTCCTTATGTAGGGGTGCGTATTAATGGAATCAGGGGTTAAATTCCCTGATTTTATTGATTTTTCCATAATCAATACTGCATAGGGCTTCGTTGTATGCTCAAAACCATTCTGCCCGGATGATGCGTGGTATGATTAAACAAGCTTTAGACCTTGCGACAGTTCTAGGGTGGCGTTCTGGTGACAACCCTGCAAGATGGAAAAGTGGTATTGAGTATTTACTGCCCGACCATAGCCTAAAGTATCTCACTATGCAGCCATGCCATATGCTGATGTGTCGAAGTTTTATAAACGACTATTACTGAGTAAGCATAAGCCAAGGCGTGCGCTTGCATTGGCAATACTGATGGCCTCTCGTGGTCATATGGTCAGGCATGCCACATGGGATGAATTTGATTTGAAAAACGGATATTGGACAATTCCTGCAGCGCGCATGAAACGTAGTGCTGAAGACTATACAATTTCACTTACAAAAAGCATGATTGAATTATTGCCTGAACTTACTAATGGGCTTGTTTTCCCGTATCGCGGAAAATGCATTTCGATCAACATTAAAAGCTATGAACGAGCCTTTTACAGCACATGGCTTTAGGTCAACATTTAAGGATTGGGCTTCTGATTGCACGGAATTTTTTGATGAGATCTCTGAATTGGCTTTGGCGCACAAAGTGGGGTCCTCAGTCCACCGTGCATACCGGCGCAGCAAAGGATTAGAGAAGCGCCGTGAATTGATGCAAGCATGGTGTGATTATTTAGATCAACATTGAGCGTTTGATTGATAAGGTAATTTGGAAACGCGCAGGTTTTTTCAATGGGGCCATCCTGAATTAGAGTTCGTCTCTGGTGGTAAAATCGCATAGGCAAAACCAGACCATCAACACTGAGAGTTTTATTCGATTAATGATGATTTTTGAATTTGGGTTTAAGTTTGAAATGGTAGTTGTAATTTATCACCATCGTTTTTCTTTTATAGATTGCAAAGAAAGCCTTTGCGCGCCTTTGCGGGTTCTGCTAGCAGGCGAGCACATCTTGGTTGGGGCGACTTAGGTCGGTATATGATGTTGTTTGATAATAAGAGTAAGACAAATGCGGCGTTGCCGTATTTTATCGTGGCAATGGCGGTTTGCCTAACTGGCATTGCTTTGCCGGCAAATGCGCAAGTTACGGCAGATGGCACAACGGCAACACATGTTTTTACGGATACAGATGGGCATGTTCGTGTTGAGATAGCGCCGATTGTGGCAAACCGGGTGAGCTATAATCGTTATACGAATTTCAATGTTTCCGAAGCGGGACTTGATTTTGACAACCGCCTTGTGAACGCGCGTACGATTGTCAATGAGGTTACAGGCGCGGACCCTAGCCGTATCCAAGGTGCTATCGAAGTGTTGGGGCAGCGCGCTCATGTTATCTTGGCCAATACGAACGGCATTACTGTCGATGGCGGGCAATTTATCAATACGGGGGGCGTTGTGCTCTCTACCGGCGAAGTATCTTTTGTTGACCGCCTTGTTGGGCCGGGACTTTTGCAAATCAATACGTTTTTAGAAACTGGCGAAGGGGTTATTCGGATAGAGGGCGAGGGGTTAACGGGAACCATGGACCGCTTGGACCTTTTGGCCAAAGAGATAAAGATTTCTGCACAAGTTTTAAATGAAAGCGAAGACCCACGCTCGGAATTGGCTATATATGCTGGAGACTCTTTAGCCGAATACGACTCCTCGATTGTACCAACAAACACGGCATCGCGCTGGGGAACAGTTGTTGGGGGCGGTATTAATGGCCGAGCGGAGAGCCCGAATGCGGTGCTTGTTGATATCACGCGCGACGCAAGCCTTGAAGCGGGCAGTGTCTTGATTGAGGTCACTGATTTAGGGGCCGGCGTTCGCTATGCGGGCGATGGCCTTGCCACGCGGCGCGGGTTTAATATCCTTGCTGACGGCGAGCTTGTTTTTGACGGCGCGGTACTGACAGCGGCGACTGGTGTGAATGCCTATGGTTCGACGATAGAAATTGCAGGTGATGTTGAAGCTGAAAGACGCGCGGAGTTTAATGCCGCCTTTGGCGCGGTATCCCTTACGGCGCATAATGGCGATGTTAATATAACAGATGCGCGCTTGACGGGATTTTCAGGTTTTGAGCCTGCGGGTATCTTAGGTGCGGTTAACATCACGGCAGAAAATGGCGTTGTGAACATTGGCTCAACGCATGAAGATTACCGCTCTGACATTATTACCTTTGACCGCGAAGATGTTGGATTAACTGATGATATCTATATTACCGCAGGGCATGAGGTCACGATATCTGATACTGTGCTGAGCAGCGCAGCGGATATAAATGTCTCGGGCACGCAAATCGATATAGACAGCGATATTGTGCAGGCGATTGTTTTTGCAGATGGCGTCATAAATCTATCAGCTTCTGATGGGGATATCACGAATACAGGCGGCTTGGTTCAAGCGCTGGGCCCGCGCGGCGCACAATCGGCGCTGACAATTAACGCGGCTGGAGACGTCATAAACCAAACGCTTAATGCTGACCATGTCGCCACTTTCTTTGGCCAAGGCGGCCTTGAAATCACGTCGGGTGGACGCATTGTAAATAATGCAGCGCGCCTTGTTTCCGGGGCTCATATTTCTCTCATTGCGCCAGACGCCATAGATTCTACCATAAATTATGCTAGCGGCGGAGACGCAGTTGGCGCCGAAGCGGCTGATATTTTGTTATCTGCGTGGGAAATGGGCGGAGGCGAGCAAGGCGTCGATCTGGGCGAGCTCGAGCTTGACGGGTTAATTAGCCTTATCAATGCGGCAGGCGTTATCGATATTACTACAGATGCGTTTTATAGCCGAGGCGGCGATGTTGTTTCAACGGGCGCAGGCGTAAATATCAACGCGCGCACAGTGGCATTTGAAAGCGTTTACAGCGGGGCATATGATTTCCGCCGAAGCTGTTTTATCTTTTGCCGTTCCAGTGGAAACAGCGATATTTCAGCGCGCGGCGGCCGCCTCTCTGCGGCTGGTGTTATAAATATAACTGGCGCAGAGAGCCTTGATGTTATTGGTGGAGATATCTCGGGCCTTGGCGAAATTCTATTAGATGCGGATAGAATTCTACTTAAAAGCTTTCCGATTGTAGATCTTTTTGAGCGGCGCGGCGGGGTTTATAACCTCTGGGCGGGCACATCGGCATATATAACGTGGCAAGACCGCTTTGGGAACGTTACTGCGGGCGGCACGCTTACAATCGAAACAGACGAAGAGGTTGTCCTTGACGGCGGGCAACTTACGGCTGCTAATATTGTGAACCCGGCGGGCGTTCGCGTTATTAGAGATCCGGATTTCTTTACAAACATTGGTGCAAGTAATATTGGGTTTTTATCACAAATTGGACTTCTAACAGATAGTAAAGATAATACTTATGAAGACGACTCTAGTTCGTGATGCCGCTAAACCTGACATTGCGGAGCGCCGCTGGAGCGCTTGTTTTATGCTTGGCGCTTTTGTGCGTTTTCCCAAGCCTATCCTACGCGCAAGTTTCGCCTAGTTTCCCTGCGAATATTGATCCGGCAGAAGAGCTTGAACGTGAGCGTGAGGAAGAACGCCGCCGTGAGGAGCTTGAAAACTTTGAACGGCGTGAGCCAGCTCCAGCGCCTGATAGCGCGCCGCTAGAGCCCCAAGCCGCGCCTAGTGGTGATGGTCCTTGTGTTCAAATTGATAGCATAATCGTAAGCGGCGCTCGTAAACTAGATAATGCGGGCCGCACCAGCCATCTTATCGCTGGTTATGCGCCGAGCTGCATGACGAAAGAAGATATATCAGCTGTGATGAAGGCGATTGATACGGGGTATGTTGAACTTGGATTTATCACGAGCCGAGCTTATATTGAAAAGCAGAACTTTAAAGACAAGACTTTAAAACTGCGCGTCGTTGAAGGCGTTGTCGAAGCTATTCGTTTTGAAGACGCAGAAGGCGGAAAGGAAGCGGCTCAAAGATTGGTAACCGCTTTCCCTAAGCCTTTGGGCCGTGTTTTGCAGTTGCGTGATTTTGAACAAGGCCTTGATCAGATTAACCGTCTTCAGTCGGCTAAAGCGAAGATGAAACTTGCGCCCGGCGAAAAACCGGGCGGGTCTGTGGTGAATATTACGGTTGAGGACAAACATCGCCTGCGCACGTTTGCCAGTTGGAGTAATCAAGGTTCGAAAGCAACGGGCAAAGATCAATTTCGTCTTGGATTATCCGCTGAAAATGTCCTTAAAGCCAATGATATTTGGGGCGTATCTTATGTAGGCACGCTTAACTCTAATGCGATCAGTGTAAACGGATCTATGCCGCTTGGCTATTTAACGCTCAATATGGGGGCTGTTGCTTCTGATTACTTAATTGGCCTTACGCCTACCTCTGAGCTCTACGGTGATACATTTTCAGCCAATGCTTCGCTTAATTATGTGATTAACCGCGACTCTCAAACGAAAAGCTTTGTTGAGGTGGGCATTGAAGGCCGCCAAGCCCGCCGTTTTATCAATGCTTTTCAGCTTACGCCGCAATCACTTGTGACCGCGCGTCTAACGGCGGGACATATCATTGAAACAAAGCGCGCTAAAATTTCTATGGACGCGTCTTACTTGCGCGGAGTTAGCCTGTTTGGGGCGACGAAAGACCCTATAGATGTAGGTCAGCGTGACGCGCATGCGCAGTTTGAAGCGTTTGAATTTGGAGTAGCGCGCTTGCCTAAGCCGCAAAAATGGGGCCGCTGGATTGTATCTGCCCGCGCTAAAGTCTCTGGCACGCCGCTCTACGGGCCCGAGCAAACGCCTATTGGCGCGCGCTCTACGGTGCGCGGGTTTAAGAATACGGCGCTCTCTGCAGATAAGGCCGTTTATATACGCAATGATTTTCTACCCGCGACGCCGCAGGGGTGGAAGGATATGAGTAAAAAGCTGCCCGGCGGTCCTGAAGGGCACCTTTCTAAAGTATCACAAAGCTTGCAGCCTTATGCATTTTTCGATGCTGGGATGGGCAAAAGCCTTGCGAGTAAACGTACTGAGGTCGCAGGCGGAATAGGTATGGGAATAAAGCTTAAAGGGAAATACGCCAGTTTTGATATTGGCGGCGAGATCCCAATGGCCAAGCGTGAGTTTCGTGAATTTAACAAACCACGTGTTTTAGCCAGCCTGAGTTTGAAATGGCCTTAAAGTTGCATTACGAGGCCTTGGGTTTATTTAATTGAAATGATAATATTATCTGCCAACGGGAAGGATCACACATGTCGATCACAAAAATGTTTAAACGCTACGCCGCGCCAGTGGCTTTAGCCTCTGCTCTACTCATACCCAATGCCTTTGCGAGCGTTGAAGACGGACTTAAAGCACTTGAAGGTAATGATTTGGCGAAAGCCGCGCAGGACTTTAATAAGGCATTTACTGAAGGCGACGGCGACGGCGCGTTCTACCTGGGCCGTATGGCTGAATTTGGCGTCGGCCTTCCGGCGGACCTTCCGCGCGCGGCTGCGCTTTATAAGGTAGCGGCTGAAAAAGGATCCGTTAAAGCGATGAACCGCCTTGGCCTTATGCATTTAAATGGGAATGGCGCGCTGCAAAATTACACCAAAGCCTTAGAGCTGATTTGCGGAGCGGCGGATAAGGGCGACGCTAATGCTCAGTTTAATTGCGGGAATTTATACGCGCAAGGTAAAGGCGCGGAGAAAAGCATTGTTAAAGCGGTTGATTTTTACCGCCTCGCTTCACAGCAAGATCATATTGCGGGAACAAATTTTCTAGCCCTGGCAACACTTGGCGGTTCGGGTACGGATAAAAACATCGAGCAGGCATTTGAGCTGTTTAATAAAACGGCCGCCCAGGGTAATCCGCTCGGTCTTTACCAGGCCGGCGCGATGTTAGCTGATGGACAAGGCACAGCGAAGGATTTGGTAGAGGCGCATACGCTTCTAAACCTTGCGGCTGCGCGCGGTCATCCAGCCGCAAGCGCAAAACGGGCTGAAATCGAGAAAGAAATGACGCCTGCAGAAGTCACCAAGGCGCAAGAAAAGGCGGTTAACTGGACGGCCGAGAGCCCAAGCGATGCCAAGCCGGATGCTAAACCTAAGGATGAGAAAAAGAAGAAGACGGGTTGGTTCGGCAAGTAGGTTGTGATATTAAGACTTTGTTTACTTTTGATTGAGTGAGCAAGGTTCTCTTGTTACGAGAATAAGGCATATATATTTCAACCCTTACGGTATTAAAGGGTTGAAATAGGGCTTATTTTCCAAGAGCAGTTTTGATTGGGGAGGCTCTTTTGCCGAATCGCAATGTGTATAACACGGGCGACCGTGGTTCTTTGACTCGCGTTGTGAGGGAGCGTTTATCTCTTGATTTACGCGCTGTAGGTAAAACATGCGCTCGGCTGATGAGTAAAAAGTCTCTCTCACGCGCGATTGCGCAATTTACAGCATTTGTGCACTTCCTCATGTATTGCCTTATGCCGCCCATGGCGTACGCGCAAAGCTCGCCTGATGTTTATGTCCCTCAAGGGGGCGTAAGCACGCTTGTCCTGCCTGATTTTGACGCGATGACGAGCAATATCCCGGATCTATCGACCTCACAAACGGGCGTTCCTGTTATCAATATCACAGATCCTGTGGGCAGTATCTCGTCTAATTATTATGACAGTTTCACAGTAGGGCAAGACGGCCTTATTTTTAACAATAGTCTTGTTCCAGGCGTAAGCTTTCTTGGCGGAGATGTGGGCGCTAACCCCAATCTTACCACGCCGGCTAATATCATCCTTAATCAAGTCTCAAGCTCAGAGGCCTCGCTTATTGCGGGCGCTGTTGAGATCTTTGGGACGCGCGCGGATGTGATTTTTGCTAACCCTAACGGCATTATTGTAAATGGCACGCAGCTTATCAATACGAACACGGCAACCTTCGTAACGGGGCTAGTCTCACTTGGTTCTGGCGGTGTTATTTTTGATGTCACCGGCGGCGCGCTTGTAATCGGCATTGACGGCGTAACGGGTAGCAAGGGACTTAACCTTGTTGGGCGAACTGTTTCTGTGCAAGGCGTAGCGCAGTCCTCTGATCAAATTACGATATCTGGCGGCGCGCAGCAGTTTAATGCAGCCACAGGGCAGGCCACATCGATAGCAGGTAGCGGCGCGGCGCCCGCATATGCTGTGGACGGCACGGTTTACGGCGCGGCGCAATCAGGCCGTATTACTGTTTTGGGAAATGAGGCTGGGTTGGGTGTGCGTATTCCAGGAACGCTTCAATCTACGGGCGATTTAGATATCATGTCTTTGGGAGACATTGATTTTAACGCGCTTGAGGCTCAGGGCGACATGAGCCTTAAGGCCGTAGGTGATATTATACAGCATAATGATGCCGCAGCACTTGGTGAACTTACTATTGATGTGGGCGGATCGTATCAAGCGGATGAAGGAGCGGGTTTATACTCGGGCGGCAACATCGCCGTTGACGCAGGGGTTGATGCTGGTTTTGCGGGGGAAATTCAAGCCGTTGGTGACCTAAGGGTTGCTGCAGGCGGCGATATTACTTCCGCTACAGAAATTTCAGTTGGCGCGAATGTGAATTTAAATGCAGATGATGATATCCATGTCTCAGCCGGCATGATTAGCGCGCAAAATATTGCTATTGATGCGGCCGACGAAGCTCATGTTTCAGATACTTATTTATTGGGTCAGCAAGGTATCGTCATTACAGGAACGGACGTCATTGCGGGCGAAAATTCAGTTTATGAATCTGATGGTATCGTCATCTTTGATGCAAGTAATAACTTTATAAGTAGTACAACCATCATAGATGAAGATAGCTTTGATATAACTTATGGTAACAGTTTTATCATCGGAGCGAGCGGAGCCTATGTATATGATGACATTGATTTGGATGTTGTAGGTGAGTTTGTAAACTCCGGTTTCATTTATGGCCGTAATAGCTTGAACGTTGATGCCGATTATATTGTTAATGAAGGTACAGGCGTTTTGATGGGCGGGGTTGTTGATCTTACGGCTGCGCTTTACCTTGATAATGCAGGCCTTATTACAAGCGATACAGGTCTTACCATGACCTTGGGAACGGACGTATTTAATTCCGGACAAATACAAGGCGAAACAATAAGCGTAGTTGCTGCGAGTCTAGCAAATAGTTCTGATGGTGCGATTTTAGCGACGGCTGGCGCAATGAATTTGGCAATAACAGGTGCCATTGATAATGCGGGAATTTTGCAATCCTCTGCGGATATGATTATTAATGCTAGTGATGTTCTTACAAATTCAGGCTTTATAAATGCTGGAGAGATTGACTCTGTTACAGGCCTGCCGGATAGCCATTTAGATATTGAGTCTCTCGATCTCATTAATACATTTACGGGCCAAGTTTATGCAGGCTCAGCTGACTTTA
>JBMYWT010000079.1:0-12539 GCA_049607665.1 Maricaulaceae bacterium
GGGTAAGTCTCATATTTTTTCTGAGTTCTCCCCTCACGGGATTCTCATATCTGGCGGTGAAGTCACTGTCCCCAAACTCTTCGTGAACAACAGCACAGGAAATATAGGTCTTGTCGGTTATTGGGATGTCGTCGCATTTGATGAATTTGCGGGGAAGGCAAAGCGAGTTGACAAAGCTCTCGTAGACATCATGAAAAATTACATGGCGAATAAGACGTTTTCACGCGGCATTGAAACTCTAGGTGCAGAGGCATCCATTGTGCTAGTCGGCAACACTAAACACAATGTTCCTTACATGCTCAAAAATTCAGATTTTTTTGAAGAACTACCTGACAAATACTACGACCCAGCATTTATTGACCGCATCCATAACTACTTACCTGGCTGGGAAGTGGACGTAATCCGTGGTGAGATGTTTACTGACGGTTATGGCTTTGTTGTGGATTATATAGCCGAGATTTTAAAACACCTTCGAAGTGATGATTTTTCGGATCGCTATAAAATGCATTTTGAGCTGTCTTCGGACATATCAACCCGAGACAGAGATGGCGTGAATAAAACATTTTCAGGTCTTATGAAGATCATCTTTCCACACGGCGAAGCCAAACCCGAGGAAATCGAAGATATATTGAAAATTGCGATTGAGGGACGAAAGCGCGTCAAAGATCAATTATTGCGAATTGATGACACTTTCCCTGATACAGATTTCTCTTATGTGCGGAAAACTGGAGAGAAGGAACAAGTTCAAACGCTAGAAGAAACGCAGTATCCAAATTACTATCATAAAACAGGAAAATCTGGCGCACAGATGGACGCATCGCCTGTATCGACTTCAAGCGATCTAACGACACCGACTGAAAAAACAGATACGTCAAGTCAGCTTTCAACACCTGTCCTGCCCGAGGAAGGTCATCAGACTTATTTAGAAAACCAGAAAGGCGTTAGTTTTGAAGGTCTATTTGGAGACTATATTTACGATGCGAAAAAGGTAGAGATTCAAGACCCCTACATCCGCACGTTTCATCAAACCAGAAACATCATGGAATTGATTGAACTTCTCGTCATTTTGAAAGATCCAGCAGATAGTGTTGAAGTTGATTTAGTCACGGGTCGGTGTGAATTTAACCCTCAAAAGCAGGATGAGTTTTTGGGGCAAATCCAACTTGCCGCAGCAGAGGCCAATATTCATTTCTCTTGGCGTTTCGATAATTTGATTCATGCGCGTCATATTCAAACCGACACAGGATGGAAAATCACGCTGGACCGTGGATTAGATATTTTCCAACGTTACGAGATGAATAACAGTTTCTCATTGAACAACCGCCTTCAAGAGCAACGGCAAGTCAAACAGTTTGAGATCACTTATATTAAAGTGTAGCAGTTGAGTTTAGAAATTCGCTGCATCCCGCATAACATCATCATATAGATGGGCATATCGTTCTGTTGACTTGATGCTCTTATGACCCAGAAGCTTCCCAACAATCGGAAGTGACAAGTTTTGTGATACCGCTAAACTTGCATAGGTATGACGCAAATCGTGAATTCTCACATCGTCAATGCCCGCCATTGCACGTAGCTTTCTCCACGGCTTTTGCAAATTCACCAAAGGCGAGCCACTTCTTTGTCCGACAAATATATATGGGTTACCACGCTTGTGCGGAATGGCATCGATATAATCCCGCGCTTTGTCACTCAACCATATTGTTTTCTTTCCCGATTTGGAATCCGGCAAATTGATCTTGCCATTTTCGATATCGACATAGTCCCACTTCATGGTCAAAACCTCTTGAAGCCGTGCACCAGTCATCAGCAAAACTCTTATTGCATGAATAACAGAGTGAGAGACCAAATGTTCTTCCTGCGCTTTTGACAAAGTCTGCTCAAGAGAGACTATTTCGTCCTGAGTTAGATATCTTTCTCTGGGCGTTTCTTTGTATTTTCGAATATGTTGAGTAGGGTTTGTATTCGCGTCACGAAGCTCCCACTCTTCGGCCAGGTTAAACATCTTTGATAGCAATGCGAGCAGTCGATTTGCCTTTACCGGTTTTGCGCTCATTGAGCTGTGAATTCTCACTATATCCTTACTACGAATTTCGGAGAGGTTTTTAGCCCCTAAAAGCGGCTTGATTTCCTTTTCGATATATCGCGCGTCATCTTCTACACTGCGTGGCTTTTTGTGCAGCCGAGCATAGTCTTCTAAATACATGTCACAGAGCTTCCGCATCGTTATCGCTTTTTTCTTAGGGCGATCTTCCACAATTGTTTTTCCAAGCGCGACATCTCCGACCATGCCTTGAACAGTCTTGCGAGCAGCTTCTGCGCTGAGTGTTTCAGGCGCGCCTATTTTCCTATTTCGTCTGCGGCCGTCTGGCGTTCTGAACTTATAGATATAAGATCGTCGACCTGATGGCTGCACGCGCAAGCCAAAACCTTTGACTTCAGTGTCCCAAAGATACACATCTTTTCCTGCTTCACCCTTGAAAGCACTGACACTCCGAGATGTAATTTTGCCCTTCGCCATGATGGCTCCACCTTCCACTCTCAAATTCAAGGGTCCAAATAGGGACCAATTGCAGAGGTTTCAGAAAGAACCCCTGTGTACGCGGATGAACAATAGCACTAATTTTATATAATGAATACAGTCACTTAGTGACGCGCAGTGAAAATGAGTGATGTGGAGAGAACTGATTTTTTTTGATTTGTAATCAGGGGGTCCGCGGTTCGAGTCCGTGTGGGGGCACCATTTTTATCATTAAAATCAGTAACTTACGCTTTCAGTCACAACATCGTAAATCACGATATGTGTTCCAGTAAGCACATAGTAAGCACGCTTCAAGAGAATCATTTTTCAATGAAATTTCACGGGTTGAGTCAAATTGACTCACCGCCCCAATCAACCCCCACTTCCTAAGCAGTGGGGGTAACGGATCGGCTAATCGCCTTTACCACGCTTACGCTATTCCCCACGGTTGTCTTGCGTTTTACAACGCGACTTTTTAGCTTTTTCCTGTCCATTTAACATGAACTGGCATCGCCACCGTAAAATCCTAAAAAGTCGCCTTGCTAACCGCAGCCTCGACAACCGTGGGAAAAAAGTTCGCGGCTCTAACGTGCCGAGACGATTTCAAGGGTTATAAAAAGCCCCGCGTAATACGCAGGGCTTCCTTCCACACTCCCCCATCTTGTTTTAGAAACGAGGGAGGGCTTTGTCACGTTAACTGAAAGAGCCGCAATTTTCTTCTGGGCGTCTTTCTTACTCGCACGTGGATGCCGTCACGATGTCCCACTCGGTTCGAGCTTGTTGCCTGAATTTTCGAAGTGTCTTTCTTGAGATGAGATGGCGTCGGTGATTGAAGAGATTGTAGATTTGTCCGTGGGCTGAAAGCAGTTTTTGAGCAGTCCTCACAGATTTAAATTTTTGGGCTTTTCGTTCTCGCCTTCGTATTGGAACGTGAGAACATTCAGCACGATTGTTCTTTCGACCTCCAACGTCTTGCAAGTGTTTTAAGCCCAAGAGTTTGAGAGCAGAACCGTAAGACCCAAGCTTATCGGTAACGATTTTTGTAGGTCTGACGCCTTGGTTTTTCAGCAGTTTTCTGAGTAATCGTGTTGCAGCTTTCGTATTCCGCTGCCTTTGTACGACAACATCAAGTACGGTGCCTTCGTCATCGACGGCTCGCCAAAGGTAAACCATCTTGCCATTTATTTTGGTATAGACTTCATCCAAATGCCAAACAGGAGAAGCGCTTTCGGATCTGGATTTTATACGCTTGGCATATGTTGAACCAAACTTTTCAACCCATCGCCGGATGGTTTCATAAGACACGTCGATGCCGCGTTCGATCATGAGCTCTTCAAGATCGCGAAAGCTGAGATTGAAACGGAAATACATTCAAATGGCGCGGCGGATAATATCTGGATGGAAGCGATGCCGAGTATAAATTGAAGTTTTCATCGCTATGTCTTAGCGGAAGGGTTGGAAACAGACATTAACGTGACAAAGCCCTGGTATGGCCGAAACGCTAAGTGATGCAAAAGAGGCTTTTGATGTAGCGACAGGAAGAAACGATGCCACAAAGTCAGCTGATGACCAAGGAGCCAATGAAGCCGGACGCGAATTTGGGAGTGACGGCGATGCAGGTGTTTGTTTTGTATCGTGTGAAAGCTATGTGCAGGATAATGTGAATCCGAACTTCTCTGCTGACCCTCCCGAATTGCCCGAACCTGATTTAGATGAGCGGAACTAATGAATAGAAAATTTGCTACGATTTCTTTGACATTGGCAACTGTAAGCCTCCTCTCTGGGTGTAATGACTCCGAAGTATGTTTTGATACGGGTGGATTGTGGGATAAGGAAAATGTAAAATGCGAATGTGAAGCCTATAAAGAAGATGGATTTTGTAAGAACATGACTTTGCCAGAAACATTCATTTCTGGCCAAAATCCAAATCATACCATCTACATCCAAAAGAGGGGAAACAAGAAACGTATAGAGGTGAATGGTGAGAAAGTTGCTGATGCCGAAATCTTCAACGGCAGTTTTGCCGAACACATAATATCTCAATCTACAGGCTTAGCCATCTCTGTCCCTGACTATCCAGATACAGTTCGTAACAAATGGAATTTTGGTGGCTGCACATTCGAGAAGTCGAATGAAAAACCTGCTAGAGTTTATGCTATTGAACAGGGGTTATTTGGCTTCAAAAGTTATTGCGAATACAAGAAGGTGCGAACATCCTATGTCGTTACAAAGCAACTAAATATCGTGGCTTTCTCAATATTGTCGCCGGATGAAACGACAGAGACAGCAGTTCCTATGAAATATGTGAACGGTAGGTTTTCGGAGTCGAAGTCGAAGTCGGAATAATGGGACAGAATAATGTTGTAGCAAGATAAGGCGAAGCGTGCCTTGTGAGCCATTTCGATGCTAAAATTCTGTTTTTTACGGCTTATTGCATGGGTCAAGATATCCCCACTTTGTCATCACCTTGTGTTATAAATGGTCCCATCTCCTAAACATTGTGAGCAAATTCAAATTAAATATCTGACACGCCTCGTAAGGTTATCTTCTGTAATGTTGGAGTTTCATCATGTTCATGCCCGGCGACGGTGACGCGGAAACTTGTTTGCTAGTGTTTGAAATCGTCGTCTATAAATAATAATGCCATTAAGTTTAAAGGCCCGTGTTTTGCTCATAGATGATCTCGTCACTGCCGACGGGGAGGCGCAAGATTGTGCCGTCCTTGCTGACTGTGATCTTGCCGTCAAACTCTTTGTCTGCGCCTTTGACGAACATCGGGATCATGGCGTCTCGGGGGAGCATGGGGACGATGTGATAGAGCACCAAATCGCTCGCGCCGGCCTGTTTGGCGATCTTTGCCGCGTCGACGGGGGAGGTGTGGTAATCTTGGATATCAAAGAAAATCTTCTCCATCGCTTTGGCGCCATTGGCCTTGGCGGCGCTTTCTAATGTCTTGACCATCTCCATATTCAGCGCTTCGTGGAAGAGGACATCGACGTCTTTGGCGGCGGCGGCGATATTGGTATCATAGGCCGTGTCGCCAGAGATAGCGATAGAGCGGTCTTTGTAATCGATACGGTAACCAAAGGCAGGATCGACGGGTTCATGGCTGACGCTGAAGGCCGTGATGGTCACGCCGTCTTTATCATGCACGACCTTAGAGCCGCCGCCAGATAGGTCGACCTCGCGCGCCGTCCCGCCGTAGCCAGCAGGGTTAGCCACCGCTGCGCCATGATGCGCCGTGCGATATGTGCTGTCGATTTTATAGGCGGTGTTAAAGCCGTCCACGATTTGCGCTGTGCCGATGGGGCCAGTGATTTGAACAGGTGTTTTGCGCCCGCCAACCCAAGTGGAGAGCATAAGCTGCCCTAGGCCGTCAAAGTGATCGGAGTGAAGATGGGTGAGGAAAATCTCGTCAATGAGCGGCCCAGGCACGCCCATTGGTCCAAGGTTTTGAGAGCCATTTGTCCCCGCGTCAAAGACGAAGACTTGCTCTCCCGCGACAACGCCAATGCAGGGGCCGCTGCGCTGTGGGTCGGGCAAGGGCGAACCTGCGCCGCACATATAAACATGCAGCCCGTCATCCAGCGAGGCGATAGGATTAATCCCGATATTCTGAGAGGCTAATTTAGCGAAGCTTTGCTCAATCATTTTGGGTAGGAAAACTTGGCGGCCTACAAAGATCAGCGTGACAAGGCCGAGGAAGAATACAGCAAGCTTTTTCATTTTAAGTGTCCTTCAGAGTAGAAAAAAGAATTGAGATTTAGACGGTTTTAGAAAGCTTAACCGCGCCGAGCAACATGGTCGTTAACACGACTTCGATGAGGATAGGCTGCATCGCGCCTTCGCCAATCCCAGAAGACGACAGCTCCAAGAGGCGGCCAATAATGGTCAAACCAAAGAGGGTGATTGGAATCCACAGCAGCTTGGTTTTACCTTTAAACAGCGCCAGCGCCGCGCAGCCGCCGCCAATGAAAAAGACGGCACCGAAATCGCCGCTAATCGCGCCGCGCCCTGCGGCATTATCTGCGGAGACGCCGAGGATTTGGCCGATGATATCAGGCGATAAATAAGCGAGCGCACCCATGATAAATCCAAAGAGCATGGGGATGATGATCAATATATTTCTAAGCATTGGCGTGTCCTTTGATGTTAAGCTGTGGTGAGTTTTTGTAGCGCGTGTTCGGCCACCCACAGGCGGTCTTGGCCCCATGTGATGGTCTCGCCGACGCGAAAGCTGGGGACGCCCCAAATGCCGCGATCCATCATCTCGGCGCGGTTGGCCTCGGCGATACTACGCCAGTCGTCATTGCCGACGATATCCTTGGCTGCGTTCCAATCTAGACCTGCGCGCTCCACGATTATGCGAAGGCCCTTTAGGCTGCCTGCGTCTATTCCTTCGGCCCATGTACCCGAGAGCCAGCTTTGAACGTAGTCATAGCCGCACCCTTGTTCTTGGGCCCAAGGCAGAAGGGAATAGCCCATTTCAACGGGTTTCCCGACAGGGTCAATAATGCGCCCAAAGGGTACGCCAAGGCGGCGGGCTTCGCGGGCGGTGTCGAGCGGGATATATTTTGATTTTGCGGGCGGCACGGGCAGGCCGCGCATGACCATTGGCAAGACGAAACGCAGCTTTAGTTCTGCACCATAAGCATCCGCCAGCGCCTTCACGCGATCACGAACTATTGCCGTATAGGGCGAGCGAAAAGAGAGATACCAATGCAGCTCTGCGCCCGTATCGCCGCTGCCTGATGGGACTGTTGGCGGGCTGTAAAGAGGGGCCGCTGTATTGTTGTTTTGTACGCATAACGCGGCGAGGCGGTCTTCGAGGTAGTGCAGGCGATCCAGCCCCCAATACCATTCTCCGCCGTAATATAGCGTGCCGCCAAGATAATGCCCAAGCTGTTTGAGGCGGGCGTCGGCGGCGTTTGTGGCGACGTCCGTGTTTGCGGCGGCGGGGCGGTCTTCGAGGGCAAAATCTATGCCTGCCTTTTTCGCCAGACGCATGGCGTCTGTCTTTGCATAGGCCGTTAGGGCCTCGCGCTCGGGAACCGCGCCGTCATCGGGCGGGCCGACAATATGCGTCAGCAGCTCAATCTTATACCGGGTTTGGAAGGCGGGCAGGGCTTGCTGTAAGAGCTGCGAATAGGGATCGGAGGGATCGTGGAAAAACTCGACCTTATGCGGTTCACCAGATTTGACGCGGGCGCGCTCGGTCTTGGCGCGCCGCCTATCAAGGCTCCCTTGGCTAAAGATACGCTCGGCGATACGCGGAGTGAGATAAGATTTAAGCGACATGCTAGAGTTTGAAAGCAGGGCGCTGGTTCAGGCCGTCTTTCCAGCGCTTGGTGTGGGGCGTGTCGTCTGTGATGCGCTTGCCGACGGCTTTGGCGAAATCAAAGGTACAGGCGGCGGTGATGTCGACAACAGAAAAATTGTCACCGACGATGAATTCGCGCCCGTCCATATGGGCGTTAAATATCACCATGAAGTCGTCAATCTGCTTTAGGCCGCGCTCGATGAGAGCTGGGATTTGTTCGTAATTATGCGGCCCCGGTAGCGCCCTGTTTTTCATAGCCGGGTTGCCATTGCGAAAGGCATGGGCGGCGGGCATGGCGAGGCCAAATTCGATCTTGCTCTGCCATGTCGCGATCTCAGCTTTTTCTAGCGCGGTGCGCCCCAGCAACGGCGGCTCTGGGAAGGCTTCTTCGAGGTAAATGGCGATGCCTGCATTATCGGTTAGGACATTGCCGTCTTCGAGACGCAGGGCGGGGATAGTGCAGTTGGGATTGATCTTGCGGTAATCCTCGGTGAACTGCGCGCCCGTCATCATGTCGATTTGCACGGCGTCATGCGGGACGTTTTTCTCTGCTAAAATAATGCGCGCGCGGCGTGGACTTGGCGCCATTTTATAATCGTAAAATGTAAGCGTCATAAATGTCTCAGAATTCTTGATTTACAATGCAATATTGATAGTGCCACTATGTGAATAATCAAGGCGATAGAAAATTTTACAGGAGATGAGTATGATAGGCGTTATTGCAAGACTAACCGTGAAACCCGGTATGGAAGCTGAATTTGAAAAACATGCCAAGGCTTTAGTGGAAAAGGTCAACGCCAATGAGCCTGATTGCGCGCTCTATGAACTCTTTAAAGCGGATGGCGGCGTTTATATCTTTATGGAGAAATATAACACCAAAGAGGCTCTCGCGGCGCATGGCCAAACGGAATATTTCCTCGCCGCGCAACCACCACTGGGGGCCTGCCTCGCGGGCGCGCCCGACATCCAATATTATGAGGCTGTGTCATAAATATGTGTTGCAAACCCTCTATGAACGAAATCTTACACAGGCATGGAAAATGTGTGATATGATGTCTAATGCTTTTCTGAATAAATAAGGCAAATTATGAGCAAAGTTTATGAAAGTGCGTCTGCGGCAATGGCAGGGCTTTGCGAAGACGGTATAACCGTTATGAGCGGCGGTTTTGGGCTTTGCGGTATTGCAGAGAACCTTATCGCGGCGTTGCGTGATAGCGGCGCGAAAGAATTGACGGTTATTTCAAACAATGCGGGCGTGGACGGCTTTGGCCTTGGGCAGCTTTTGGAAACGCGGCAAATCAAGAAAATGATTTCGTCATATGTCGGCGAGAATAAAGAATTTGAACGTCAATATTTAGGCGAAGAATTAGAGCTTGAATTTAACCCGCAAGGTACACTTGCAGAACGCATACGGGCTGGCGGCGCGGGCATTCCCGGATTTTATACTAAGACTGGCGTGGGCACACTTATTGCCGAAGGCAAAGAACATAAAGACTTTGACGGCGAGACCTATATTTTGGAAACGGGCCTTACGGCGGATATATCGATCATCAAGGCGTGGAAGGGCGACGCCGAAGGTAACCTTATCTTCAAGGCAACAGCGCGTAATTTCTCGCCCATGATGGCAATGGCGGCCAAGGTCACGATCGCCGAAGTCGATGAAATCGTCCCTGTCGGAGAGCTCGATCCAAACTTCATTCATACGCCAGGTATTTTCGTGCAGCGTATCGTAGAGGCCAAATGCGAAAAACGTATCGAGCAGCGCACAGTGCGGGAGGCTTAGCTATGGCTTGGACACGGGATCAAATGGCAGCGCGCGCGGCGCAAGAGTTAAAAGATGGTTTTTATGTCAATCTTGGTATTGGCATTCCAACATTAGTCGCCAACCATATACCAGAGGACATGAACGTCACACTACAAAGTGAAAACGGTATGCTGGGGATGGGGCCATTTCCTATTGCCGGCGAAGAAGATGCGGATCTGATTAATGCGGGTAAGCAAACGATTACAACGCTCCCTAAGTCGTCTTTTTTCGATAGCGCGACAAGCTTTGCGATGATCCGAGGCGGTCATATTGATTTGTCGATATTGGGCGCGATGGAGGTCTCCGAAGGCGGAGATATCGCCAATTGGATGATCCCAGGTAAAATGGTCAAAGGCATGGGCGGCGCTATGGATTTGGTTGCAGGCGTAAAACGCTGCATCGCGCTTTTCGATCACACTAATAAACGCGGCGAAAGCAAATTTATCAAAGCTTGCACGCTCCCGCTAACGGGACAGTCTTGTATTCATATGGTTATCACCGACCTTGCCGTATTTGAACGCGGCGCAGGCGAAGCGCGCTTTAGACTAGTGGAACTCGCGCCTGATGTGACACTTGATGAAGTCAAAGCGAAGACCGAAGCCGATGTGATTTATGAGTGACGTGTTGTCATTGCTATTAGATCAATGACGTAGTCGTTACCAAGCTAACTCTTAGAAACTCGCACGCCGTTTGCGCGGAACAAAGTCATTGCTTGTTACAGCGCATGTTCCATCTTCTTGTTGCGTTGTTCCATTCGGGCAAGGCATGAGAACGCGTTCTATGCTATTGCTTGGTCGCATTTCCTGTGTGGGGCGGTATACTTGTAAGGGTGACGGCGCACTTGTTGTGTGACCTAAATGTGTACTCCTGAGGGCTGTGTTTTTATCTGTTTCAAGGCATGTATAACCCTTGGAAGGAAACATGCTGTCTTGTGAAATCCATTTGCCATTTGGAGTTTTGAAAACAATTTTTTCTGCGATCTTTTGACAATCGGAAAAGTTTACAGGACGCCCATTATAATATGCTGTGCCTGCGTTCGCATTGGCTGTTGTTATAATTTGTAAAGTCCCTAATAAAATTAAGGTGCAAATGCGTTTGCGTGATGATGTATTCATTTTATGCTCTATATGCTTCTTTTTTCTCTCTTAAGTTACTATTTCCCCTGTATTTTCTTTATGGCACTTTTAAGTTGATAAAATATAAAGTTTAGGTTGAATTCATATAAAAAACATTCTCTATTCACGTGTAAATAGTAAAATTTCATCAAAAATATGATTTTGTAGTAATGGGCGATAAGGGGGCGGTCTAATTTGCACTTGGCGCGCTGCCTAATTTGTCTCATATAAATTCAAAAGCTGCATAAATATGCGAACATATATAAAAACAAATTGGGGATACACATGCCAGTAGCAACAACGGATTGGATCAGACAACACGCTTATGTCAAAGCGGACTATCCGGCTCTCATTGATCTCCATAGTAAAAGAGAGTTTACCTTCTCGCAAATGCATGACCGTGTAGGACGCACAGCGGGGATGCTTAAAGATATGGGCGTGAAGCGCGGTGATCGTGTGGCTTTTCTAATGATGAATTCTTCAGACCTTATGGAAGTGATATTTGGTTGCTGGCGTATTGGCGCGATTTGTGTGGCGCTTAATTTTCGCCTAACCGCGAGCGAGTTAACGTTTATTCTCAACAACTCTGAAAGTTCTGTTCTTATTGTTGATGACGCTTTCGCGCCGCTTATCGATACGCTAAAAAACAGCACAGAAGTTAAACATTATATCCGAACAGATTGCATGGGCGGAGATAATGAATATGAAAAAGGCCTCGCGGCTGCGACGCCGATCACGGAAATGGTGCCACAAGTTTTGGATGATACATGTATGCTCATGTATTCTTCGGGCACAACAGGCACCCCCAAAGGCGTTATCATTACGCACGGCATGATGTACTTCAGCCCAGCGTCTGCGGTGCGTGCCGGGGGCATGGACCCTGATAATGTAGCGCTGGCCAATATGCCGCTTTTCCATATTGGCGCGCTCAATGCTTCCGCTATCCCGTCGCTCTGGCTTGGCGCGACATTGATCATCATGCGTATGTTCGATCCGCAAGCGACCTTGGATGTTATTAATTCACCTGACCTAGGTGTAACGTCGCTCTTTATGGTGCCGGCGGCCTATAATGTTATGCGCATGATGCCAAATATTGACGAGGTTGATTTCTCTCGAATTCATGGCGCGATTACGGGGGCGGAAACCGTTCCAACAGAGCTTGTTAAATGGTGGTATGATAAGGGCGTTGTCATACAAGAAGGCTATGGCATGACCGAAACTGCTGCGGCTGGCTGTGTGCTCGACAAGGCAGATATTCCAGAAAAAGTGGGTTCTGCGGGACGTTCGCTTATGCATTCTGAAATCCGTATTATGGATGAAAATGGCCAAACTTGCGCGCCCAATGTACTTGGCGAAATTTGTTTCAGAGGCGCTGTTATCACGCCCGGTTACTGGAAACGCCCAGAGGCCAATGCTGAGAGTTTTGTCGATGGCTGGTTTAAGTCTGGCGATATTGGCCGCATGGATGCGGATGGCTATATTTATATCGAAGATCGTATTAAAGACATGTATATTTCCGGCGGCGAAAATGTCTATCCGGCCGAAATTGAGAACCTGCTCTATCAAATGGCGCAAATTGCCGAAGTGGCAGTCATAGGCGTTAAGGATGATAAATGGGGCGAGACAGGCTGCGTTGTCGCGGTTTTAAAGCCTGATACAGAGCTAACACTCGCCGATATTCTTGCTCATATTGGGGATGACCTCGCGAAATTTAAACAGCCGCAGCATTTGCACCTCATGAAAGAGCTCCCGCGAAACGCGACGGGCAAAGTGCTTAAG
>JBMYWT010000080.1:0-12364 GCA_049607665.1 Maricaulaceae bacterium
ATTCCAATCGCCCAAACTGGTGGGTTTACCGACTAATTTTATCGCTTCTCTTTCAGGAAAAGCCTTTATTATAGAAGCGCTGATAAGAGATTGAACAATTAACTCTGGTGTATAGAAGCTAAGCTTCGAGGACTTCTCAGTAGGCTTCTTTTTCCACATTTCAACAAAGCCTTTGGCTTCTTTTCCAAATTCAGCAGTAGAAATAAGCCATCCTTCCGAATAGTCATAGGCATCAACAGTCCCGTTTAACTGCCTTAGTACTGGAGCGCCAATTTTGTCTTTTTGAGCCTTACATTCTACGTATATTTGTTTACTGCTGACTTTGTGTTTGCAAAGTAAGTCCAGCTCAGCACCAGTTACTCTAATCTCTTCTATTACCTCATAACTTTGAGATTCAAGTAAATCCTTTGAGAGGGCTTCCAGAAGGTCCCCCTTGTCTTTCGTACTGTCAGTTTCTTGACATAGAACTTCAATTTTCATTAAATTCACCTATTACTTATTCAACGTTAGTAGTTTGTTGACACGTTTCATAGGCTTTAAATTAAAAAGGGTAGAGTGCGTGGGTTGTTGCAGTGCCAACACTGGCTGGGAACGTCTAGTGCCGGTTGAAAAACGAAAGGGTATTGGCGCGACCTGCCCGTATGCACAAAAGAAGTCTTTCTTCAACGACTAAAGTCGTAGTCCGAGAGATAATGAAAGTACCGTATCAATTCACCATCAAAAATCCCGAGGGAGAGACCTCCTATGTCTTCGATGAGTTTGAAGGACACACAGCTTTTGCTGATGGTCTCAATTTATAACGCGAGATACGTTGCGTATAAAGTCTACTTAGGGGATGTTTCACCCCCCCCCCACTCTCAAAGCCGCCGCGTCAACGTTGGCAAACTTCCCGCCCTGCTCCGTGTGCTCGCCAAATCGGTGAGTGCGAAGACGAGCGCGTCTATGCGGTTGGGGGAGCCGTCTTTGGCTCTGTCCCAATCGGGGGTGAAGCGGCACATTTCGTCCTCGAGCGCAGGCAACGCGCCCGCGTGATGGACGCGGCCTTGGTAGTATAAATTGGCGGGCATATCGGCGCGTAGGGCTTTGCCGCGCGAGGCCGTAACGGGCGCGTAGCTGACCTCGGCGGAGGCGCGCCGCCCTTGGTGGAACGCCAGCTCTGCGGTTTGCCGCACGGCCAGTTCGATATTATCGCCGCCATAATTGGCTTCGCCTATGATATGATCAGCGGATAAATCGTCATAAAGCGCGAGCAGTTTCCCGTAGCGCTCGCCCGCCGGGCCGCCGCAGGTTTCATCCCGCAGGACGTAGTAATGGGCCGCGCCGTCAATCTGTTTTGATCGGCCAACTGCGACGATGCCCATCTCGTCCGCGCCTCCCCCAGACGGGTCTACGCCGATGACGATGCGCTCCATTGGCGGGAGCGTTTCAGGCGCAATCCGCGCGCCCGCGATCCAATCTCTGCGCCATAATGCGCCTGCCTCTTCCGCTGCGTATTCTCCGTCATAAAAACGGCGGCGCATGGCGGGCGAGAGAGCGCGAAGGCTGCTCAGGTAGTCTTCGGTCAGGTTCGCCGCGTTATCGCGCGGGTTCATTTGCAGGGCGTAATAGAGAGCGCGGGCTTCATCCGTGTGCGCCGTCAGGGTCACAGGGTGCCGCCCCTCGATAAACTCGCGGCGCGACCAATGGGCGGCGTGAACGGGGTTCAGGTCGCTGATCTCCATCTGCCGCAGGGGCGTGCCGCCGACTTGCACCGCCTTTTGCGCCAGCCGTCCGCGCAATGTCTCGATGACATGATAAGGGATGAGCGAGGCTTCGTTGTTAAAAATGGTGGCATATTCATTGCCGAGGATTTTGTCGACGCGGCCATGATCGTCATAGCCGCCAATCCAAATGCGAGCGCCGTTCGGGGCGCTAAAATATCCGTCGCCGCCATGCCACGTGAGCGGGAAATCGGGCAGGACCGCTGCGTCCACCTCTGGCATCGTCCCCAGCACAATCGAGCGCTTGGCGTGGCTAAACGCCGACCGCCCAATCAAGTGATGAGAGCCAGGAGCTTTGGCGGCGCGGATCTTAATAACCGCGCAAGCCAGAAACGTCTTACCCGCCCGCGCCCCGCCGTACAGCCCCACGTAACGCGGGCCTTTGCGGGCGATAGCAGAGATGGCCTCAGCCTGCCGCGCAGTCCAATGGAATGTGGGCGCGTAGGTGGGCACGGGGGTTTAATATTTTGCGTTACGAAAGTTATACAAAGTTATACAAAGCTATACACAGGGAGCATTGCTCAAAATATGTGGACAATCCCATCTCCGTATCACTTAAGGCCTTGCGCACATCCAATTGCAGCCTAACCTAACACTATGAAAATTATGTCAGATCAACAAAAAGTAAGATTTCGCAAAGCGCCAAAAGCTTGGCAAGACGTATTCAAACAAGCCACCAAACTTGAGCATTATGCAAAAATTGGTTTTGATGGTGCGGATATTAAAACGATTGCAGATAACTCAAAAATACAAATTTCACGTGAATCTATCAGAGTGAAATTAGCCCGATATAAACACAGCGGATATGTGAAAAATGTTTCAAAGGGGCGCTTTATAGTCCCCCCACCAGGGTATCATTTTTTTGATTTAATTCAGGTCGAAGACCCACGTGTAATCTACGAGAGAAATAATTAGAATGAACACAACGCACTACAAAAACCGATTTCACAAACTCATAGGCTGGAAAACACTATCAGGTGAAAACATCGCAAATGATGACTTAGTAGAACAAAGGGGCAGCAATATAAGGCGCGCCTTTAGTCGCTGGTGTATTGCACTATGCATCGTTATGTTTTTTGAAGCATTACTCTTTCCAATGAGAAAAGCCATTGGGATTGTAACATTTATAATTGCTGCTCACGCCTTAATGTTCTTTGTATGGAACGTCATCATGACACCATTTCGAACGTCCGAGCGCTTTACAGTCAATGCTCCGCGATTATTGCAAGATACGATCATCTCATCTGTTTTAATGGTTTTCGTCTTTGCTCTACTTTACCGTATTTTCGGAACAGACCCCATCGGCACGCCTATGGATAACTTATATTTCTCAGCCGTAACATTTTCCACACTAGGCTTTGGAGATATTAAACCAGCACCAAACGCGCAAGTTTTCGCGGCGTTCGAAGCGCTGATTGGAAATTTGCATTTAGGCATAATGGTTGCTGCAACCTTCGCAGCGATCACAAACAATGTTAAGCGATGAAAAGGCCAAGCATACCAAGAACACCAGTAATAACTACAAAGTAAATTCCGATATTTTGTATCTTATTGTAAGTGTGATCGTTCATATCTAAATTATTTAACTTATAGAAATTAAAAAACAATAGGCGAGAGCTGAACTAGATAAACTGTAAGCTTACAGTTTATCTTTCAGAGAAGCTTTGTCAAGCACTTTCAACTGCACCATCTTACATTTCACCAAGCATAACAATAAGAATCACCCACCCTAAAGCCCCGCCTCATCCCCTTCTATCACAATAACGGCGCGTACCACCTCTGCCCCATCACTGCCCAACCCTGCCAGCTTAGCTTGGTCATTTATCGTGTCTCGGGCGAGGCGAAGGGCGGCTGTGTCGCCGCTTTGTTTGGCGGCCTCGCTTATTTCGGAGAGTTCCCGCATGGCGCGACCTTTGGTGAAGCTGGCCATATAGGCCAGCTCTGCTTCGATCTCGGACAGGCGGGCCGTAATGGAGGTGCGTCCTGCCAATCTTGATGCCGCTGCAGATAAAGACGTCGGGGTGTAATTCCCCTCCCCGTAAGCGGCGCGGTAGCTCTCTGATCTATTGCCCGTTCGCGCGAGGGTTTGCGCGAAGGCTTCTTGTTGCGGTGATAAAGGCGTGGTCATTGTTTATGCATATTCCTCACCACACTCCGCTCATCCCAAACTTGATTTGGGATCCAGAGAGCGGCCTACAGAACTGGATCCCAGCCTTCGCTGGGATGAGCGGGAGGTCGTAGGAAAGCAACCAAAGAAATATTGTTAGCCCTCATGCTTACTGCGGGATAAAGGCGTGGTCATTGTTTGTGAATATTCCTCATCCTGAGGAGTGAGCGCCAGCGAACGTCTCGAAGGACGGTGCGTGACGCGGTAATGCCGTGTTCCACCCGCCCTGCGTCCTTCGAGTCCCGCCGCGTTGCAGCGCCTCAGGATGAGGGCTAATTTTATCTTCAATCCCGCGCGTTCATTCTATCTGACAACCTGCGTTGCCAATCTGTATCGTGCCCGCTAACGCCCTTGCGGTCTGAAGGATTTGACTCTGCGCTGTACGCCCGCAGATCCGCCAGTCTTAGTGGCTTGTCGAGCAATCGGTTGTTTGTGCCTTCCGCCATAATTCATCTCCGTTTTTGCTTGGGTCCGCGCCCCTGTAAAAGATTTAGGCCGAGCGCCCTGCGCTTTGCTTCGCCCGATAGGGCAGTGGCAAGGTTTGCTGCCGCCGCAGGATTTACAAAAGCCCGTATCTTGACACCGCGCGCAATTATAATTTGCCATCAAAGTACATCCTTTTTGCGCCCAGCAGGCAGAGCCGCGCCGCGCGTATTAATTTCATCTTACGAGCCGTAGCCCAGACCCGCGCGCGCCAGTTGTCGCACAGGCATTGCCCTTGGTTATATTCGCTTGGATAGAGCGGGCCCCATTGATCGAACTCGATCTTGGCCGTCTCTAAATCTCGAAACATGGCCGTGGCGGGCAAGAGGTGAGCCTCTCGCCGCCCATCAGGGAATGTGATTAAAATTTGCCGCCCGTAGAATTTATATCCGGGCCGTTTCGCCGGCTTGCATAGGCCGCCTCTCCGCGCCCGCATGTGCCTAAACCCGTTTGCCGCGTGCGTTTAAAAACTCTGTCCGCGCTTGCACCATACCTGCCGCCCAAAACAGAGTCGCATTCGTATCCTCTGGCGATAAATATTGCCGCGCCTCGTCCTGATATCGTTTCGCATAGGCGTTATCGCCTCTGAGCCGCAAAGTCGCCATAAGAGCCTCGTATCAAAGAAAAGGCCCAGCACGACATACGCCAAAGACGCAGCCAGCCAGGCCATAGTTAGGGAAGAAGGGGACGCCGGAATGTGCGTTTATCTGCGCACTTCCCGACTGTTCCTCTTTAGACCACACCAACGCCCAGGAGTCAACAGTTTGTTCGCATTTTGTTCTTTTATTTTAAAATCTAAACATACAGTCTTGTCTTCCATGAAAACCCAATACCAAATGACTCACATACGCCCAAGATAGCAGTCCCATCATTCCACATGATAAATGTATTATTTTTAAGAACCGTTTCATTCCTTTCAATGGGGACAGTAAATATTGATGTCCGTACATGAATATTGTTGAAAGCCGTATTAAAACACTCTCTGTTAGATTGACGGAGATACACAATGCCCAATGCAGATTCACCCAAACATTTTGAAAAGAAAACGGAGCGGCTAGATGTCCGCTTATCTACCGAAAAAAAGCAAGCTTTTATACACGCCTGTGAAAACCAAAGCGACACGCCAAGCCAAGCCGTTCGCCGTTTCATCAATAGTTACATCAGGCGCTCTCATCGCGACGACATAGACGCCTCTTTGCGTATGCCCCCGAAAAGTAAAATCCTATTTATTTTGGGCGGATTAGCGATGTTAATGGCCGTCGTGCTTTTCAAACCCTTATTTTCCATCTCGACAAATGAACACATGACGCATGCCGAATTGTTTGACTATTACGATTATGATCAGAGCGGAGTTTTGGAACTCACAGAGATCTCGGCGAATGACCACCACCTTCACCGCGTTTTAAACATTGACGGAACGGCAGGTATATCTCGCGATGAATTTATCACCGATGCTACGATGTTGTGGAAATTTACAGTGCCAGAAAATTGGACCGTCATAAAAGACGTAAAATATGGACTGACCCATAAACGTGTAAGCCGGATGACCTTCCCTAAACTGCCAGAGGGGTCGCTTATACCCACTGGCAATCAAGAAAAACCTTTCTTGACGGTAGCAGAATTTAAAGCACTGGATGATCCGATAAGCGTGATTCAAAAAAAATTGAATATTGACCCACGCAAGGTCCAAAGATTGAAAGCGAGTTCTTCTCGCCTTTCTAGCACAGATCAAAGCTCTGGATCTGACGCCAAAAGGAATTACGTGATTTTTGACCTCAGAAACCCAAGCGCTCTTATGATCGATGTATTGGAACAAAAGAGTCAATCTAATGTCTCTAAATCTCTTATATTTTCCCGATCCGTCGAATGGGTCAAAGGGGATATGGCCCCACATTTTGTGATGGGACGCGGATCCAAAGATTGGAAAGCGGCTTCAAAAAATATCGACTAACCACCGCAATGACTTAAAGCGACAGCCGCCACAGCTAACATGCCCTGCCCCCTTACCTTACCACACCCCGCACTCGCATTGCTTCCAACATTGACAGCCGCCTCGCTCGCTCCTACCAAAATGTGGAACGCCCAAACATTACGGCGCGCTGCACAGGACATATCTCATGAAAAAGCTCATCGGCCTTCTTATCCTTATCGCGCTTCTCTTGGGGGCGGGATATTTCCTCTATAACGCCTCCCCCAGCTCCGCCCGTTCCGTGAGCGAGATCGCCCAGAACCAGAGCCGCTATGACGCCCAAGAGGTCACCGTGCGCGGCCACGTCGGCAAAGTCCTCTCGATTGGCGGCACAGGCACCTATACGCTCTCTGATGACGACGCCACCATCTTGGTCGTCTACAGCAGCGGCGTCTCCCCCGATAAGGGCGAGCGCGTCACCGTCAAAGGGACCTTCCAAGAAGCCTATAACATCCTAGGCCGCCGCCAAGGCGTGATCATCGAGAGCGAACGAAAGTAGCAGGCATTTACGGCAGGCTTTCAAATAGGCGATGACCAATGTTTGACACAGTTTTATTCCATGCCTTTTTAGGCGCCGTAGCAGGTGTTGGCCTCAGTGTGGTTTTCATCTCCATGCTTAAAATGGAGCGCAATAGTACGGCCAGCATTGCTATGCCGATCACCTTTATGATTATGGGCGTGATGGGCGGGTTTTTGACCTATGATATCAGATTATCGCCGCCGCCGTCCACGTCCACGCCAGCAAAGGATGCACCATCAAAGGTCGCGCCGTTAGAGCAAGTTAAAACGGAAAAGCCAGAAGAGACGGCCCCCAAACCGGAGGTAAAACCGAAGCCCAAACCAGAGGTAAAACCCAAGCCCGAAAAACTGAAAAAACCAAAGACGCCTTTGGAAGCTGTCAAAATAGCTTATTTTCTTCAAGCCGAAGGTTTTCGCTATTTAGCCGAAGAACATCACGATTACGTTTGTAATACGGATCCATATTGGCATGTAAGCTTCCTCGACGTCGCACTGACGAAAAGATCGAAAAAACCTCTGAAATGGTATAAAAAAACACATGAACTGCGTAGACATACCAGGGATTTACCCGATGCTTATCTCGTAAAGGGCGGACGTATTCGTCTCGATCTTAAGGAGAGGTTCCGCCTCGAAGAACAATCGCCTTCTGATTTTTGCCGCACACTTGCAGACATTCACGATTATATATTGGCACTGCCGGATGATGATATTTTAGGGCTCTACGCTTTTGATGATTCCGGAGTTTATGACAAAAAACATCTTCCTTATAAGGCGAAAAAATATCTTTATAATCAAGTCGAAATTCTACCTATGCTGCTTGAAAGCAACCCTGACAAATATAATGAAATTGTTTTGGGTTATGAAGAGGAAATAGCTACAGATACACTTTCAAACAACGATATAAATTACATAAGCAATGTCGCAAAAAAGACTTACCAAGATGGCATAGACCGCGCTTCGCCCGAGACAATTCGGAAATTTAACGCCTTTCAAATATATATTTATGAGGGCGTGCGGGTCGAATACCCTCAAGCCTGCACCCTAAGATTCAATGGTCTGAAAAAAGATCGCCAACGCCTACATAAAGTTCTACCCCCTGATTATCGGGATAGACTTTGGGCGGATTACAAACGCTTTATTGTCGCCCCTAAAAGGATCGCTCTGCAAGCGAGTGATATGGAAAATGGGCAATGGCACGATGTTCAAATAACCCGCCAAGCCGCAGAACGCCTTGGGGTTAGGGAAACGAATCCGCCAACGAATGACGGGCTGAACAATATCCCCGCTCATCAAAAAATGTGCGACCTGATGGTGGCCAGCTATACCGCGCGAAACAAACTCCTCGATGACGATCTCATGGATGTTTGGGATTACTTTTATGCATCGGATTAAGACATAGGTTTTGCCCCGTGCCAGAGGACAGCGAAGGACATGTAATGAACGGATATTCGGGAATGCCTTTGCCTTGGAAACTTGGCCTCACAAAGGGGCAAGCGGCGCTCTTGCTTGGCGTGCTGGCAGAGGTTGCTAACCTTACGGAATTTGCCGGATTTACGCGTGTGTACAAGAACCTGCGCGGTGAATGAGATTTGGCTGGGCCTGAAATTTATGTTTCGCAAAGACCTTTTTCATAAACATCTTTTTCGCAAACAGCTTGGGGCGGAGTTATAGCCATGGTGAACTTTTTATCCCCCACGTTAATGGGCGCGTTCATAGGCGCGGCCTTTGGCATTGGGATGATGTTTGCGCTTAAGTGGGAAGACAAAGGCGCGCTTAAGATCATATTGCTTGTGGGGACGATGCTATTCGGGCTGAGCATGGGGCGTAGCTATAGCGTGCTAACCGGCAGCCCTCGCCCCGCTGATACGCCGCTCGTTTTTGAACCTGGCAACGCCATTGACGAACCCGTAACAGTCCTCGAAGACGCCGGTCCCGGGCCGCATACCAAAAGCGATGGCACCAAAGTGGACAACACATTTACAGGCACGAAAGACGGCACAAAGGATGACACACTAAACCCGTCAAATCCCAATGCCCGCCCGGGCGATACGCAAAACCCCGCCGCGCTGCGCAAGGTCGATGACGCCATAGCCGCCGCCATTCCGGCCATGGCCTATATCCGTAATATCGCGCCCGATATCTACAAAGAAGTTCTGATGCTGCACATCAATCCGGGCGAGCGGCATAAGCTTTCCGGAACTACGATTACGCGGATCAAAGGCGAGCTAGAGAAACGCCGCAATGCCAATTTAGAAATGGGATATTCCCCCGAAGCGCGGCGTGCCGTTTTCGCCTTTCAGGCCGAAGGCTTTACCTATTTGGCGCAGGAAAACCCCAGAGTTTGCCGCCAGCTTTATAAACGCAATGGCCGCGCGACATTGAATTCAAATCTGTCATTGCTCCCACCAGAGATCGTCAACAAACATCACTACGCAGAGGCGATGGCGGTTGTCACTCAACCCTTTATCGCCATTATTCCGCCCGATCGCGCCAATGGCAAACGCCGCTACGCAACCCTTATAACGCGCCCCAATGCCGCCACCCCAAATCCCACAGACCGCGAAATCTGCGAAGAAGCCAGCCAAGTCTTCCGCGCCATAGAACGCCTAGACGACGGCGACATGCTCGACCTAGAAAACGAAATAAACGCGCAGCGATAGTGGGCGCAGGGCGGGCGTCGCGCGGAGTGAGAAACGCGGGACGTAAATCCATTACGGCCCTTAATTCATTTCACAAGATCAGAGCACCTCCCTTCGCTTGCACTTATTATTTTGTGAAGGTGATGTCCGCCGGATATTGCCCTAAATGGCCAGCCCCATCTTCGGAAAAGCTACCCGCGTGATTTATCCCGTAACGTTCTTGCGTTTCCAATGTTGTAAAAGGGACGTTTTCAAATGAGCCTCTTATTATGTTACACGACAATATTGTATAAATATGGGTTGACCCAGCTCGATATAGTTTGCACCTGTGGGCGTATATAAAACCCCAAGGATCAGTGCCATGTCATCTAACGTACCCGCGCGTTTTATCACGCCGTTTTTACCCAAGCTCAGCCATGTTTCAATTGCGCTAGGCGCTTTGGCGCTGTTCGGATGTTCGAGCGGCAGCGGCGAGCCTGGCTTTGACATTAAAGACTCCATCAAAGACGCAGAGGGCATTTGGGCCTCACGCGGCTATGGCTGGGTTATTTCAGTCGATAAAACGGGATTTATCGGCTATGATTTTGCCGATGGATTTTGCCTGAAAAATGCTGATTTATCTGGCCCCAAAGACGAATTCCCCGCCCCGTTCTTATTACATGAAGACGGCGGCGTTATGAAAATAAGGTTAGAAGACCCTGCCTATAAATATTCGTTTGAACGCCTCGGTGAATTACCCGCGTCCTGCCGTGAGGTGCCCTCGTCTGATCCCATTGCCATAGTGGATGTGTTTGAGGCTTTGTTCCAAACACATTACCAATTTTTTGATGTCCGAAACATCAACTGGCCTGAAGTTATGGACGGTATACGCGGCCAAGTTACGCCCGAAACAACGGAAACGGAATTATTTGATATCCTTGCCAGTGCCGTCAACAAAATCGATGATGGCCACGTTAGCTTACGTGCGGAGATAGCAGGCGAGTCGCGACTGGCCAATCCAGGGCGCGGGAAAACAGGCCGCGCATTGCGAAGGCTTGCTGCCGACCAAGGCGTAACCCCAAAGCAATTGGGTAAAAGCTGGCGGACAAACATTCAAAAAGGCGTCGAAAATGACATCTTAAAAGGCCAAGCAAATATCGCGGGGAATAACTGGATACGTTACGGCACAATCGGCACGGATATTGGCTACCTTAGTATTATGGCCGAGACGGATTATGCGCAAAACGAAGGTGAGGATAGCCATCAGGTGATCGAGGCTGTGATGAACGATGTGATGGCTGATTTCAAAGATGTCAGCGCAGTGATTTTAGACATCAGCCTCAATCATGGCGGCGATGATGGCATTAGCCGCCGCATTGCGCGCCGATTTACGGATATATCATCCGTCGCTTATTCAAAACACGCAGGAGACGGCCAAGGCGAAACACCCCAAGATGTGTATTTGCGACCCAATGAAGACCTCCCCGCCTTTACGGGGCCCGTCTATCTCCTAACGTCAGATCACACAGTCAGCGCGGGCGAAATTTTAACCCTATCGTTAAAAGGTCTACCCAATGTGACCCATGTCGGCGAAACGACCCGTGGGGCTTTGTCTGATATATTGGGCAAACAGCTCCCCAATGGATGGGTGGTGACACTCTCTAACGAAATTTATGCCGATGGTGATGGCACGCTATGGGAAGGCAAAGGCATTCCCCCTGAAATTGAATTACCCGTTTTTTCCCAAGCCAACCCATTTGAAGGTCACACACAGGCCGTGACTGAGCTTGTAAAACTAATCAGGCAATAAAGAGGCCCCCTAAAATGATCCCGCGCATCCATACGAATATACGCTCGAGCAAAATCGTGATCCATAACGGCGCGATTATCTGACGGGGCAAGTGGCCGAAGGGGCGAGCGCCGCTGAGCAAACACGCGAGTAACTCACCAAGATTGACCCCCTGCTGGCGGAGGCGGGATCGGACAAAGAAACCATCTTGCAAACCACAATCAGGCACGCAGATATTGCCGACTTCGCGGAGATGAACACAGTCTGGAACGCCCAAGTGCCAGAAGGTCACGCCCCGCGCCCGCACCTGCGAAGAAGCCCGCCTCGCCCGCGCCATAGAACGCCTAGACGACGGCGATATGCTCGACCTAGAAAACGAAATAAACGCGCAGCAGTAGTGGGCGTTCTTTACGGCGCGTAGCCCAACAGATATAGCCTCAGAAACTATAACCCCAAAAACGCTGCGCCTTTACAGGAACCAAAATGTTATTTTCTATCTATAGCCTTACAGGGGCGGTCATAGGCGCAGGAATAAGCGTGTTGCTTATGACCTTGCTTAAGTTAGAAAAAACAACATCCCCAAAAATCGCCGTACTACTTATTGGACTGCTTGGCGGCTTTATATGTGGTTGGAAATATTACGACGCTTTGCCTAAATTAGGCCTAGACGATCTCAACGCATCCATTCCCTATTTATCTAACGTCGAAAAACGCGCTCCCGATATATATGATAGGGTTGTTTCGCCTTACCATGAAAAAATAGAAAGCCAGACTCTCTCAAAGGCAGATATTCAATCCATAAATGACCACTTCAGAACCCTTGTGAAAGAGAACCAAACGCTGGGCTTTCCAATTAACATCACCCGAAAAGCCTTTGACCTTGAATTGCAAGCCCTGAAATATTTTGCATCTCATAAACCGCAAATTTGCCAAAATATGTATAACAACAATGATGCAAGCGCACTTAGTTTTGAAAACTCTCTTCCGCAGGATCTTAAAGACGCTAAGCAGGAATATATCACGCAGAGAATTATAGGCGGGATGCCCTCCCACACTCAA
>JBMYWT010000081.1:0-11958 GCA_049607665.1 Maricaulaceae bacterium
ATTAATCCCGTTGTAGACGGGCAAACCGTTCGTATTCCTATGCCGCCCCTAACCGAAGAACGTCGCCGGGACCTTACCAAGGTTGCGGGTGGATATGCAGAAAATGCTAAAGTTGCGGTTCGCAATGTGCGCCGCGACGCTATGGATACGCTTAAAAAATTAGAAAAAGACGGCATGGGCGAGGATGAACAAAAAGCGCATTCGGCGGATGTTCAAAAGGCGACCGACGCTGTGATTGCCAATATAGACGAAGCGCTTGGCGTGAAATCAGAAGAGATCATGCAGGTCTAAAATGGCGACCCCGTCTGGATATCAGGCGCAAGTGCCGCTTCATGTTGCCATTATTATGGATGGCAATGGCCGCTGGGCGCAGGCTCGGCATCGGCCGCGTGTTTTCGGACACCAGGCTGGGGTTAAAACCGTGCGCCGTATTGTCGAAGATGCGGCGGACGTCGGCATAAAACACCTTACGCTTTACAGTTTTTCGACAGAAAATTGGAACCGCCCCAAGGCAGAAATTGCAGCTCTTTTCCAACTTTTAAAAAAGTATGTGAAAGAGGATCTTGATTCACTCAATAAAAATAACGTGCGCATTCGTATTATTGGTGCGCGGGATAAGTTGAAACCTGACCTTCTTGAAATTGTAAACCGCGTAGAAGAAACAACAAAAAATAATACAGAATTTTACCTGAATATCGCTTTTAATTATGGCGGCCGAGACGAAGTTTTACGGGCAATGAAGCGGGCTGTCGCAGACGGTAAATCCATAAATGATCTAACCGAGCAAAGTTTTTCAAATTATTTTGACACGGCCGGAATACCTGATCCCGATTTTGTAATACGCACCAGTGGAGAAAAACGCATTAGTAACTTCTTGCTTTGGCAAGCGGCATATTCGGAGTTTGTTTTTATAGACACATTATGGCCTGATTTCACAAAGGCTGATTTACTCCGCGCTATAAATGAATTTAACTCTCGTGACCGCAGATTTGGCGGCTTATCAAATGACGCGGAAGTCGCATAACACATATGGAACGCTCTGAAACACCAACGGCTCTCAAACCTGTTATTTGGAAAAATATCGGCCAGCGTTTTGTAACGGCTGTTATCTTCGCGCTTGTTTGCCTTACACCGCTATATTTTGGCGGCTATGCTTGGGCAGCTATTGTGACAGTTTTAGGGTTGCGCCTTATGTGGGAATGGGTGCGTATGTCCGACGAGGGCGCGCCGCTCATGAGTTACATCATTGTTTTTATTGGGTTATTGGCAACGCTTTTCTTTGCCATAACGGATGGTTTTCAGATGGCGTTTGTAGCGGCTTTTGTGACAGCTATGGCTTATGGCATTGAACGGGCGAGGCGAGGCGGTATCGCTTGGGCTTTCTGTGGGTTTTTATATGTCGCCATACCGATTGTTTTGATTTTATGGCTTAGAGGCACAGGCACAGGCACAGGCTGGACGGTTCGTGGATTTCAGCAGCTGATCTATATTATTTTCGTCGTTGCGGCTGCAGATGTCGGCGCTTATCTTGGCGGGTCTTTGTTTAAGGGACCAAAAATGGCGCCAAAGCTTAGCCCGAATAAAACATGGTCTGGCTTTTTAACGGGGCTTGTTTTGGGAACGATATTTGGGATTGGCACAAGTCATCTCATGGGGCTTCCGGTGAGTTTTGCGCTTATGACCGCACCGCCGCTTATTGTTGCCTCTGTGGTTGGGGACTTCCTCGAAAGCGGATTAAAACGCCGCCTTGACGTAAAAGATGCGGGCACATTACTGCCTGGGCATGGCGGACTTTTAGACCGCGTCGACTCGCTTATGATGGCGGTTTGTTTGGCGGCGCTTGTGCTGCATTTACATCCTCAAATTTGGCCGGGTTTGACCTAATGCGCCGCGTCACAGTTTTAGGGTCAACCGGATCTATCGGTGTAAATGCGCTTGATATCATATCGCGCGCCGAAGCCGGAGCATATCAAGTCGCAGCACTGACGGCGAATTCAAATGTTGAAAAACTAGCGCAGCAAGCGATTGAATTTGGAGCCGAATTTGTTGCCCTTGCCGATCCAGCAAATGGGACGGAACTTAAAGAGCGCCTAAGCGGCACAAATGTAAAGATAGGCCTTGGGCCAGAAGCTCTGATTGAAGCTGCGCAAGTTGAAGCTGATTTTACCATGTCGGCCATAGTCGGCGCGGCTGGCTTGGAGCCTACGCTAGCGGCGATTGATCAGGGAAATCACATTGGCCTAGCAAATAAAGAATGCCTTGTTTGCGCAGGTGATTTATTCATGCAGCGTATTAAGGCGCGCGGGGCGACATTACTACCTGTTGATTCTGAGCATAATGCGATTTTTCAAGTTCTCGAAGCCGATAAACCTAAAGGCGTTCGCCGCTTGATTTTAACCGCGAGCGGCGGGCCCTTTCGCGAGAAAACGCAGGCTGAGCTACTGTCTATGCAGCCCTCCGACGCGCTAGCTCATCCAATCTGGGATATGGGCGCAAAAATCTCCATCGATTCGGCCACTTTGATGAATAAAGGCCTGGAACTGATTGAAGCGAGTTATCTTTTCGGCCGTCCATCGGCAGAGATTGACGTTATCGTGCATCCCCAGTCGATCATTCATTCCATGGTGGAGTATATTGATGGATCTGTTTTATCACAGATGGGGTCCCCTGATATGCGTACGCCTATTGCTTATGCGCTTGGATGGCCAAACCGTATTCATGCCCCTGTCGAGCAGCTTGATTTTGCAAAAATCACGGGGCTGACCTTTTTCGAACCTGATACTGTTCGTTTCCCGGCGCTTAGGCTCGCGCGCGAAGCGCTCGAAACGGGCGGGCAGGCACCTTGTGTTCTTAATGCGGCCAATGAAATTGCTGTTGCGGCGTTTCTATCAGAGCAAATAGGGTTTTGTGATATCCCGAAAGTAGTAGAACAGGCCTTAGAGCAATGTTCAAAAGACAGCCTGTTTACGGCGCCCCCAGAGAATATTGATAAGGTCTTGGCTGTTGATGCTTTGGCGCGTAATATTGCTCAAGAGCGCATTAACGCCAAAACTTAATTTGAGGACCAAATAGCCTATGTCGGTCATCTTTGACACGTTCATATTTCTTGCCAGTTTTATATTCGTGCTGGGGTTCCTCGTCTTTTTCCATGAACTTGGTCATTATTCCGTGGCGCGCCTCTTTGGTGTATCCGTTGAGCGCTTCTCCGTTGGCTTCGGGAAACCCATAGCGGAGTGGACATTAAAATCAGGTGAGATTTGGAGTATTGGGCGGCTGCCGCTAGGGGGGTACGTCAAGTTTTTAGGGGATGCGGGCGGAGCCAGTAATCCAGATCACGAAGCATTAAACGAAATGAAAGCAGAATTAGAGGCTGGCGGGCGCGACGCTTCTTCTTGCTTTCATTTCAAGCCTTTATGGCAAAGGGTTTGCGTCGTTTTGGCCGGTCCATTGGCGAATTTTATATTGGCGATCCTTATTACGGCGGGCCTAGCGCTTAGTTTCGGCACGGTATCTTTTAAATCTGTCGTTATGACGGTTGAAACAGGAGGGGCGGCAGAACAATCGGGCGTTCTAACAGGGGATATGTTCCTTTCTCTCGACGGTAATGACGTGAGAGAATATCGTGATTTAGTGACATATATCTCTTTGCACAGCGATACAGAGCTAACGGCTATTGTTGACCGTGACGGTAGCGAAATCACCTTTCCAATCACGCCAAAGCGCAAAGAACGAAAAGACTTTATTGGCGGGACAAATGCCGTTGGAACAATCGGGATTGGCCTCAGTAACTCACGTGAGCATATTGTGCGTAAATCTCATGGCCCGATCAGCGCGCTTTCCGTGGGGGTGAATGACCTTGCGAGCACGATAAAGTCCACGGGAACCTATATAGGGCGCATATTTACGGGCAAAGAAGATGGCAAAGCTCTGGGCGGCGTGGCGCGAATCGCGACTATGACAGGGAAAACGGCTGTCGATATCTCGAAACAAGAGATTTCTATGGGTGAAAAGGCGCGAAATATGCTCTATGGTTTGCTTTCATTGGCTGCGGCGCTTTCTATAGGCTTAGGTGTCGCAAATTTAATGCCTATACCCGCCTTGGATGGTGGACATTTGCTGTATTATAGCTATGAAGCGATAGCGGGTCGCCCGTTAAGTGAACAAAAACAGGAGTTTGGGTTTAGGATAGGATTTGCTGTGTTAATCGGCCTCATGATTGTGCTTACAATTAACGATGTCGGGTATATTCGCAGTCTGTTTACCTAGGCATAACGGCTATGAGATCAGCGGCACATATCTTTAATTCTAATTCTCGTATGATTGTGGCGGCATTTGCCGTGATGATGGCATGTGTATGGGGCGCTTTTGCCGCCAATGCACAAGAGGGCGAGGCGCCACAAGCACCTTCGATTATTCAAAGCGTACAGGTTCAAGGTAATCAACGCGTCGAAGCCAATACAGTTGCGTCTTATTTGCTCTTTGGCCGCGGTGACCCTTATGATCCACAGCGTATTGATGTGTCTGTTAAAACACTTTACGCGACAGGTCTGTTTGCGGATGTGTCGATTGACCCGCGTGATGGGAATGTATTGATTAGCGTTGTTGAGAACCCGATCATTAACCGTGTTATCCTTGAGGGGAATAAAGCCCTTAAAACTGATAAAATCACAGATGAAATTGAAGCCGAACCACGCGCGATTTTTACACGCGCCAAGGTTCAAGAAGATGTACAGCGCATTATCGAACTTTACCGTCAATCTGGACGTTTCGCGGCGAATGTTGTCCCAAAAGTTGTGCAGCAACCTCAAAACCGTATCGATTTAATCTTTGAGATTACCGAAGGTCCTGTGACTGGGGTTAAGCGTATTAACTTCATCGGGAATAATGAGTTTTCTGATCGCAAATTACGCGGAGAAATTGTTACTGAAGAATCAACGTGGTTTAAGTTTTTCTCATCAAATGATAATTATGATCCGGGCCGGATTGAATATGACCGCGAGCAAGTTCGTAAGTTTTACACGGACCGTGGGTTTGCTGATTTCCGTGTTGTATCTGCTGTTGCGGAGCTAACACCTGACCAAGAAGATTTTTACATTACCTTCACAGTTGATGAGGGCGAAGAATATCGTTGGGGTGACGTTAAAATCGAAACGGAGCTCGAAACGCTTAACGAAGATATTTTACGCCAACTCGTACGTGTTAAGTCGGGAGAAATTTATCGGGCTAGTGATGTTGAGAGAGCTGTTGATAGTCTTACGTTTGCCGCAGGCGCATCGGGTTATGCCTTCGTTGATATTCAACCTGATATTAAGCGTAACCGTGACGAAAAAACTGTCGACCTAGTTTTCAATATTGTTGAAGGACCGCGTGTTTATATCGAACGGATTGATATTGTAGGTAATACAACAACGCTAGATTACGTTATTCGTCGAGAGATGGAACTCGTCGAAGGTGATGCTTTTAACCGTATTCTTCTTGACCGTTCTCGCAATCGCGTGCGTTCTTTACGTTTCTTCGAAGAGGTTGAAATTACGGAAACACAAGGTAGTGGCCCTGATCGCGCCGTTGTTGAAGTTAAAGTGACAGAGCAGCCAACCGGTGAACTCTCTTTTAGTGCTGGTTTTTCATCAGCTGACTCGTTTTTAGTTGATTTATCTATTTCACAAAGAAACCTTCGTGGACGTGGACAGCTCATGCGTTTCGTTATTCGGGCTAGCTCTAATAGACGTGAGATCGATTTACGGTTTACGGAGCCACGTTTTCTTGGACGTAATCTTGCAGCTGGCATCGAATTGTTTGATGTGACTGTAGATTATTTGGACGAAGCAGGTTTCCGACAATCGCGTACAGGTGGTCAAATTAGTCTTGGTTTCCCTCTGACCGAGCATACACGACTTACGGCTCGTTATTCACTACGGACAGAAAATATTAAAGTGCCAGGTCTAAATTGTGCGGCGCTTTTGGCAAATCCTGTTCAGTCCTCAAACAATAATTTATGCCTTCAAGAAGGTGACCGTTTATCATCAATCGGTGGGTTTACATTCGGTTGGGATAGACGAAATGACCCTATCACACCGACACGCGGTTTTGATGTGCGATTTAACCAAGATTTCGCGGGTATCGGTGGCGATGTAAAATATATGCGCACTGACCTTCAAGCAAATTTTTATCGTGGTTTGTTTAAAGATGTTATTGCATCAGCTAAGTTGCTCGGCGGTTACATTGAGGGCTGGGGTGGAGATAATGTACAGGTTAACGATCGTTTCTTTAAAGGCTCCTATGACTTCCGTGGTTACGAAACAGCGGGTATTGGGCCTCGGGTTATCCAAACTGACACGCTTACAGGTGAAGTACGCAGAGGTAATGCACTCGGAGGCAACGCTTATGGCCTTGCTGCGGCTGAAGTGAGTTTTCCGCTTGGCGTGGCGTCACTTTTAGGTAGTGTATTCATTGAAGCTGGCACGGTTGGACTTTTAGATGAAGATTTCAAATTTGAAACTGTTGAAGGAAATATCAGAACTGAAACAGTCGATGACCTCTCTATTAGAAGTATTCTTGGTGCCAGTGTATTTTGGGAGTCGCCCTTTGGTCCAATTCGTTTTGATTTCACAAAGCCGCTCAAACAATATGATTACGATGAACGCAAATCATTCCAATTCACGACAAGAACAAGGTTCTAATCTTCATGTCTATCTTTAAAATACTCCGTCTCTTTATCCTGGGGCTTATATATAGCTTTACTTTGTCTTCGACAGCTTTTGCTCAAAGTACAATTCTTGTTGTTGACCAGGGGCGAGTCATTCGAGACTCGCTAGTTGGAAAACATGTGCAAGCACAGATGAAATCTATAGCGACTTCAATGGAGGCTGAAATTAAAGCTAGCACGTCTCCAATTGAAACGGAGAGAGATAGGCTTGTTAATGAACTCAAGAATATGGATGCAAATGCACTGAAATCACGGCCGGATTTACAGAAACGTGCTCAAGATATCATGCAAAAAGGACAAAAAACTCAAGTTGAAGCAGCCTATAAGCAACGCGAACTGCAAATCACAGAAGCTAAAGCTATGAAGCAGGTTAATGAACGTCTTGCAAAAATTCTCGAAACGATTGTTGCTGAACGCAAAGCGGATGTAATTTTAGATAGATCTTTGGTCATTTATGGCGGAAAATCTACCGATATCACAGATACTGTAGTGGCGCGTTTGAATTTACAAATGCGTACAGTGCCTGTCATTCGCGAGCGTTTGCCGCGTAAATAATCTCATTTGATAGAGCATGCTATGATAGATTTTAGGTTTTATGATGGGCCTAATGTACTCACAGTTGCCGAAATAATTGAGGGTCTGTCAATAAGTTTGCCAGACCCTTCTTTATTGAATGAAGTAATTAAAAATGTTGCTCCATTGGATGTAAGCAACGCTGGTGATATTTCATTTCTTAGCTCAAAACGAGATATAAAAAAATTAAAACATGCGAAAGCAACCGCTTGTTTTGTTGTAGAAAAGTTAGCTCCTGACGTTAAACGCAGAGATATAATACCATTGGTTACGCCTTATCCACGAGCGCATTTTTCACGGGCCGTATCGAAAGTTTATTCACGTAGAAAGATGCATGCTTATAACGGAGACGCGATTATCTCTCCAACCGCAATTATCCATGAAACTGCTATAATTGGTGCTAATGTTAAAATTGGTGCTAATGTTATTATACACCCCTACGCCGTTATTGGAGCTGGTGTAAAAATTGGCAACGGGACAGAAGTCGACTCTCACGTAAAAATAGAATGTGCTGTTATCGGTAAGGATTGCCGTATCAAAGCCGGCGCTGTTATTGGAGGACGAGGGTTTGGCGTTGACCGTGATGAAAACGGTATTGTTGACATCGTTCACATTGGCCGTGTTTTAATCGGTGACCGCGTTCAAATTGGCTCACATTGTTGTGTGGACCGCGGACAATTAGGTGATACCTGCATTGAGGATGATGTGAAACTCGATAATTTTGTACAAGTTGCACATAATGTATCGCTTGGTGCGGGTACTTTAATTGCGGCCCAAACAGGTATTTCCGGCAGTTGCACAATCGGTAAAAACGTTCTTATGGGCGGTAATGTTGGCATTGCAGATCATTTAACAATTGGTGATGGCGCGCAAATTGCGGGCCGAGCTGGTGTTATGCATGATATCCCCGCAGGCGAAAAATGGAGCGGCGTTCCGGCTATGCCTATTCGTGAACATATGAAAATGGTCGGCGCCATGCGGAAGCTTATTCAATATAAGAAAAATCAACCTCATAATGAGGACACATAGCCATGCTGCATAATCTGCCTATGCTTCAGAATGAGATTAAAACGTTCCTCCCACACCGCGATCCCATGTTGTTTATCGACCGCGTTTTAGAGCTGGAGGAGAATGATATTGTGATCGAGTCCAAGGTAAAAGCGGACGCGAATTATTTCAAAGGTCACTTTCCCAATATGCCGGTTATGCCAGGTGTTTTACTCGTTGAAACACTCGCTCAAGCCGGCGCGCTGCTGGTGTCCATAACGCGTGGGTTAGAAGAGGGTAAGTTCATCGCTTTTTCCTCAATAGATGCGGCCAAATTTAAAAAGCCTGTGTATCCAAATGAAATGCTTCGTGTAGCCGTGAAAATTGAAAAAATACGTCTGCCATTCTACAAGTTCTCAGGCAAAGTCTTTCGCGATGATATATTGGTCGCATCGGCTGCGTTTTCGGCCGCACAAATGCAGTTCGAAAAACCTTAACTGTTTGAATTGAATTATGGCGAGCTTTATTCACCCCTCTTCACATGTCGATAACGGCGCGATTATCGGCGATAATTGCTATATTGGCCCACTGTGCGTTGTCGGCAAAAATGTGAAATTGGGGCGCAATGTTCGCTTGATCTCGCAAGTCAATCTCGCAGGACATACGGATATCGATGATGATTGCGTCCTTTACCCCTTCGTTTCAATGGGGCATCCGCCGCAAGATTTGAAACATAAAGGCGGAGAAGTTTGTATTAAAATTGGCAAGCGCAATATATTCCGAGAACTTGTGAATATTCACCCAGGTTCAGATGTGGGGCGCAAAGAGACGCTAATCGGGAATGATTGTTATTTCATGGTAGGTACGCATTTGGCGCATGAAGGTCGCGTCGGCAACCACGTTATTCTGTCTAATGGCGCTCAAGTCGGCGGTTGTGTAACGATCGAAGATCATGCTGTCTTAGGTGGTCTATGCGCAGTGCATCAATTTACGCGTATTGGCGCGCACGCCTTTGTTGGCGGTATGGCAACGGTTACAACTGATGTTATTCCTTACGGGTCTGTTATTGGAAATACGGCTCGTTTGGCAGGGCTTAATATCGTGGGCCTAAAGCGGCGTGGCTTTGATAGAAAAACCATTGGCGACTTACGTGCGGCCTACCGGCTTTTATTTGCCCAAGAGGGGACATTCGCCGAGCGCCTCGCGGATACATCCCGGCTTTATAAAGATCACGAACTGGTCATGGAAATTGTCGAATTTATACGCGCGCAAGACAAACGCCCGATTTGTCTGCCGCATTCGGGATATAAGGCCACATGAAAGTTGGCTTAATTGCTGGGAGCGGAGGGCTGCCTTTAGCCGTTATCGAAGGATGCAGACTTGCGGGATATGATATCTATATCGCCGCAATTGAAAACTTTGTAGATGATACCCAGAATGAGTTGAAGAACGCGAGCCGTTTTGGACTTGCCAAAATCGGCGCTATTACAAAGGCCTTTAAGAAAGAAAAATGCACTCATGTGTGCTTTGCAGGTATTATAGATCGCCCTGATTTTTCAAAATTGAAACCCGATTTTAAAGGTTGGAAAATGCTGCCGGGCGTCATATCTGCGGCGCGGCAAGGCGATGATGCTCTACTGAGTTATATTCTTGAAACATTTGAACGTGAGGGTTTTGAGGTGATTGGCCCGCAAGAACTTTGCGCGCATATTTTAATGCCCGAAGGTGTACTTGGTTCTGTTAAACTCGGGCAAAATCATCGCCGTGATGCAGAGAAAGCCTGTTATATTGCCAAACATATAGGCGCGCTTGATATCGGGCAGGCCGCGATAGTCTGCGACGGCCTCGTGCTTGCTGTAGAAGCTCAAGAGGGCACAGATGGAATGTTGCGGCGTATATCGGCCCTACCGGCAGCCCTGAGAGGAACTGAGAAGACGCCAAAAGGCGTACTTGCGAAAATGGTGAAACCGGGACAAGAGTCTCGTATTGATTTACCGACAATTGGACTTGAAACGATCAAACTTGTCAAAGCGGCTGGGCTTGCCGGAATTGTCACGGAGAGCGGGCGGAGTTTTGTTCTTGACCGTGAAGACGTTATAAAAATGGCAGATGCGAATAATATATTCATTGCTGGCTTGCCAAATATGCAATCGTCAACACCTCTCGGGTCATGACCCAAAAATCAATTTTCATTGTTGCGGTTGAAAACTCGGCTGACCAACTCGGCGCGGCAATGATTACAGCCCTGAAAAATCAAAGTGACGAAGATATCAATTTTACAGGTATTGGCGGCGCAGCTATGGCGGCTTGCGGCGTGCCGTCATTGTTTGATATTCGGGATCTTTCTATATTGGGGTTCGCCGAAGCTCTTAAGTCATATGGCCTTGTTTTAAAAAAGGTAAAGCAAACCGTTAGCGCTATTATGGATGAATCCCCTGACGCGGTTGTCTTAATCGATAGCTGGGGCTTTATGGTGCGCGTTGCAAAAACATTGAAAAAACAAGGCTATAAGGGCGAAATTATAAAGTATGTCGCCCCGCAAGTTTGGGCCATGCGAGAAGGGCGGGCACGGATATTAGCCAAATATGTCGATCATCTTTTGACCATACATAGTTTCGATGCGCCTTATTTTACGCGACATGACTTGCCAACATATTATGTTGGAAATTCGGCCTTTGATACGGATTACACAAGTGGGAATGCAAATGACCTCTCAGCGTATTCTGCAAAAATAAATCTTGATAAACCAATATGCGCTCTGTTTTTCGGCAGCCGTTTTTCAGAGCTAGATCGCCTTTGGCAGCCTATTCAAGATGCGGTCGCTATTCTTCAATCCCGTCATCCGCAGTTGCAATTTATCAGCTTAATGTCATCGACACTTGAGGCGAAAATTACGTCAATGAGTATGGCGAGTGACAGCCAAATAGTGTTTCTGCCTGAGACTGCAAAGCTCTCTCTCTTTGCCGCAGCAGATATGGCGATAGCGTGTTCGGGCACGGTGACAAGCCAATTAGCCGTCGCTGGAATCCCGTCTGTTGTAGCATATAAGCTCAACAGTATGACGTGGTTTGCTGCGAAACGGCTTTATAAACCAAGCTATGTGTCATTAGTAAATATTGCGGCGAATGAAGCGCTCATGCCGGAATATTTACAAGACGATGCAACTGGCGAAAACCTTGCCGCAGAAATGACACGGCTTTTAGAGAATGAAGGCTTACGTCTGGGTTTATCTGAACGCCTGGCACAGCAATGCCGCGAAATGCGCGGATCACAAGGCAAGGCCAGTGAGCGCGCCGCGGCAAGGGTGCTTGATATTTTAGCGGCTGCCTAGCGGCTAGCGAGATCTACGTAATCACGCTGCGTTGCGCCTGTGTAAAGCTGGCGAGGACGACCAATACGCTGGCTGGCATCTTCCTGCATCTCATTCCACTGCGAAATCCAACCCACAGTACGTGCAAGCGCGAAGAGCACTGTGAACATGGATGTCGGGAACCCAAGGGCCGACAAAACGATCCCAGAATAGAAATCAACATTTGGATAAAGCTTTTTGGAGACAAAATACTCGTCCTCAAGAGCGATTTTTTCAAGCTCTTTGGCGACGTCCAAAATTGGATTTTTAATGCCAAGTTCGTCCAAAACATTGTGACATGTTTTCTGCATAACGCGTGAGCGTGGGTCGAAGTTTTTATAAA
>JBMYWT010000082.1:0-11873 GCA_049607665.1 Maricaulaceae bacterium
TCGAAACCGTGCCCGAACAAAGGGGCCTCACGAAGTTGTATCCCGACATGCGTCCATGTAACGATTCTATGCTCCCAAGAAAAAGGCATTAAACGTAACAGCTCTGAAGGAAGCCAAGCTGCAACTGCACTAATTAAAGGTGCGAAAAGAATAATACCCATAGCCAAAACTGTTAAAGCTTTTATTGAATATATAGGAAATTTCGCCGCTACACCCATCATGGCAACAGTTCCCAATGCCGCAATACTACCTACGCTTACCCCCCCTAAAAATGCGGTTAAAACAAGTAATGCAAAAAATGCGGTCGCAATCCATTGCCCTTTATTTTCCGTCCACAGCACAACGGCTAAAACAGGCGCGAGAAGAAGATTAATAAAAGTCACGCCATGCCCCAGGTTCATTTCCGCATCCCCTGCTTTAGCGATCACATCTTCACCTTCTGTGGGTCGATCTAATAGAAAAGTAAGCCCGTAATTTGTAACAACATCAACGAAAATGAAGGTCAGGGCTAAACAACATAGGCCCCAAAAGAAACGCCTCGCACCGATTTGCGGTGACTCTGACGCAGCCATGAAACCTTGGATACACGCGACATAAAGCCAAATTCCTAAGAATATTTTCAAGGCATTTGGAAAACCTTTGGGTTTATAGGGCGACCATAATGTGCTGAGTGCGGCCCATGATAAAAACAAGAGCATAGCCAGCGCCCATTGCGGGACGGCTTTAAATTCAAAACGTGGGCGAAGTATGAGCAGGCTAAATAAACCACAAAGTGCGGCAAGCGGCGCTATACCAAGCCCTCCCGCATGCCCCGCCACAAGACATAGCACAAACACCACATCCACAAGACGAGCATTTATACGTTCCGCAGAGGACCGTTGACCGCGCATAATAATTACCCGCGTAGGTCCATGATTTTAACCCCGTTGATCCGGCGCGAGGGCTTCTTCGGCGAGCATTGTAACGGCTTCATCCAATGTCACGATCTCTTGATTACGCCCCCCGCCCAAACGGCGAAGCGCAAGCTTGCCCTCTTCGGCCTCTTTATTGCCGACAACCGCAATGATCGGGATTTTACGATCAGCAGAATGCTCACGGATTTTATAGTTGATCTTCTCATTGCGAAGATCCGTCTCAACCCGCAGACCAGCCGCGCGCAATTTCGCGGCGGCCTCTTCGGCATAACCATCGGCGTCTGACGTAATCGTGGCGATCACCACTTGCGTCGGCGCAAGCCAGAGCGGGAATTTACCTGCGTAATTTTCAATCAAAATCCCAAGGAACCGTTCCATCGACCCAAGGATCGCGCGGTGCAGCATAACGGGGCAATGCTTGGCATCGTCTTCACCAATATAGCTTGCGCCCAAACGATCTGGCACCACGAAATCCACCTGAAGCGTACCGCATTGCCAATCACGGCCAATCGCGTCGCGCAAGACGAATTCCAGCTTCGGCCCGTAAAACGCACCTTCACCCGGATTGAGCACAACATCAAGACCCGCCGCATTTACTGCGTCCATCAATGCGCCTTCGGATTTATCCCAAATGGCGTCATCGCCAGCGCGCGTTTCAGGGCGGTCAGAAAATTTCACTAGCAAATCTTCAAAACCGAAATCTTTATAAACAGATTTCAGCAAGGTGATGAACGTTTCAGTCTCACCTGTGATCTGATCTTCGGTACAGAAAATATGCGCGTCATCCTGCGTGAAGCCGCGCACGCGCATAATACCATGCAACGCGCCTGTGGGTTCATTCCTGTGACAACAGCCAAATTCCGCCATGCGCAGCGGCAGATCGCGGTAGCTCTTCATGCCTTGATTGAAAATCTGAACGTGCGCAGGGCAGTTCATCGGCTTAAGCGCGTGAATTTCTTCGTGGCTACCGTGCTTGACTTCAGAGATAAACATGTTCTCGCGGAACTTGTCCCAGTGCCCGCTTTCCTGCCAGAGCTTATTATTAATCAGCATCGGCGTTTTGACTTCTTGGTAGTCCGCACCTTGCAGGCGGCGGCGAATATAATTCTCTACCTGACGCCACAGCGTTGACCCATTGTCGTGCCAGAACACCATACCCTGTGCTTCGGGCTGCATGTGAAACAGATTAAGCTGCTTGCCCAATCGTCTGTGATCGCGCTTCTCGGCCTCCTCCAGCATATGTAAATGCGCGTCGAGCTGTTCTTGCGTCGCCCAGGCCGTGCCGTAAATCCGCTGGAGTTGCGCTTTGGTCGCGTCGCCGCGCCAATAGGCCCCCGCCACTTTCATCAACTTAAACGCCTTGCCGACTTTACCTGTGCTCGGCAGATGCGGCCCCAAACATAGATCAAACCATTTGCCCTGTTTATAGATCGTGATGGTTTCATCTTCGGGCAGATCAGAAATCAACTCAGCCTTAAATGCTTCACCCATGTCAGTGAACATTTTGATCGCGTCATTGCGGTCCATGACCTCGCGCTCGAACTTGTCGTTGCGGTTAATGATGAACTGCATCTTCTTTTCAATCGCGGCGAAATCCTCATCGGAGAACGGCTCGTCGCGCGCGAAATCATAGTAGAAACCATTTTCAATAACGGGGCCGATTGTGACCTGCGTTCCGGGGAACAGCTCTTGCACCGCTTCCGCCAATACATGCGCGGCATCATGACGGATCAACTCTAACCCTTCGGGGTCATCAGCCGTCACCAATTCAATCTTGGCATCACCCTCAATCGCGCGCGAGGCGTCGCGCAACTCGCCGTCGATTTTCGCGGCTAATACTTTCTTGGCAAGACCTTTGGAGATGGACTTGGCCACCTCCATTGCCGTCACGCCCGCCTCGTACTCGCGGGTGGCTCCATCAGGGAATGTGACTGTGATCATGGCATTGACTCGCGCTAGCGTTATTATGTGTTCCGCGCCACAGACCGTATCTCCACGGCGCCCATATAGGAGGCTTGGTAATACATTCGGGGACATTATCAACCCCATGTGTGCCAAACGGATTACAACGAATAAGCCGCGCCAAAGTCATCCAGCACCCCGCCCATAAACCATGGGCGATAATCGCCTCCTGAGAATAGCTCGAACAGGACGGCATATGACGGCATTTCACGCCGATCACAGAGAGCGGCGGACTGAGGACGACCTTATAAAATTTAAGCAGCCCGAGCGCGATTGGAATAAGCGGGTTTTTCATACTGCCAGCGCTTTCGTCACCGCCTCAACAGCCGCGTCAAACGCCAACATCGTAGACGTATGCCGCGCAGGATACTCCGCAACGCCCGCCAGCAATGAGAGTTTTTCAAAGCGACCCCTCGGCGCATCTCCGCCCTCTTTCAGCATCGCCCGCAGCGCATCTCGCGCCGTCTCAATCTCTGGCAATCCCGCGCCAATAATCCCAGCCTGTAAAATCGCCGCGCTCGCCTGCCCCAGCGCGCAAGCCTGCACCCGCAGCGCAACCTCGCTTACAACATCGCCGTCCACATTAATATCCACCTCAAGCCACGACCCACACAGCTTAGACACTTTCCGAGACGTCCCATCGGGCGCGTCCAAAGACGTGTTCTCAAGCTGCGAAGACAGCGTAAGGACATCCGTATTATAAAGCGAACCTAACATGGGGGATATATAGGGAGGTTAAGAGACGTCGGCAAATGAAATGGGCCCTCTCTTTTAATGTTCAGGGGCATTCACTTCACAGGCGGATTTTAAGCCACCAGATTTTGTAAAGATCACCGGCGGGTTTTTTGCTTTTATGTACTCTTCGAAGGTCGTTTCTTTGAGCTTTACCTCGCGGGCTCTGGGACTGAAATCAAGAAAAACGTCTCCATTTTCTAAAACGACGACCTTGGAAACGGAGTCGGGAAAACTCTTCACTTTGGTGAAAGTCAAATGCTGCTTACGTGCATCAACTTGATATATACTCGTCCCGTGATCATGAAAATAGAACACGCCAAAAATCACCCAAAATAGCCCAGGTTCAGGGCCCTCTATCAAACGGAAAACATTATCCGCGTATTCATAATTATGACTTGCCAATTCATGGCCTTTAAGATCCCCGCCTTCTTCATAATAAAAAAAACCCGGCCTGACGCTGCCTTTACGTTGTCCAACAAGCCAACCCTTAGGCGTTTGAGCGGCATCAAGTACCCAGCTTAACTGACCTCTCTTTGGGACATAGAAATTCTCGAAATCAGAATTTGATTCAAAACTTGTACCTTCCCTGCCAATAGGAGCGTCACAATATATTTGATCTTTATGGAATGATTTTATTTTGTCTTTATAATTAAGGCTTTTATGGAAAACATATCCCCAAGATTCGTAATCACGAATTTTTTCATCCGACAGAGCACGAATCGCTTCCATTCGAATATATGAAATTGGGTGCTCATTTGCCAAGGTTTGAATTTTTGCCCTTAGCTCTTTATCCTTTCTCAATTCCTCATGACTGGCGATGGATAAAATTGCGTGACCCAAATCCATCCAATCTCTTTTTCCGTCTAACCGCGGCAAAACAAGCTCTTTTAAAAAAGCTGTATCCGTGTCGTTTTCGAACAAAAAATTCATCGTAGATTTTACATGACGCGTGCGGGGGTCCGTTAAATAGGGCCGAGCACGTTCCACCCATTTTTCTGGAGTTTTTATCATACCTTTGTCGACTTCAAATCTAACATAAGTATAGGCTAAAGGCGGCCCGAAATATGTTGTCGGCCTACCTTTTTTATTAGGTTCAGGCTCGCGTAACGTTAGCCTGGAGGTAATCATCGCTTCTTTAAGGTTAAAGTAATGATGCATGTAATCATCTTCATCGAATGGATAAACCCGTTCAAATTTTTTCTGTAATCGCAATAATTTGACGCGTCGTTTCTTCCTGACTTTCAAAGACTTTTTTATATCTGATAAAGAGCTTTCCTCACGCTTAAGAGGGTAATCAGCAAGGCGTTTTTCTAAGCGATTTATTTGTCCCTGATCAATACCAAGCCGACGATCCAGTTGCGACTTAAACTCTCTGAGTGATACAAATAGTATTATTTTTGACGTGTTAGAAACTTTAGAAGACTTGAAATATTTTTTATAAAATGAAATTCCCGCCTTCAACCTTAAAGGGAGCTGATCATCAACAAATAATCCCTCATCATCATGAACCTTCCATGGTTCATCGGTTATCCAATAAAGCTCATGTTTATAATCTTTTATCAGATCATAGGCTTTACCATTTTGATCAGGTTTGAGATTCATATTTTCTAAAAAGGGCGCATGAATGACCTCAACCTGATTATAGCAGGCTTTAACAGTCTTACACTCCACTTCGTCATATGCATGAGCAGGCAGAGAAACGATTATCCCTAATGAAATTATTGTTATCAGTCGTTTCAAATAATCATACATCGACACTACCTTGGAAGAACGAATGCAAAAGGGGTGGGTATCATATAACACATCACCAAAACTTCAGATAGTTATTCTCGACATTAACACATGTTTGCAATTCAAAATTCTTCCGCTAATCTAAAGAAAAATGGGGAACTTCACATGTCATTACCAGCCGATTTCAATTCAGGATTTAACCGCAAATCTAGCGCGGCGGACGTTACCGAGGGCGTTGACCTTTCGGGCAAGACCGCCCTCATTACGGGCGTAGGGTCGGGGCTTGGGAATGAGGCGATGCGTGTTTTGGCGATGCGCGGGGCGCATGTGATTGGCCTTGACCGTACGATGGACGCAGCCAGCGCGGCTTGCGCGAGCGTGACGGACGGAACGGCCACGCCGTTTGAATGCGACCTGTCTGATCCTAAATCTGTTGTGGCCTGCGCAGATGCCATCACCGCAAAATTCAAAACCATCGATATCATCCTGACCAATGCAGGCGTGATGGCGCCGCCCTATACGGTTGTGCACGGTTACCCAGAGCCGCTTGAGCTGCAATTTGCCGTGAACTTTATGGGGCATTTCATCCTCATTAATCGCCTGCTCCCGCTTGTGAAAAAAGCGCCCGCTGGACGCCTCGCGATTGTTGCCAGCGAAGGATATGTCACCGCGCCCAAGAAAGTTGGCATTGCCTTTGATGATTTGGATTTTTCAGAAAAGAAATATGACGCGCTTGAAACCTATGGCCATTCAAAACTCGCCGTCATGTTGTTTAACAAAGAAATGGCGCGCCGCCTCGAAGGTTCGACTGTGACCGCCAATAGCGTTCACCCTGGCGTGATCCGCACCAACCTCGCGAGCGACACGAAAAGCTTTGCGGTGAAGATGATCGCAGCCCTTGCGGGGCCTTGGACACGTACCATCGCGCAGGGCGCAGCGACTCATTGTTTCGTCTCGGCTCACCCGTCACTCGATAGCGTCAACGGTCTCCACTTCGCCGATTGTAATCCCAAAGAGCCCGAAGGTTTCGCGAGCGATATGGCACTGGCCGGTAAGCTCTGGGAAAAGGCCGAAGAGCTCGCTGCGGAGTTTTTACTCTAGGGAATAACGCGCGGGTCAATCACGTGACCGTCCTTGAGCCTTTCCATAGAAAAGGACGAGGACACATCGCTAAGGCTTGGGACATACTCCAGCAGGCGTTGATAGACATGGTCGTAATGCACCAAGTCCCGCACCATGACCTTAAGCAGGTAATCAACATCCCCCGTCATGCGGTGACATTCCACAATTTCAGGAATGAGCCGCACGGCGGATTTAAACTTATCCAGCCAATCTTTCGTGTGCTTATCCGTATGGATGCGTACAAAGGCCGTCATGCCAAGGCCAATAGAGGCGGGGTCAATCACCGCCACGCGCGCCGTAATCACGCCGTCGTTTTCAAGGCGTTTAATCCGCCGCCAGCACGGGTTATTCGTCAGCCCCACTTGGTCGGCAATATCCTGAATCGATTGCGTCGCATCGACTTGTAATAGGCTAATAATTTTACGATCTATATCATCAATTTCTACCATATAGCCATATATGCATAATTTTTCCCAAAATAACAATCATATCACAAAATATTGGGATGAATTCACGCAGCTCCTCCCATAGGGTAGCTCCTGAGAGTTCACCCAACGGAGTTACCTGTATGAAAGCCTTTACCGAGCATCCTAAATCTGTGGGGGAGAGCTATCTCCAACATATGGCGACCTCCTTTAGGTTTGGTGGACGCATGATGCTTGCTGGGGTGGGGTGTCTCTTGCATGGCTTTTTTCCGTTTTTATGTAAAACGACAGGAAGCCAAGCTATCTCGACGCTTCATCATAATATGGTGACGCACCGAGATAAGCGCGTACCCTGCCCGAAAACCCAAAGACAAAAAGCGGCATAGTCCCCCTTAACTGGCCGCTTCACCATTTGGGCGGCAAGGTGCGTGTTTACATTTTCGGTACAATGCTCCCGTCAATTGGCGTGACATAATCATATGACATTTGCGCCGTTACGGTAATTGTTTGTGGACCCGAACGTAGGCTCATATTTAGGGCCGTTTCTTCTAGGCTCGCACTTAAATCCATCGCACGGGCTGGTGTTTTCACCACGCGCCGCGTGACTTGTTTCGTGACAGCAGGGATAATGCGCTCTTGAGTGCTCGAAGGCCGATTCACAACGCGGCGTGACTGATTTCTCGTCACAGCGGGAACCACGTGTTCCTGCACCGACCCATTTGGCAGGGTTATATATTCAACCGTTGCAGGTTGCACGACAATTGTTTCTTGCACCGTTTCATAAGTTGCAGGTGCCGTCACAAGCTCGGTCGAAGCTTCTTGCGTTACCACAGTCTCCGAAATCGTCCCAAAAACGGCCGGAAGCACACCAAAATTTGACGCATGACGCACAGTCGGCTTACCAAATGTGCCGCCAACGATTGCGCCTTGAGGACCATAACGTTTTTGGCGTTCTGGCGCGCTAAGGCTCATTACCTTAATCTCGCCAAGCTGCGTTCCCGCTGCCCGAGCAATCAATTCCGCTTTCATACGGGCCTGCGTGACGGCCTTTTCGGCGGCCTCTTGATAGAGCGCATCATAATCGGAAAAATCATAACCATAGAGCTGCACCGCATCTGCGCCTTGATCCGTGAGCGTTTTAAGCACCGCACCTGCCTCAGAGGCCGGTGCGCGAACGACCATATTTAGCGCAACTTGAATGTCCGTAATATCGCAAATCGCTTGCTTCAAACGTGGTTTCATTTCACGGCGCTTGGTGTCTTTATCACCGCGGTTCTCAAGGCGCTTATTAAACCAATAATCCGATTGGATGTTTGAATGCCGCGTCTGTGCGAGCGCGTTTTCACTTTGGCAAACTTCATCGCGGTTAACAAAAGAGCCGATCCCTAAAAAGTTGATCTCTACCGCTTGGCCGCGCAGGGCTGCGTCAATCGCCGTAACAGATTCAGACACCTGATTAAACGCCTTGGATTCGTTTAAATCCTTCGCTTTAATTTGCGCCGTAATGACCGCAATATCGGGAACGGCTTTCACCTTTCCTGCGGCGGAGACACCCAAAGCTTTCGCGTCAAACCCTTCGTGCTCAGGCATGTCTTGCTTCGCTAGCCAGCTATTATAGGCCTGCACGTCATTATGATTTAAAGGCGCAACCTCTGTTTTCGCTTGGCAGGCCGTCAGTCCCCATGTCAGCGCAAGCGCCGAGCCCCAAACCGCGTGCCTATTCATAAATAAACTCCAACTGGATTGACGCGGAAACCGTTTGCGGCCCCGCCTCTAGCTGCATATCCGTGACCTCTACGGGATCGCGGTCTTCGCGGTTTTGCAATATTTCGCCAGCGCCCGATGTGTTCACATAGGTCTGGCGCGTTTGACCTTGGTTATAGGTCGTATTAAATCCGTTCAAATCCAACACACCACTAACCGTTGTGCCCGCCGCCGCCGCGATACGGTCAGCCTTTTCGCGAGCATTTTTCACTGCCAACTCTCCGGCCTGAAGTTCTATTTCTTCCAAATTTTCGACGCGGTAGCCATCCAATTTCAGGCGGATGGCTCCCGATTCTGAAAAACGCGAAAGCGCAAAGCCTGCCTTTTCCGGTGGCCCGCCTGTGAAGGTAAATGTCAGTGAGGATTGCTGAGCGACGTCGTTACAAATTTTGCGTTTCACGCGTCTTTCGCCTTTCCGCAGCGTATTATTCGTACGGTCGGCCTCTTCATTAAACAATAAGCAATCAGGGTCTTTGACGCCAACCGTATTGACAGAGGCAAAATTAAAATCCGATTGCGTCAACTCCCCGCTACCGCTCATAAATCCTTGCATGGAGTTCACCACTTCGGCGACTTCGTTCATCGCCGTTTTCGAGGTTTCATTTTTCTTGATAATCGCGCCCGAAACCACGAACAAATCCGGCATAACCTGCACTTCGCCAACACCCGTTACGGCTATAGTTTTGATATTATCTTCGTGCAATGTACTCTCGACTTGGCAACCACAGAGCAGCGCGCCCGCCATCATTAGGCCTAAATATTTCATTCTTTCCTCCTCAAAATTCGGGCATAGTCGCAATGTGATTGCGCTTTATAGCATTTTATCAGCAAACCCTCTACAGGCCGAAATCGCTGATGGTCTCTTTACCGTCCCACCCCACGCTTTTGGCTTTTATCATCTGAAACAACGCCTTAACTCCCGACCCAGCCTGCATTAATTCCGTCCAGCCCATTGGCCCGCGAAGGTAAGTGTAAATACTATCGCCTTGCTCAATCGTACACGCCAGCTCTAGCCCTGCGTCCCTGGCGATCTCTAGAGATTTCGCCATGTCATCGGTTTCATATTGAATGTGATGCGCGCCCCAAATGCCCGCGATTTTATTCGCTAGATAGGGCGAAGGACTATCACAAATCGGACGGATCAACTCGATCTGCACATCACCCTGATAGGTCAAAGCCACGTCGATGTTAAGCTGTACAGGCGCGCCGTCCATCACCGCCTCCATCGTCACATTTGGCATTTTCGTCCACGGGCCAACGCCGCGCGTCTTCGTCCACGCTTCTGCGGTTTCTTCTATATTATCCGTCAAAAAACCAAGCTGCGTAATCGGTCCAAAAATATCGTCCATGATGATCTCCCCATATGCATCTCTAATGTAGAGATATATTTGCAAGTGCGAGGTGATGTGTCAAAGCGCAAACACCCATTATTAACTACCTTGCCGCCATAAAGCCCTATGGCCGCTTTGCAGAAAATTCCCGCCACTGATGTCCTTACGATTTTCCTCGCGCACCTCGCAGGGGAGCGGCGGTTGTCGGATAAAACCGTCGAAGCCTATCAACGTGATATTTCAGCGTTTCTGAGATTTACGTCGGAGCATCTGGGTAAGGCCCTCACCTTACCCGATATAACGGGCGTAACCACACAAGGTTTTCGCGCCTATCTGGCGTCTCGACGGCGCGGTGATAAACCATTATCCGCCGCCTCGCTCGCGCGGCAGCTCTCGGCGTTGCGTACATTTTACAGATATATCGAGCGCCGCTGGGATGTTCGCAATGACGCCCTTGCCCTCATCAAAGGCCCGCGCGCGAAACGTCCCCTCCCCAAAGCTTTATCCATCGAGGGCGCGCAGCTCTTAGCCGTCACAGGAACACTCGACACGAAAGAACCGTGGATTGAGGCGCGAAATGTGGCCGTGCTGATGCTCTGTTACGGAGCAGGATTGCGGATATCCGAAGCTCTGTCCCTAACGCCTGCACAGCTCCCATTAAATGATCGCCTCATAATCACAGGTAAAGGCGGCAAATCACGCCTCGTGCCGATACTGCCCGCCGTCGCCGAAGCCGTCACGCGTTACGCTGCGCTCTCGCCGTTCACGCCAAATTCGGATGACCCTATTTTCAGAGGCGCGCGCGGCGGCATTCTTTCTGCGCGAGTTATCCAAGCTGAAGTTCAAAAACTACGCAGCGCATTAGGCCTACCCGACACAGCCACGCCCCACGCCCTTCGGCATAGTTTCGCTACGCACCTCTTGGCGGGCGGCGGCGATTTGCGTACCATCCAACAGCTCCTCGGTCACGCCAGCCTATCCACCACGCAACGCTATACCGACGTCGATACAAGCGCGCTCATGCGTATTCATAAGGCCGCCCATCCGAGGGCATAACTTCTTCTTCCTTTAGGTCAGCGACAGGTTATAAGCGCTCATCATTTTGAAAGCACGCCCATGCCTAATCCACAAACAGCTTTAGACCGTTCTGGCGGGACCTGTGAACTCTGCGGCGCGAGCGAGGCAAGCGCGCAGGATGTGCCTAATTCTCCTTCGCCTAGCCATATTGCGATTTGCGCGGCTTGCGTTTCGGCTATGGCTTCGCCTGCCGCGTACGCCGATCATTGGCAATGTCTGAACGGGAGTATGTGGAGCGAAGTGCCTGCCGTGCAAGTCACAGCGTATCGTCTTTTGTCTGCCATGCCGAATGAGAGCTTTGCGCAAGACGCGCTTGAGATGCTCTATTTGGATGAAGCCACTACGGAGTGGGCCGAAGCTGGCATGATCTCCGCCCCAAGCGGGGCGCCCGCCAAAGACGCCAATGGGACGACACTGGCGGCAGGTGATACGGTGACCCTGATCAAAGACCTGCCTGTCAAAGGCGCGGGATTTACCGCCAAGCGCGGAACAGCCGTGCGCGGGATATCCTTGACGGATAACCCGCTGCATATCGAAGGCCGCGTGAACGGCCAACGCATTGTGATTATTTCAGCCTTTGTGAAAAAGTCGAGCTAGCATCAACTCTCACTACACCTGCCCTCACTACATTTGCATCGTCCAGCCTTCAACGTCCATTGCGGCCTGACGGACGGCTTCGGAAATCGTCGGGTGAGCGTGGCAGGTGCGGGCGATGTCTTCGGAGGCCGCACGGAATTCCATGGCCACGCACACTTCGGCGATCAGATCACCAACATGGGCGCCGATCATATGCGCACCGAGAATCTCATCCG
>JBMYWT010000083.1:0-6318 GCA_049607665.1 Maricaulaceae bacterium
ACGCCAAGAGCTTCGTCAATATTGGCAATCACAGCATCTGTGGCCTTTTGCACATCGCCAGAATGTGCCTTTTGCTCATCCTCGCCCATACCGTCTTTTTCAAGTTTCTTGAGCGTATCCATTGCGTCGCGGCGAACATTACGAACAGCCACTTTAGCATTTTCGGCATATCCGCTTGCAACCTTTGTGAGATCACGGCGACGCTCTTCCGTGAGCGGCGGCATCGGAATACGGCACGTCTGTCCATCAACAACAGGGTTGATCCCCAGGTTTGATTGACGCAAGGCTTTCTCAACTGACGCAACAAGAGACTTATCCCATACATTTACACAAAGCATTCGCGCTTCGGGCACGGTCACAGACCCAACCTGATTAAGCGGCGTATCCGAACCATAAGCATTAACGGTGATCGTATCGAGGAGGGCGGCATTTGCCCGTCCCGTACGCAATCCGGCAAATTCGGATTTCAACGCAGACAGCGCGCCGTCCATGCGTTTTCTATAGTCTTTGAGGTCAAAATCACCGGCCATATCTTCAGTCCTTCTTTCGCCGCAGCTTTAATCAGCTGACTTAATCGTAGTGCAAACACCCTTGCCTTGCAGCGTGGCATCAAAGCCGCCCTGTTCGTGCAAAGAAAATACGATTATAGGGATTTTATTATCCCGCATCAATGTCACAGCCGACGCGTCCATAACGCGTAAATCTTTAGCTAAAACAGTCTGATAGTCCAATGTCTCAAAGCGCTTTGCATTCGGATTAGTCTTTGGATCCGAATCATAAACGCCGTCTACTTGTGTCCCCTTCAGAAGGACTTCACAGTTCATTTCTGCCGCGCGCAAGGCTGCGGTTGTATCAGTAGTAAAATATGGATTGCCTGTACCCGCCGCAAAAATCACGACGCGACCCTTTTCCATATGCCGTACAGCACGGCGGCGAATGTAAGGTTCACATACTGTTGTCATTGGAATGGCCGACATAACGCGCGTGTCTACGCCATGCTGTTCTAGCGCCGATTGCATCGCAAGAGCATTCATTACTGTCGCCAGCATGCCCATATAATCTGCGGTTGAACGCTCAATACCGCCCGCCTGAGCCGATAGCCCGCGGAAGATATTGCCCGCACCAATCACAAGCGCGATTTGCAACCCTTTTGAATGGGCCTCGGCGATTTCCTTGGCTACGCGAGATGTCATGGCAACATCAATGCCGTAGGCTTGTTCCCCCATAAGGGCTTCGCCAGATATCTTTAATAAGACGCGTTCATATTTATAAGGATTGCCCAAGGCGATCTCCCAGATATCGACATATGATTCGAATGAATTTTCATCCGTTATAACGAAGAAAACCCCGCATGCCAGCCATAAGGGGCATACGGGGTTTTAAATTTTAAATTAGTAAAGAGACTTAAGCGCCAGCAACCGCTGCAACTTCAGCCGCAAAATCTTCTTCTTTTTTCTCAATGCCATCACCGAGCGCCATACGCACATAGCCGGTCATTTTGATGTCAGCACCGAGCGCTTTTGCTTCGTCAGCAATAACAGCTTCGATTGAACGCTCGCCGTCCATCACGAAAATCTGTGTCATAAGAACAGATTCTTTAAAGAACTTTGTCATGCGGCCTTCAACCATTTTGTCGATGATCGCTTCTGGCTTACCAGATTCGCGCGCTTCGTCGGCGAGCATTTGGCGCTCTTTGTCGACAACAGATGCGTCAAGATCTTCAACGTTAAGCGCGAGCGGGTTAGTCGCCGCAACGTGCATAGCGATTTTCTTGCCAAGCTCAGTAAGCTTCGCTTCGTCGGCCGTTGATTCGAGCGCAACAAGTACGCCGATCTTGCCCATATTGCCGCTAACTGCGTTATGCATATAGCCTGCAACTGTGCCGTTTTCGACCTGTAAACGCTCCATGCGGCGCATGTTCATATTCTCGCCGATTTTCGCAACGAGGGCAGTCATGTGCTCTGTTACTGTTTCGCCGCCTGCCATTTTCGCAGCCGCAAGCTCTGCCGTATTGGCATTGCCGAGCGCTAGTTCTGCGATGCTCGCCACTGTGGCTTGGAATTCTTCGTTACGTGATACGAAATCTGTTTCAGAGTTAACTTCGACCAAAGCCGCTGTTTTTCCACCTTGAGCCAATGCGACAAGACCTTCAGCCGCGACACGGCCTGATTTCTTATCCGCTTTCGCGATACCTTTGGTGCGCAGCCAATCAATCGCCGCCTCTAAATCGCCGCCCGTTTCATTGAGCGCCTTTTTACAATCCATCATGCCTGCGGCCGTTTTATCGCGCAGTTCTTTCACTAATGCAGCCGTAATCTGGGCCATATCAATCTCCATTAAAGTCTAATTCGCTCCGCATATAGGAGCGTTTGAGAAATTTTAAAGTCTGCGGCCCTCAATGAGAGCCGAGATATTTAAGTCGCTTAAGCTTCTGCTGTAGGCGCAGCAGCTGCTGGAGCCGCTTCGGCCGCCGGAGCTGCCTCTGCTTCAAGAACAACAACAGGCTCAACAGCCGCGCCGACGTCAACGCCCATGTTCACAGCTGATTCTGTCATGCCGTCCAAAATGGCGTCTGCCATTAGGTCACAGTAAAGCGAGATAGCGCGAGCCGCGTCATCATTCCCTGGAATTGGGAAATCCGCAGATGCTGGGTCACAATTTGTGTCCAAGATCGCGATAACAGGAATACCAAGACGGCGCGCTTCTTTAATCGCGATTGTTTCTTTGTTTGTGTCGATCACAAACATAAGGTCGGGTTTGCCGCCCATATCTTTGATCCCGCCAAGCGCTTTGTCGAGCTTGTCTTTTTCGCGTGTAAGCTGAAGAACTTCTTTTTTCGTAAGACCGACTGTGCCGTTCTCGTCCATCATGCCTTCAAGCTCGCGCAAACGTGCGATTGATTTAGACACTGTCTGCCAGTTTGTTAGCATGCCGCCGAGCCAACGGTGGTTCACGTAATACTGAGCACAACGCTTAGCTGAGTTCGCTACAGGCTCTGAAGCCGCGCGTTTTGTGCCAACGAATAGGATACGGCCGCCTTTAGAGGCAACTGTACGCGCTTGAACAAGCGCTTGGTGCAAAAGAGGAACTGTTTGCGAAAGATCCATGATGTGGATGTTTGAACGCGCACCAAAGATGTAAGGTGCCATTTTTGGATCCCAACGGTGTGTTTGGTGACCAAAGTGTACGCCTGCTTCGAGCAGTTGACGCATAGAGAATTCAGGTAGTGCCATGGAATATTTCCTTTGTCCGGTTGGCCTGACATGAACGTGGAAGGCGGATTATCCGTCTTCACCGGAGTAGATTAGAGCCTATATGGCAAAAACCTTCGCTCATGTGCGAATTAAGCCGCGCTTTTATCAGGCTTCGTTAGGGATGCAAGTGCTTTTTTAGGCGTATTTACAGTGGTTTAAGCCAGTATATCTTCGATAACTTCGACATTTTTGACCAGCTTGAGCGTTTTACGGTTATTTGGATCGATTCCGACCTTACCCGGCAGCTTCCAATGCCCTTCCCGTGATGCCCCTAAAGGCGCAATCACTTCGATATAACCCATATGTTTAGCAGGCGCCGCCTTTAAGGCCTCTAGCGCATTTTGCAGCGCGTCCAAACTCTCAGGGCTTGCAGATCGCATTCGAATAAGCAGGCCCTTTGTCGCGGCCACGGTCTCTTGCATATTTAGCGCTTCAATGGTGTCTGCAAAAATCCTGATCTCGCCATCTCTTTGGTCGACCTTGGCGGATATTTCAACAAGCGCGCCTGCCACCAAAATATCCCGCTTGGCCCCCAAAAGCCCCTCACCGACAAAGACCTCATAATCTCCTGACGGATCCGACATAGCTATATAAGCAAAGCGTTTCCCGCGTTTCGACACACGCTCTTGGCGTTTACGCACAACGCCTGCAAGGCGCATGACTTGGTCTTTGCGCTGATAGCGGCTCTCAATATCCGCCGCCAATATGGTTTTGCGTTTCGCAAGATGGGCAGCATAATCCTCAAGGGGGTGCCCGCCAAGATAGAAACCAATCGCGCCAAGTTCATGATCGAGCTGATCCGTATTACTCCACGGCTCAACATCCGGCAGGTCCGGCTCCGCCATGGTCACATCCGCCTCGCCGAACAATCCGCCTTGATTGGAACTTCGTTCCTCCGACGCCCGCGCGCCAACAGATTGCAAGGTCGCCGCAGACGCCAAAACTTTCGCGCGGTTCGGTTCTAAAACGTCAAGCGCTCCGCCGCGCGCGAGGTTCTCAATCGCGCGTTTGTTGACGATACGCGTATCAATTCGGCGCGCGAAATCATAAAGGTCTGTGAAGGGCCCGCCTTCTTCGCGAACGTCGACAACATGGCGCATAGCCTCTGTTCCTACATTTTTAAGCGCGCCCAAAGCATATAAAACAGCACCGTCTTCCACTTCAAAATCTGCGCCTGAAGTATTAATACACGGCGGTTTTATGTTGATTTCCATCCGCTTGGCTTCTTGGTAGAATTGCGCAAGTTTTTCGACATTGGCGATATCAAGGCTCATAATCGCGGCGATGAATTCGGTTGGATGAAACGCCTTTAGATAGGCCGTGCGGAAAGAAATAAGCGCATAAGCCGCCGCGTGAGATTTGTTAAAACCATAACCCGCGAATTCGTTCACAAGTTCGAAAATATCCGCCGCATTGCCCTTATCCACACCCCGTTCAACCGCACCGTTCACAAAGCGTGACTTTTGGCGGTTCATTTCTGCTTGGTCTTTTTTACCCATAGCCCGCCGAAGCATATCCGCCTCGCCGAGGGAGTATCCCGAAAGCACCTGCGCGATCTGCATCACCTGTTCTTGGTAAATGATAATCCCGTAGGTTTCCTTGAGAATACCTTCGAGGTCTGGATGCGGGTATTCAATCTCAAGACGGCCAAATTTACGGTCAATATAGGTGTCGATATTTTTCATCGGCCCCGGACGATAAAGCGAGATCAGAGCGGTCAGCTCTTCAATAGAATCCGGAGCCATTTTGCGCAAAACATCGCGCATACCGGAACTCTCAAGCTGGAACACGCCTGCTGACAATCCTTCGGCAAGGTTCGTATATGATCCCGGCGTATTCGTATCGACAGAGTCAATATCTAGATCAATGCCCTGCCCTTTGAGGTACTTAAGCGTACGGTCGATAACTGTTAGAGTTTTCAATCCCAAAAAGTCAAACTTCACCAATCCAGCTTTTTCGGCATATTTCATCGTAAATTGCGTCGCCGGAATATCCGAGCGCGGGTCACGATAAAGCGGCACAAGCTGCGTTAATGGACGGTCCCCAATCACAACCCCCGCCGCATGCGTAGAGGCATTACGGTAAAGCCCTTCAAGCTTTAGCGCGATATCCAGAAGCTCTCGCACGGCAGGTTCGGTATCGCGCGCCTCGCGCAGCGCCTTCTCCATGCCAATCGCCTCGCCTAGCGTAACAGGGTTAGCAGGATTGGACGGCACGAGTTTGGCGAGGCGGTCGACTTGCCCCAACGGCATTTGCAGAACGCGGCCAACATCACGCACAACAGCGCGGGCTTGCAGCGTACCAAAGGTGATAATATGCGCCACTTGGGCGTCACCATATTTGCGCTGCACGTAGCGGATAACTTCGCCGCGCCTTTCTTGGCAAAAGTCGATATCGAAATCGGGCATTGAGATCCGTTCAGGGTTCAAAAATCGTTCAAACAGAAGACCATAACGCAGCGGGTCCAAATCGGTAATCGTAAGCGCCCAAGCCACAACAGAGCCCGCACCTGAGCCACGGCCTGGCCCGACAGGAATACCTTGTTCCTTGGACCATTTGATAAAATCGGAAACGATAAGGAAATAGCCGGGGAAACCCATTTTGCGAATAACGCCGAGTTCAAAATCAAGCCGTTCGAAATACGCTTCTTTTGTGGCCGCCATGGGGTTGGCTTGCAGGCGCGCTTCTAGGCCTTCGCGCGCTTGGTCAGCAAGGATATCTCCCTCACTCTGAGAGCCATCCCCAAAATTAGGCAAAATTGGATCGCGCGGCAATGAATGATAGGTACAGCGGCGCGCAATATCGACTGTGTTTTCAATGGCTTCAGGGATGTCTTTAAACAAATCAGCCATTTGGTCTGGCGATTTAAAATAATGCTGTTTCGACACTTTGCGGCGGTCTTTCTCAAGCACATAGCTGCCTTCGGAAATCGCGAGTAAAGCATCATGAGCTTTGTGCATATCAGAATCGAGGAAATAGGCTTCATTCGTCGCGACAAGCGGAAGGTTTTTCTCATAAGCCCAATCAATTAGGTGCTTTTCCGCCTCAATTTCATGCGGCAGGC
>JBMYWT010000083.1:6328-11732 GCA_049607665.1 Maricaulaceae bacterium
TAGCTCTACATATAAACGGTTTGGAAAAAGCCCTATGAGTTTATCAAGCCAGTCTTCTGCTTCTTTGATTTGTCCCGCCACTATAAGGCGGTTAAGCGCGCCGTAAGGCCCGCCCGTAAGCGCGATAACGCCTTCTGTGTGCCCTTCAAGGCGGGAGGCTTTGATATGCGGAAGATCAGTGGCTTCAACTTCAAGAAATGCCGCGCTAGAGAGCGACATCAAATTTTCATACCCCGTTTCATTTTGGGCAAAGATAGCCATAGTCCCGTCAGGATCACGTTTAATCCGCCCGGGCTGCATCTCACCCTCAAGATCAACGGAGAGCGTGCACCCCATAATCGGCTGAATGCCTGTACCGATCATAACGCCAGAAAACTCAAGCGCGCCGCACATGCTGTTGGTGTCGGCAAGTCCTATGGCAGGCAACCGCCATTCACGTGCACGTTTGGCTGTATCGCCCATGCGCATAGCGCCTTCGAGCATGGAGTATGGAGAGCGGCAACGCAGCGGGACATATATCGGCAAACGGCTAGCCATATGTCCCCTCCTGTAAGCTTAAGCGGGATTATCCCGCGAGAATCATCATCCAGAATGTCATCATGGACACAAAGCCGGCCATAATGAAGCCAGAGCTGATATCTGTTGCGAGCTGTTTCATAGTCTATCCCCAAGTAAATTGACGTTCGTTCTATCTTTGTTCTATTTGTTCTTGTTATGTTCGTCAAGAAAGTTTTTATAACAACTATTTTCAAGACGTTTTCCCTGAGTTTAATCAAAGGCCAAAACCACACTTGCCGCGCCGCATGGCAGCTTATAGCGTGTCGCCATGAGAAGTTATTACGCCCCCAGAACCGCCGCTGCGATTATCATTGCCAATATGGTCGGCACAGGCGTTTTCACCAGTTTGGGGTTTCAACTCCTTGATATCCAAGCGGGCTTCCCCTTGATAATGTTGTGGATTTTAGGCGGCATAGCCGCACTTTGCGGGGCTTTGACTTACGCGGAATTAGGCGCAGCCCTGCCGAGATCTGGCGGTGAGTATAATTTTTTAGGCCAAATTTATCATCCCGCAGCCGGGTTTATATCGGGCTGGATCTCCGCCGTTATTGGATTTGCAGCCCCCGTTGCGGCAGCCGCAATAGTGTTTGGGAAATACGCTACAGCGTCGCTACCTGGTGAATATGGAGAACTTACACAAAAGAGCCTAGCCATAGGCGTTGTCGTGATAGCAACGCTTATTCACGGGCGAACGCGGCGCGGAAGCGGGCAATTTCAAACCGTTTTTACGGCGCTTAAAATTATGCTCATTATTGGCTTTTGCCTTGCCGGTTTTTTCCTCCTTGAAAGTCCACAAGCCATTGATTTCATGCCAAAATCCACGGACATTTCAGTTATGGCGAGCGCGCCCTATGCTGTTGCGCTAATTTATGTGTCCTATGCCTATACGGGGTGGAATGCGGCGACATATATTAGCGGTGAAATGGAGCGCCCTCAGCGTGATTTACCCCGCGTTCTTATCGGCGGCACAGCACTTGTTATGGCGTTATATGTGGCCTTGAATTTCACATTCCTTCGTGCCGCGCCTATTGAAATAATGCAAGGAAAAGAAGAGGTTGGCTACATTGCCGCACGTTATATTTTCGGCGATACCGGCGCGCGCCTAACGGGGCTTATGTTATCGCTGCTGCTGATTTCAACGGTCAGCGCCATGGTGCTTGCAGGGCCGCGCGCGCTGCAAAGTGTCGGCGAAGATTTCTACTCTCTGCGGTTTTTAGGGCACACCAATAAGGACGGTGTTCCGCGTAATGCGATCTATTTTCAGTCCGCTATCACCCTGTTTTTTATCATAACTTCTAGTTTTGATTTTATCGTGATTTTTGCAGGTGCCATGCTCGCGCTAAATAGTCTTTTGGCGGTGTTTGGCGTGTTTTGGCTGCGGATTAAACAGCCCAATTTGGAGCGCCCTTTTAAAACTTGGGGCTACCCCCTCACCCCGCTTATTTATATCGCTCTGACGCTGTTCACGCTGGTCTTTGTGGTCATAGAGGAACCCTCCAAAGCGGCCTTTGCGGCGGGGTTAATCGTGGCGGGCGGCGTATTTTATGCTGTGGCTGAGCGCGGGAATGCAAAATAGCTCAACACCCAGTTTTTTCTATCTTTGCAAGCAATCAACGCCCAGTTCAACCCAGAGTCATACAGCATTCTTACAGTATGGATGCAGCATCTTCACAGCATAGCTACAGCATCTATGCAGCATAAACACAGCATGCTTGCAGCATTTTGACGTAAAGTCCGTGTGAATTGAATGAGGGCAAAACTCATATAAAGACATCATGATATCTTTATATTACGGATTTATGCCCGAACAGCGACGCCTCGGCCTGCACCAGGAATGGGGACGATCATGCCGTTTTGAACGGTCAAAACACGGTCCATATATTGGGTTAATTCCATATTATGTGTCGCAATCAAAGCTGAGACACCTTCGCGCCGCGTGAGGTCTAAAAGCGAGCGAAACACATGGGCCGAGGTTGCCGGATCAAGATTACCCGTCGGTTCATCAGAGAGCAGGATCTGCGGTTTATTTGCCAGAGCCCGAGCAATCGCTACGCGCTGCTGCTCACCGCCTGACATTTGCGACGGATTATGATCCATGCGCTCTTGGAGGCCCATAAGCGTTAAGAGGCGCGTTGCCTCCGCGCGGGCAGCCTTGAGCGATTTACCCGAAATCATTTGTGGTATCGCGACATTATCAAGCGCGGTAAATTCTTTGAGCAAGTGATGGAACTGATAGACCACGCCAATGGTTTCGCGGCGAATCGCCGTGCGTTTATTATCGGATAGTTTGAGGCACTCTCGACCATTGATAAAGACCTGCCCGTCATCGGGTTTCTCAAGCAGGCCCGCCGCATGCAGCAAGGTCGATTTACCGCTGCCTGATGGCCCAACAAGGCCGACCATTTCGCCGGGGTAAATATCAATATTGGCTCCGGCCATAACGGTTAGAACACCTTCGCCAGATTTATATGTCCGGTGAAGGTTGCGAACGGAGAGGATCGGGCGCGCTTGTTGTTGCATGTTCTTATTCATAACGCAGCGCATCCACAGGATCGATTTTAGACGCGCTCAGCGCCGGGAAGAAGGTCGCGAGCGTAGTAATAAGGAAACCCCAAAACGCGACGCCCATCACCTCTGTCCAGACGACTTTTACTGGAATGCCACCAGACAGATTGTAAACATCGGCGGGGAAAAGCTCTACGCCCGTTACAAACTCAATAGCGCCTTGGACGGATGAGATATTCAGGCAAAAGGCTATCCCTATCAAAAGCCCCGCTATCGTGCCGAGCACGCCAATCGCTGCGCCAGACATAAAGAATATCCGCAACACGCCGCCGCCTGATGTCCCGATCGTCCGCAAAACCGCAATATCGCGCGACTTATTCTTCACCAACATGATCATGGCGGACAAAATTGGGAAGGTTGAAATCAACACCACAATCATAAAGACAAGCCGCATGGAAATTTGCTCTGTCCGCAGCGCCGTGGCTGTGGTTTGGTTTCGATCTTTCCATGTCTCAATGAAAACAGGCTCGCCCGCCGCATTGGCAATCGGCTGGATCATATTATCAATATCATCAGGATCATTCAGGCGGAGCTGTATAGTGCCGTCCGTTTTTCCATCATTAAACAAAAGCTTAGCCTGTTCGAGGCCTATATAAATATAGGAACTATCGGCAATATCGAGGCCCATTTGGAAGACCGCGCCAACCGTATAGGTCTTGCTAATCGGGCGCGAGCCCATAGGCGTAACTCTTACGCGCGGGCTATAGACAACAACCGTATCACCAGCAGAGACATCTAAAACGGCCGCAACGCCAGAACCAATCGCGATCTGGTTTGACGATCCATTGCCCGTGCCAAATCCCTCTAGGGAGCCCATAATAAGATTATCCGCCACCAATTGGAAACTTTGTAAATTCGCAGCTGAGATACCTGTGACCTGCGCGCCAGACATGCGGTTACTGGTTTGAACAAAGGTATTATCCTGCGTCATTTCAAAAGCTGTCTCTACGCCTTTTGCGGCATTTAAGCGAGCTTCTAGGGCCGCTACGGCGTCGGGCGCGGGGCGCGGGCTGGATGATGCCACATACATATGGCCTTGAGAGCCAATGGTCAGGCGGATCAACTCTCCGCGAAAGCCGTTCATGATCGACATAATGATAATCATCGACGCCACAGCCAACATGATGCAAATAAAGGAGAGCGCTGCGATCAAGCCGACGCCGCCTTCTTTTTTCTTCGCGCCAAGATACCGACGCGCAATCATGCGCTCAACTTTGCCAAAGGGGCGGTTTTGGCCGCCTATCATGGCTTCGGACATGTCGGTTGGCGCGTTCACTTAAACGTCCGCGTAGGCCGCTGTGAGCATATTTAGCGTCTCATCTGGCGATAGGTTTTGCTTCTCGCCGGTCTTGCGATCTTTGACCTCAACGACGCCTTCTTTGACGCCGCGCGGACCGACCACGAGTTGATACGGCAGGCCGATTAAATCCATACGTCCGAATTTCACGCCGCCGCGATCGGCTTTGTCATCATAGAGCGGATCAATACCCGCCGCACTGAGTTTGCTGTAAAGGTCTTCGCAAGCCGCGTCACAGGCTTCGTCGCCTGCTTTGAGGTTGATGATCCCTGCGCCAAATGGCGTGACAGATTTCGGCCAAATGATGCCGTTCTCGTCATGGCTGGCTTCGATAATACCGCCGACAAGACGCGAGACACCGACGCCATAGCTGCCCATCATCACGTTAATATCTTTACTGTCGGGGCCCATGACCGTCGCGCCCATTGGCTTGGTGTATTTATCACCAAAGTAGAAAATATGACCAACTTCAATGCCGCGCGCTTTTAGCTGTTTATCCGCTGGCACTTTGGCAAATTCGTCCGGCTCATGCATTTCTTCCGTCGCCGCATAGAGCGCCGTGCGCTCATCCACGAGCGCTTGCAGGTCGCTGTCGAAATCAACGTCGCCCGGCGCGGGCATATCAATCAAGTCCTTATGGCAGAACACTTCGCTCTCACCCGTATCGGCAAGGATCAGAAATTCATGGGATAGCTCGCCGCCAATCGGGCCCGTATCGGCTCGCATCGGCACGGCTTTCAGGCCAAGACGCGCGTAAGTATTCAAATACGCCACAAACATTTTATTATAGCTAAGGCGCGCGGCCTCGGGCGAGAGATCAAAGGAATAGGCATCTTTCATCAAAAATTCACGGCCACGCATCACGCCAAAACGCGGACGGCGTTCATCGCGAAACTTCCACTGAATATGATAAAGAATTTGCGGTAAGTCTTTGTAAGACCTCACAAAACTGCGGAAAATATCCGTAATCATATCCTCATTGGT
>JBMYWT010000084.1:0-5878 GCA_049607665.1 Maricaulaceae bacterium
GGCAGATCCCAAAAACAAAGCGGCTTATGATGAATTGACTCCAGAATATGCGGTAGCCAGCGCGATGATTAAAGCGCGGGCCGAAGCGGGCCTTACACAAGCGCAGCTCGCCGAAAAAGCCGGCATGACGCAAGCCCAAGTTTCAAGGCTCGAAAGCGGTCAATGGCCCACGCCAGCAACAATTGAGAAGCTGGCGCGTGCCTTAGGTAAACGCGCGGAGCTGCGTTTCGTATAGATCTATTGAGGCTTGGGACGAGACCATACCAAGTCAGCGCCGTCTTCGCGGGCAAACAATGCCGCATTGATAGGCTTGTCCATTTCCGGACCGTCAAGTTTGACACTAATGTAATCCATAGGTTCGCTATCATCTTGCGGCTCAGATGTTTCGTTCCAAGCCACGCCAATGTCACAGCGGCCTGACTTCACAAAGAAGTCTGGAGAGGCCTCAGTCTTCTTTTTGTCATTCGGGACGAACCTAACTTTGCGGTTTGTCATTAACGTCGCGATTGTGCCCGCATAGCCTCCGGCTTTTGTAGGGCTGAATGTTCCAATGGTTGCCATAATAATTCCTTTCTCTGGCTTCTTGGGGTTTAGGCCAGCTCGCGCTTGGCCTTCTTGAAACCGGCATCACTGGCAAGAAATCCTGCAAGCATTGACGGAATAAGGGCGGTGATATCTACTTTCTCGCCATAAGCCTTTTCATAGACTTTGGCATAAGCTTTCAGATCGGCTTCTAATTCAGGCATCACTGTAATCGTGTGTTTAACGGGCTTCGTATCGGGAAGCTTATCCAGTTTGATTTTGGGTTGGTTCATCGGCTTTCTCCATAAGGTTTAAGAATAAGATCGCGGGAGACGATGACGTTAAATCGCCAGCCCTGCCGTACCCGCAGGGTCGGCTGAACATTCAGATTGCGGTCAATAATCCGCTGTCCTGCGATGTTGGCAGTGTCCTGCCCCGCGTTCTGCAACGCGCGCGTGAGACGATCACCGTCATCACTGGCAAGCTCAGACCCTACCGAGAGAAGAGATGATAAGGCGGCCCCTTTAATGAACTGCCATGTATGACGATCCACTTTGTCTTTCAGGCCCGCAAAACCTTGGCTGTCAGAGCCAGGTAAGTTATCGAGCTGAATGCTATCACCATTAGGCAAAATAAGGCGTGTCCAGACGACAAGCGCACGGCTTTGTCCAAATGCTATCACGCTGTCATAACGGCCCATGAGACGTGAGCCTTGCGGGATAAGCAGATGTTGGCCTGTCACCGTATCATAGACGTTTTCCGTCACTTGCCCGATGACTTGACCGGGTAAATCAGAATTAAGCCCTGTTACAAGTGAGGCCGGGATCAAATTGCCTGCCATCACCTGATAGGGCGAGCGCGGCGACACGAGACCGTGGGAATTATAGATGTCGTCTGCATCTCGGTCTAGGAACGCTTGCTTAGCGTCTTGGTTGTTCTGACCTGTTGCAATGGCCGATATATCAAAAGCCGATGGCGGCGCCCCTACATTAGGATAGCTAGGAATTTGCGGGATGTAATCTAATCCCAGTTCGGCCGTTTGTACCGATTGACGTTCTGTACCCCGCCCTGAAAGTTCAAAAAACAAATTGGGTTTTTCAGTTTGTGCCTGATATTGAGGTGCCGTTGTGTATTGAGGTACAGTCGCGGGCGGCGCGCTATAGCTGCCTAGACTCGTCGGTCTAGCTTTCAATGCAATAGGTTCTATCTCGTTTACCTCTCCAACTGTTTCGAGATAGGCCGCGCCAAGGTCGCCCGGTAGAGGTGGACCGAGTTTGGGCTTCATCTCACCATAAGATTTGGGCAAAAGCTCTAAGCCATCCGCCATCGGCTTATGTGTGACGTTATAAAGCTCACCAGCCCGCTCATCGTCATAGTTGGGAGATTGCAGCGCAACAGCTAATGCGCCGAACATAACAACGCCGAGTATAAGACCGCCCCCCATTAGGGCTTTGCGACTAAATCGTCGCACGGCACGAGGACGCGCGCGTATAGTCAAATCTGGCGCAGCGCTATTCATGACTCGCGCTCAATGCGGACAATTGTTTGATCCTTCTCGCCTAGGCGCAACTCAGCAAAATCAAACAAACGGTCAACGATATAAAACTCGCCTTTAACGCGGTAATTGACGAGCTTGCCAATGTTATCATCGCCATCCGTGATGAAGAGCGGGGGCGCTTCCGAGACCGTCAATCCTTTTGGAAACTCAATATAGATTTTCTGCCCGTCATCGAAAACGCGCGTTGGCCGCCAATTCGGCGTATCGCCCTTAATGGAATAGTCAAAGCGCAGCTCTTCGGCGTCGAAGTCTAAATTGGCCTTGGTGAAGCTGGCTTGCGTTACGCGCGGCTCATCCAAAATACGGCTTTTAATTTGCCGAATAGCGTCATGCGGATAGCGCCAGGATACAGCGGCCATATAGGTATCCGCAAAAGATTTGAGATCAAGATAGTAAGTCCGCTTAGTTGTCGTAATGACAGCATTGGTTGAGAGCTGCGGCGCCATGGGTTTGACGAGGATATGCACCTGTTCATTTGCGCCCGACCCTGACACCGTATCACCAACCGTCCATCGTTCCGTATCACCTGCCGACACCGATGTCAGAGCTTCACCTTTTTCAAGCGCAATGTCTGTAACCTGCGACGGCGATGTATAGACCTGATAGAGTGAACCCGGCGTGTAGGGATAAAGCTGAATAGCGTTGAGGTAGTTGTCGGAATTTGGCTCCACGACCGCTGAACGATTGGCATAGCTAACCGCTTGAAAACCCGTTCGGCTTGGAGCGTCGTAAAACTCAACATTTATCGGGTTAGCTTTCATCTGACCCGGCATGATGAGATTATGAATAAAAGGCTTAGCGTCGGCGGGCGACTCAATCTCTTCAATTTGTGGCTCTAAATAAACAGCCTTTGACATATCGGCAGATGTTGTGACTTCGCCCGATTTAAATTTAGTCATTACGCCTTGCAAACTGGCGCAACCTGTTAAACCTGATGTAAAGGCAATAAAACCAATGCTCGTGAGTTGGTGTGAAAATTTCATGGGTTATCTCCTTGGGAAGCGTGTTGGGAGGCCAAGTCTTTCGACCAGTTGAGGCCATGGACGTAGAGACCGAGCGGATTGCGGTGCAGCGTCTCGGCATCCGTGGGCGGCTGCAAAACGATAGATAAGCTGGCCGTAAAGGTTTGCGCGCTGACTTGCGCGCCGCCGCGATAAGATGTCTCTCGCCAGCGGATTTCAAAGCTATCGGCGGATGATCGCACCACGCTTTTCACATCGACCGTAACGCTGCGCTGTCCGACTTCGCTAAACGGGTCATTATCTCGAGCGTAAGCGTTCAGCGCGATGGAGGCTTGATCAGTAGCAAAACTATAAGCTTCCAGCCAGTTCTCGCGCAGCACAACGGGGTCAATGGAAACCGAGCGCACATTGTTGATAAATTTGGCGAGCTGATTGGCTATCTGCGCATCGCTCGGGACAAAGCGGTCGGCAACAGGACCCACGGCTTTGACCCCGCCCGTCGAGTCCACTTCAATGACATAGGGAGTGACAGTCGCTTGTGCGCCTTGCCAGATAAACCCACCTGCCAAAATAGCGCTAAGCATTGTCTGACCAAAAAAAGCTAACCGCCAATTCTTGCCGCGCACTAACGCCGAACCTAAGCGGTTATCGACCACCTGTTTTGCCTTTTGATAAGGCGTTTCAGGGATTGGGGTCGCTCCATATTTTGATTGGCTGCGTTTCCACATGATCTATCTCCTATCCATCTGGGTTTAATCGAGGGCCATTTGCCGAACCTCCGCCACCAGAGCTAAGGGCTTGTTGTGCGGAACGCCCTAAAGAACGTGTTTGCTGACGACGTTGAACTTTCTTTGCCCAATCAGGACTCGTTTTCTCTTTACTTGCAGCTTTGTCTTTCAAAGGTTTCATACCTTTAGACAGCGCCGCAAACCCTCCACGCGCACCCTTGTCATAAGCCTCGGAGACACTACCGCCTGCAGTTTTCAAAAGATCTTTGCCTTTTCCTGCAACACTGCGAACACCTGCCTCAGCAACCGCACCAATCCCGGCAGCAGCGCCTTTAACGCCGCCGCCATAAGCCATGTTGCCAAGCGAAAAAGCCATCTTCGAGCCACCCGCAAGAGAAGATCCCGCCTTAACAGCACCGGCTGACGCCGATGCGGCACCCTTTGCGCCAGCACTCGCCATAGCGCCGCCAGCCAAAGCTCCTGCGCCGACAGCCGCCATAGTGCCAACGGCTGCACCTGCACCGAGCTGAGGTGCGCCCGAAACCAGTCCTGTAGCAATGCCTGGGCCAAAGAGCCCAAGGGCGAGAATGGCAAGTGAGCCAAGAATGACAGAAGCCGCATCCTTCAATTCAACTTCGCCCGGTTTGAAGGCAGACGTTATTTCTCCAAATATCGTCGAACCAATCCCGATAATAATCGCCAGCACCATAAGTTTGATGCCTGATGACACGACGTTGCCGAGGACTTTTTCAGCCAGAAATGAAGTCTTATTCCAAAGTGCGAATGGGATGAGAATAAATCCTGCGAGCGTTGTCAGTTTAAACTCAATGATGGTGACGAAGAGCTGTATCGCGAGAAAGAAAAACGCGAAAAGCGTAATCACCCAAGCCAGCATCAGCACAATAATCGTGACAAAATTGGTGAAGAATTTGACCGGTCCTAAAAGCTCTCCAACTTCATTGAGCAGCGGATGCGCAGCTTCATAACCCGTATTGGCAATAAAGCCCGGACGTAGAAGGTCCTTCGCCGTCATGCTAGAGTTTGTAGCGTTCAGCCCAAGCTGCCCGAAGCTATCAAAGATGATGGACGCAAGGCTTGAGAAATTATTGATGATCAGCGCAAAGACGCCAACATACAAAACCTTTTTCAGAAACTTCCCTATAACTGAACTATCCGACCCCATCGCCCAATAAAGACCTGCCAGCGTTATATCGATGCCGATAATAAATGCTGTCAGAAAGTGAACATCTGCATCCAGCAAACCAAATCCGCTCTCAATATAGTCTGAGAAGGTTTTGACAAACTGGTCTATGACACCGAGATCATCCATTACTTGCCTCCGCCTGCATAAGCCGACTTAGATCCGACAAAGTGACGACGTTTCTGCCGACTTTCTTTCTCAATGGCGAGACGGCGCGCTTGCTCGACTGCATCCGCGCGGCCTTGCGTGACCTGCATTTGTTGCATTTGCATGAGTTGTTTGATGAGGAGCGCGAGGAGTTGGTTTGTCGATTGCGTAGCTTGCAACTCGCCAACCGAGGACTGACTTTTGGTCATGAGTTGCCCAAGCAACACCTTATCGCTTGTGATACTTTCAACCATTTTAGACTGCATCACCATCGTGTCATTATAAGCACGGCGCGACATTTGCCATTGCTCTTCAGCGCGAATGACCATTTCGTCCTCAGTGAAGTCCTCATAAGTTTCAGGGTAAGTCTCGCGCACAATCTGTTTCGTGCGGCTGACCTCATAGGCCACATTCTCGGCCTGCTGATTGAGCCTCGTGATTTCGTCCAGAATAGTGATTAAGCGACTTTGAGCGTTAAAGTCTAAACGGCTTAACTGCTTGGCATCATTGATTAGCATTTGCGCTTCATTGCGAAGCTGCTGGGCTTGGCGCAGAAGCGCCGTATAACTGCGCACAGCGGTCAGGAAATTCTGCTTAAAGTTAGCAGGATCATACACCACCCCACCAAATTGAGCATGTGAGGCTGGCACATGAGAAAAACTCATGGCAGAAATTAGAGCCAGTGTTATTATTCCGCGACGTCGAGCCATGGGACATACTCCTCATCATTTAAGTTAAATTCCGCGCACATAAGATTTGC
>JBMYWT010000084.1:5888-11489 GCA_049607665.1 Maricaulaceae bacterium
GGCCTTTGAAGCGTAGCCAATGGAGCGCAAAGTCGTCCGGACCACTGGCATTCAAAACATAGTCTAAATCTTTGTGATCCTGCTCTGAACCCGCTCCGCAAAAGGCGAGCGCGACAGGGCCAAGCTGTAAGTCAAACAGACGGTTGCCGCCGTGACTTTGAAAATAATAATCGCGCTTTGGCGTGGCCGAGGCAATTATCCCGATCTGGCGATTGTTCAGCCCGAAGCGCTCATATGCCACTTTCTGCTGCGGCTCCATGGCTCGGTTATTGGGAAGAAAGATGCGCGAAAGGCAGCTTTCAATAATGACGGGCGCAATTGGGCTATCGGTTATATCGGCCAATGATTGCGTGGCAAAAATGACAGATACGTTTTTCTTGCGCAGCACCTTTAGCCATTCACGTATGCGCCCGGCAAACATGGGGTCGTCTAAGAACACCCAGGCTTCGTCCAAAATCAGAAATGTCGGCGAACCATCAAAGCGGGCTTCGAGGCGATGAAAGAGATAGGTCAAGACAGGCGCAACAAGACCTTTGCTGTGCATCAGCTCTTCCATCTCAAAAGCCTGCGTTTTATTGTTTGAAATTTGGTCGCTATCACCGTCCAAAATATGACCGTAAGCTCCGTTTAATGTAAAAGGCTTGAGGGCTTGGCGCAGCTCTCCGTCTTGCAGCAAGGCAGATAATCCGGTGAGCGTGCGTTGATTGGACGGCGCACTGGCGAGACTTTCCAAAGCTGACCACACGGCTTCTTTTGTGTCGGGCGTTATCTCAATCCCTTCGCCCGCAAGCAACCCTGTGACCCATTCTAAAGCCCAAGCGATTTCGTTCTCATCAATGATGTTGCGCAGCGGCTGAAACGAAAGGCCTGTGTCTTTTGCGCCGAGCGCATAGAAGTCTCCGCCAAGCGCATCAATGGTCGCGCGTGATGACGCGCCTTTATCGAAGGTGAAGACCTGTGCATTTCGATAGCGTTTGAACTGTAAGGATAGCAGGTTGAGCAAGACGGACTTACCTGCGCCTGTTGGGCCAACGACAAGCGTATGTCCGACATCACCTTGATGAGTGACGAGCCGAAACGGCGTGTGGCCTTCAGTTGTCGCATAAAGCAATGGCGGCGCGGTCACATTAGCCCCGCTGAAATGTGCATTGCCTTCCGGTCCGGCCCAGACGGCGGATAGCGGCATGAGATGCGCGAGGTTCAGCGTTGAAACTATTGGCGTTCGGATATTGGCGTAAGCATTGCCGGGGTGGGAGCCAAGCCACGCATCAACGGCATTAACGGTCTCATGGATCGTTACAAAACCGCGCCCATTGATAATGCGCTCAATCTCATGGATACGAGCCTCGGCTATGGCGGCGTCAGGGTGCAGAACGCAAATCGACGTTGTGAGATAACCGTAACCAACATAATCGCCGCCGAGGTCTTGCAACGCTGCGTCTGCATCTGCCGCTTTGTTGTCGGCATCGCTATCGACCAGAACAGATTGTTCATTCATCATCGCTTCTTTGAGCAAAGCGACAACGGATTTGCGCTTGGCAAACCACTGGCGGCGCAGCTTCGTAATCGTCTTCGTCGCCTCCGCTTTGCCGAGCGGCAGATAGCGCGTCATCCAGCGGTAAGAGAAACCAAGCGTGTTGAGCTCGTCCAGTAAGCCGGGCGTCGTTTCATTCGGAAAGCCGCGAATAGAGAGAATATGGATAGAATGTTCGCCAAGGCGCGGCACGAGTCCGCCGACTAAATCAGCGCCGCCAATTACCGCGTCTATGTAAGCCGGAATGGCAGGCGTCTTTACCGCGTGACGCTTAGGCGAAACCGTTGAATGCAGATACGTTAGCGTGGCGTCATCATCGAGCCACGCGGCCAGGGGGAATTGGGTCACCAGTAAGTCAAGGCAGCGCTCCGTCTCATTGATAAAACTATGAAGATGATCTTGAGACGATAAGCCGACTTCATCTTTGGGCGTTTCAATCAACAGCCCTTCAGCTTTAGAAGAGCGGTCAGCGGGCGGCATAAATTGAAACGTCATATAATAGACGCTCTCAAACAGCTCGCGTTCATCTGTCTCTTGTTCAAACTCACCGCGCCGTTCTTGCTCGACAATCCATGCGGCAGGCTCTGTAAAGGTTGACTGTGGATAGCCCCGCGCGGGAATACGGGCCGCTTCAAAATAGAGCGCCCAGCCCGAGCCAAAGCGGCGCAGTGAGTTATTGACCCGCGCGCAGGTCGCGACCAATTCTTCTTCCGTCGAGCTTTCCAAATCAGGCCCCCGAAATTCTGCAGTGCGCTGAAAGCTGCCATCTTTATTAAGGACAACGCCGGGCGCGATGAGCGCGGACCACGGGAGATAGTCGGCAAGGCAGTTGGGACGTTTGCGGTATTCCATGAGATTTAACATGACAAATAGCTCTTATGTTTGATGTGGCGCACCAGCACGTCCATGAACTTCGGATCGCGTGTCGCGAGAAAGACGCAAAGCGTATGAGAGACCACCCAGTAAAGAATGCCAAGAAACCAGAGCTGCAATCCAAGCCCAAAGGCAGCGGCAAGCGTGCCGTTTAGGATGGCTGCTGTACGCGGCGCGCCTCCAAGCAAGATTGGCTCAGTTAGGGAGCGGCGTAAGGGTATGGCGTATCCCTCAACCATTAAATGACTGCTCCACCTGAGAACTTGAAGAATGAGAGGAAGAAGCTCGTCGCGGTGAAAGCGATAGATAATCCAAAAACAATCTGGATGAGCTTACGCACGCCGCCGCCCGTATCACCAAAGGCAAGACCGAGGCCCGTCATAATGATAACTACCGTGCCAAATATTTTAGCTACCGGGCCTTCAATAGATTGCAGGATTTTAGTGAGGGGCGCTTCCCACGGCATGGCCGACCCAGCGGCGTGGGCTGTTTGGGGCAACAATATCATCACAGCGGCAATAATAAGCGCGCCGAGTAAAAGTCGTGAATTTAGGTCGTGAGCTAAGGGTTTAAGCATGGGTTTCTCCTGCGTAAGTGAGTTTTGGGATGAATGACGGAGCTGTTAGCGGTTCCAGCGCGTAGCTTTGGCCGCTGACGTCCACTAGGCGCGCGATCGTCTCAATGCGCCTTTTGGAACCCCGTCCGGATATGAAGACAATCACGTCGATTGCTTCGGCGATGAGCGCGCGCGGAACTGTTTGCGCGCCCTCAAGGATCAGTTGTTCAATGCGGGACAGGCCCGCTTTTGCCGAATTGGCGTGGACGGTCGCGATGCCGCCGGGGTGGCCCGTATTCCAGGCTTTGAGCATATCCAGCGCTTCGGGGCCGCGCACTTCACCCACGATTATTCTATCGGGGCGAAGGCGAAGCGTTGAGCGTACAAGATCAGATAACTTTACGTTTTGGCCGTGCGTTCGTAGCGCTACCGTGTCCTCAGCCTTACATTGCAGCTCGCGCGTATCTTCTAAAATTAGAACGCGGTCACCTGTGCCCGACACTTCGGCTAGTAGCGCATTTGCAAGCGTTGTTTTGCCTGATGATGTGCCGCCCACAATCAATATATTTTGGCGAGAGGATACCGCGTAACGCAGCGCTTCGGCCTGCGTAGCGCTCATCGTTTGCGCGTCCACATAGTTATCTAATGAAAAGACAGACACAGCCCCTTTGCGAATAGAAAAGCATGGCGCTGTGACGACCGGCGGAATGACGCCTTCAAATCGCTCCCCATTGCCGGGTAACTCTGCACTGACTATGGGGGAAAAGGCTGTGACATCTTGGTGGATATGACTTGCGACCAGGCGAACCACGCGCTCCGCTTCATCCGGTTTTAGTCGGCTGTTCGTGTCAAAGCGCCCGCGCCCAAGCTTATCGAGCCATAACCGTCCATCGGGGTTGACCATGATTTCAATGACCTTGGGATCATCCAGCGCGTTTGTAATCATCGGCCCCATAGCCGTTCGCAACATATCTAATGTGCGAACATTGGTTTCATCTGAAGATAGTTTAGCCAAAGTTGTCTCCAATATTTCTGGACGACAACGCTGCAAAATTTTCCAGTTCCTCCGATGTGAAAAACTCCTCTTCGGGAACAGTAATCGTTTTATCGAGAATTTTTTTAATAGACTTCGGCCCGCCCTTCATGCGCTCCCCAAGTTCGTCGATATATTCGTTTAACAAGCTCACACCTTGCGCTGCGCGAACATCTTGATCTTTGTCGCCATATTGCGGCGCGAAGGTGAAAAAATAATGGCTCAGCAGAGCCTGCATTTCTGTCAGAACATGCGTGTCGCGATGCACCCGATGTAAGTGGCGCGTTAAAATATCAAGCCGCAAAATTATCCGCGCATCTCTCATGTCGTCGCGTTCAAAACTAAAGTAGCATGACAGCGCTGCGTTTATGAGGCGATCACGGGATTTACCCTTCCGGCTTGCCGCAGATTTAAGCGCCCTCCAATTATCCTCGGTAATGCGCCCTCTAACTCGGTGCGTTAATTTTTCCATCTTAGATTCCCATTTCTGGTTCTGTGGTTCGGGAGATGTCATGAGCCCGTGCCAGTTGCGTAGTTTGGCGTTCAAACTGTCCAAGCTTGGTCGCGATTGTGAGCTCTTGTTCATCCTCGACTTCCTTCAAGAGTTCGTCTTCTAGATTTCGCTCACTCTTCCTCTCTTTTTCAGGCAGTTTAGGTTCAATGCCTTTCCCAGCATTTCCCGTGTTTCCGTCTTCCACTTTCTCTTCCTCAAATGGATAGAGGCGGTCATCCACAGGCCGTGTTTGAGTTCCCCAGTCGCAAGGTGCGGGTCTTGGGAAGTCGCCTCCGCGAGGGGAAAGCGTCGGCGGGTTTTGAACACGGCCTGTGAAATTTTTGTCGAGGTAATATTTTAGCTTTTTTGCTCTGATTGGCGGAAACCCTGAGAGTAATACCAACTCATCGTCAGGAGGAAGCTGCATAATTTCGCCCGGCGTAATAAGCTGCCGCGCAGTCTCTTGCCGAGACACCATGACGTGAGACAACCAAGGTGCAAGCCGATGCCCTGCATAATTCCGCATAGACCGCATTTCAGTTGTTGAACCTATTGCGTCAGAAAGGCGTTTAGCTGTGCGCTCATCATTCGTCGCAAATGCAATACGAACATGGCAATTATCCAAAATTGAATTATTTGGGCCGTATGCCTTTTCAATCTGGTTTAGTGACTGAGCAATTAAGAAAGACCGCAGACCATACCCCGCCATAAAGGCTAGAGAGGTTTCAAAGAAGTCCAGGCGTCCAAGGGCCGGAAATTCATCAAGCATAAGTAAAAGCTGACGCGGTGACTGATCGCCATCCCGCGTAGCAAGCTTCTCAGTAAGGCGGCGACCGATTTGATTTAAAATCAATCTGACCAGCGGCTTTGTACGAGAAATATCTGATGGCGGCACAACTAGATAGAGCGACACTGGTTTGTCAGCTTGCATCAGATCGGTAATTCTCCAATCGCATTTTGAGGTCACCTCGGCGATGGTAGTATCCCGATAAAGCCCAAGAAAGCTCATCGCGGTTGAAAGGACTCCTGAGCGCTCGTTTTCAGATTTGTTTAAAAGTTCACGCGCTGCTTGAGCTACAACCGGATGGACATTCGCCTTACCGCTTTCACCG
>JBMYWT010000085.1:0-11314 GCA_049607665.1 Maricaulaceae bacterium
GCTGTGACTGTGAATAAAGCGCGCATAAATCCTCCGTATGCCGCAAGCCTAGCACGAAGCCCAAGGCGCGCCAATCCATAGAGATAATGTGTTTGGAGTGGCTTCCTATTTCCATTCACGTCATCCTCAACCTTATAGCGGGGATCCATAGGGAAGGCTCGCAGGCTACACCTGCGCCTCAGGATGAGGAAATTAATTAAACGGATAAGTAAACAGCGCCGTCTTCATACTAAGACGGCGCGAAGCGCCGGGACGCGAAGCCGCTTTGCATAAGAATGAGGGCGCAATGTTGAAATGTAAGAGCTGTTACCGCTAACGCCTCTTCCCAACGACTATCCCGTCCCCCCTCATTTTCCGCTCATCCCCCAAATCAAGAATGCAAGCTGGGATCCAGTTTGGCACATCCCACTCTGGATCCCAGATCAAGTCTGGGATGAGCGGGGTGTTGGGGTCTGGGATGAGCGGGAAATGGGGTTGGAATGATGGGGGTTTGGGATGAACGGGGTTAGATTATAAGATAAATTAAATAGGCGGGTGAGACAGATAAGCGTGAGGCCTATACAACCTTTCAGATGCATACACGTTCGCCTCTGTCAGCGACGCATACAGATCATGCCAATCCGGGTTAAGCCGCTCAATGGTATTAATTTTCCACCTGCGCTTCCATGACTTTATTTGACGTTCACGGCGAAAGGCCACCTCGCGTGTTTCATGACACTCAAACCAAACAAGGCGCGTGCAATTATACCGCGCAGAAAATCCTTTATAGGCTTTGACACTATGCTCATAAGCCCGCCGTGAAAGATCATCTGTATGCCCCGTATAAAGCACGCCATCTCTACGGTTTGTGACGATATACACAAAGAACATACAGTGAACAATATGGAGTTTTTAAGATATATGCAAGAGAGAAAAATGGATTAGAGTTAAGCCCTTTATCTACCTTCCGCTCATCCCAGACTTGATCTGGGATCTCCTTGGGCTTGATACTTGCTGTGACAAGATCCCAGCCTGCGCTGGGATGAGCGGAGTGTTGTGGTATGCCGGATTGAAACCTACCCCTGCCCCGCTTTAAATTCCTTGAGCAAATCGGCGTAGCCTTCACCATGCGTCCAATAGGGCGTGATTTGTATTAGCGTCATGAACACGCCTTGGTCGATTAATGACTTGGGCGGGGCGGTGCCATGTCTTAGGTCGTGATATTGAAGCCAGAAGGTGAAATGCTGCGCGATGCGGCCTGCGAGCGCAGTTTTCTCGCCCTCACCGAATTCCATATGACCGGACGTCTCTAGCGCGCCCAGGAGCGCCATCGCCGTCTGTTCCTTTAGGCCCAATATGCGCGCGAAACGGGAGCGGAGTTCGGGCACGCGTTGGATGATTTCGGATTGGTTTTTATAGAAAAAGCGAAAGTCGAAAATCTCTTCAAAAATGATGTAAAGATAGACCCAATTATCCTCCAGCTTAAGCGCCTCTTTGACGGGGGCGGCGAGGACGAGGCGGATTTCTTCTTCGAAATCATCGAACAGCGCTTTGATAATTTCGTCTTTGCCTTTGTAGTGGTAATAGAGATTACCGGGGCTGATGCCCATGACGCTGGCGATGTCGACGGCGCTGACGGCGGCCTCGCCTTCATTGTTAAACAGGCCAAGCGCCGTGCTTAGGATTTTCGTTTTCGTTTTAGATCGTTCCGCCATGCGTTACGCGGCAGCGCCTAAGTTTTCTCGATGGACGCTTTTTTATCCGCCATCTTTTCCGCGACTGTTTTCTTCGGTGTCCGCTGCGTTTTGACCGGAGCTTTACGTTTTGGAGCGGGTTTCTTGGCGGGCGCTTTGCGTTTTGCGGCGGGTTTCGCAGCTGGCGTTTTTGCCTTTGGCTCTAGCAGCTCCAAGACGCGGTCGAGCTTGGCTTCGATCACGTCCATACGTGCTTCAAGGTCATCGATTTGCTCGTCTTCACCTCGGTTCAACCGAGAGCGCATTTTCTTGATACGCTCATCCAAATTAAGGTCGGGCATAGTTGGGATTTGCGCCTTGCCCATCATGTCTTTGCCTTTGACCTCGACAACCTTCTCGATCATTTGGCCTTTCATCACGAGTTCTTCAAAGACGTCACTGCCTTTGCCCGTAATATCTTTGATCGCTTCCTGAGCCTCAGTTAAGCCGCGTCCATAAGCGCCAACCCCAGCCAGCCAGATACGGCGCGCGGTTGCGGTTGAGCTACGTTTTTTATCTTTGGCCATGATCTACTCCGTGAGATTATGCAGCGGTTTTATATTTTCAAGGCCGCCTAGGACGCCGCCCTAAGAGGCAGCAAGTTTCCAGTCGTCTTTATGGTTAAATGACGCTTTGACAGATGGCAAGAGGACGGGGTCGACATGCGGCATGGGCACTTCGGGCTCGCCAAAGAAATCACGGATGATCTCAATCGTCTCATCGCGGCGCGTGAGCATGAATAAATGCCCCGCATCATCAAGGATTTCGAGGCGCGAATCTTTGAGCATTTTATGCAAAAACTTACCGTTGATCGCGGGTACAATATGGTCATTACCGCCCATAATCACGAGGCTGCGCGCGGGGATGCGGCGAATAAATGGCAGGGTCGAATAACCCATCATCGCGCTGAGCTGAAAGAGGTAGCCCTTCATGCTGGGCGGGACCATGTTGATCGAGAACTCGCCAACGCCTTCATCAGCGGCGTCGCCATAAAGCGTCTCGAAATTTTTCGCGAGGAAGTCACGGTCGATATAACGCTTAGGCGACATCATTTTCGACAACGCTTTCGGGTGGCCCGGCACCATAGTCACGCCCGTTGTTGTCGCGCAAAGGATAAGCCGTTTGGTCATGTCTTTGCACTGCCACGCAAATTGCTGCGCGGGGCCGCCGCCCCATGACACGCCCAAAACATCCACGACGTGATAGCCATTTTCCTTAAGGATTTGCTTGGCCGCTTTGGCCACCCACCACGGACGATACGGCATGGTCGGGTCAGGTGATCCGCCAACGCCCGGCATATCAAATGTGATGATATCGCGGCCTGTAAAGGTATCGGCGAAGGCCTGCGCGATCTCTAGGTTTGCGCCAATGCCGTTGAAAAACAACAATGGTGTGCGCTTGCCTCGGCCCTTATCCACGCCCGACCAGATGGCGGTGCGCAGCTTTTGGTTCCCGATCTTCGAGAAGAAGATACGCGGCAGATTGGGTGTGTAATCCGTCATGTCAGAGCCTTTCGGGCCTTCGTTTAGAGGCGCGCGAGGTGCGCGCCGTCTAAGATATTTATAATCCTGTGGGGTTAACACCCCTATGTTTTGTTTTAAGTAAACACATATTCGCCGGGCGCTTGGGCCGTTGGCGGATAGGCTTTGCTGCCCAGTGATTTCGGCGCAGGTTTCATCTCGCCTGAACGCTCGCTCATCCACTCGTTCCAGCGGATCCACCAGCTTGCTTCGGTCGACTCTGCGCCCGCGACCCATTCATCCGCTGTCGCTTCGTGCTTGGGGTTGGTGAAATATTGCGCCTTGGGATTGCCGGGAGGGTTAAGTAGCGATTGCAAATGCCCAGAGTTGGAGAGGATAAATTCCGTCTCGCCGCCGAACAAATGCGTATTACGATAACACGCTTTCCACGGCGTAATATGATCGGTCACGCCCGCCACCATAAAGCAGTCTTGCGTGACGGCTTTCAGGTCAACATTATGGCCCATAAATTCGACTTCGCTCTCGGGGCGGAAACGCTTATCGCTAAAGATATCAAGATAATCCGAATGGAGCTGCGCCGGCAGGTTCGTCGTATCATTATTCCAGAACAATACATCAAAGGGCGGCGGATCTTCACCGAGGAGATAATTATTCACCACATAGTTCCAGATCAAATCATTGGGGCGCATCCACGCGAAACTGCGCGCGAGTTCTTCGCCCGTTAAGATGCCCTTTTTGGCGCTGTTTTTACGCGCGGCTTCGATGGCGGCGTCGGTCACAAACAGGCCGACCTCGCTGTCGGTTTTCTTCCCGTCCAGCACGCAGACAAACATAGCAAAAGAATTGATACGGTCATCACCACGCGCGGCCAATTCAGAAAGGAATAGCGCCATTGTAATCCCGCCAGAGCACGCGCCCGTCAGGTTGATACGCGGACTGCGAGAGATTTTCTTGACCGCTTCGGAGGCGTCGATTAGCGCCTCAACGTAATCCTCTAGGCCCCAATGGGCGTGCTGCCGCGTTGGGTTGCGCCAAGAGACAGCAAACACTTGATAGCCGCATTTCGTCAGAAAACGGATGATAGATTTATTCGGCGCAAGATCATTAGCGTAGAACTTATTGATCTGCGGCGGGATAATCATGATCGGCGTTTTGTAAACTTGCTCGGTCTTAGGCTCATATTGAATGACCTCAAGCATTTCCGATTTATAGACAACCGCGCCTTTGGAATTGGCGAGGTTTTCACCGACCTTAAACGGACGGCCATCAACTTGGCTCGGCATGCCGCCATTATTACGCAAATCATCATAGGCGTTTTTCAGGCCCGAAATAAGCGACTGCCCGCCTGTTTCATAGAGCTTCTTCATCGCGGCGGGATTCCCCAGCAGCGTATTCGTCGGCGCGAGGCTGTCGGTAATCAGTTCTGTCACGAAACGTGCGCGCGCCTGATCGGCCTCATGCATACCACTGTCCGTGATCCAGCCATCTAGCTCTCGGCGCATCGCCAGCCAGCTCTGTAGGCCTCGCTTATAGATCGGGTTTTTATGCCAAGTTTCATCTTTGAAACGACGGTCTTTGCGCTCAGGCGCAAGCTCCGACGTGCCCTTGGCAATCTCGATCAGCTCCCCTGCGTAATTCTTAAGGTGTTTGGCAAAAGGTATGGGTTGTTTGGCGGCATAGCCCGCGATCAGGCCCAGTGATTTCACCACTTCCGATCGGCGAAAGCCCACCAATGTATTGACAGACGTCGTACTCTGCGCTGCCTGTTTCCCAATTTTTTCCGGTTTCATTGCCATAAATTTCTCCCTAGACCTCAACCATAACGCCGCAACGCCCCATAGCAAGGCATGATAGAAGAGATATCACGCAGAATTAGAAAAGGCTGCCTAGGGGCGGTAACGGTTTGAATAAAACTGGAAATGCAAGTAACGGAAATTATATGAAAATTCCAACAGACCAATGTTTAGTTTTATATTCCTTTATTCTTGGCGAAAGCACGAAAGAGGAACTCGAAAACTGGATATATGCAACGCCTAAGTTAGAAACATATTTGGGCGCTGATGATTATCTGGATTTGATCTCTGTTGATTTTCATGACGCCGGCGCCTCACATTACATAGGAAAAATTTTAAGCAACCACATCTCAGTAGCTGATTATTTGACGTGGAGAATAAAATTACTAATGAAACGAATTATCGCTCGACCTGCTGACGTCCATATTCACATTGAAGAAACATATAATCTTTATTGCAAGGGTTATGACTTTTTACAAAAAATCGGCATGGAATTTGGCCTGAGCGTCGCCTCTCCGCCTTGTGATTATACAAAAGAATGGGGCGCAATTTCCAGAGATGAACAAATAGCTTTGATTGAAAGCCTTTACCCGAATATCATAAAACACGCTGAAAGAGTATTGGACCTCTTAGACGAGCAAACAATAGAATTTCTCGAAATGAAAGACGTCAATTTATTAGAAGGCGTTCCATCATATCCCGAATATATTGACCGAAGAGACAAGCCAACGACGCCCCATAGCAAGGCATGATAGAAGAGATATCACGCGGAATTAGAAAGGCTGCCTAGGGACGCTTTAAACACCCCACCCACATACCCCTCATCCTGAGGCACGGCGCAGCCGTGGGACTCGAAGGATTGGTGATTTAACAACGCCATAGTCACAGCCATCGCCACGTCCTTCGAGTCCCGTGGCCAAGGCCACGCCTCAGGATGAGGGCTAACTTTGGATTTTATTTCGGCTTTCTCCTCATTTCCGCTCATCCCAGACTTGATCTGGGATCTCATGCGATCAAACACCGAACATTAAAGTAGATAAAAGCCAATGCGGCGCAGATATAGCAGCAACGACGATAGTGCCAATCAACCCCCAACGCTTAGCTTTTTGAATATAGAACGTTTGGAAAACGATTAAGGCCATCCAATAGATTGGCACTAAAAAGAGATAAACGACAAAGTTATAACTATGGCCAAGGTCAATATTCAAAGCTTCAAGACCCAATTTAAGCACGCTCGCAAAAGAATGCGGCAAGGTCGCAATTGAAATAATGAAATGTCCCCAAAACACTCCAATAACGCCAAGTTCAATATGTGAATTTGCGTGATAATTTAACGTCGAAATACACGCAGCGATTACCCAAACAGCAAGAAGGATAAAGAAACGCGTTCGCCTTCCTGACCGTGATATTTTGTTTCTATGTTCCATAACGAAATAATTACAGAGCCCACCCGTTTGGAGCAAGCTTGGTTTTGGCAAACTCAAAACAAAAACCCCCACTCACCACCCATTCCTCATCCTGAGGCACGGCGCAGCCGTGGGACTCGAAGGATTGGTGATTTAACAACGCCATCAGTTCCAGCCAGCGCCCCGCCCTTCGAGTCCCGTGGCCAAGGCCACGCCTCAGGATGAGGCTAACTTTGAATTTTGGCTTTATCTTCCACGCCCAAACACATCACGCGCTGTAAAGTACGCCTAATGATTGATAGAACCAATAGGGCGCAGATAAGGCCAGCAAAACAATGACGCCTATAAGCGCCCAGCGCTTGGCTTTAAGTGTGTAAACAGTTTGAAACACAATCATCATAGGCCAATAGCACAATGCCATTAACCCCAAAATCGCCCCCAAAGCCCCACGGGGCGATATTACATTCCCAAGCATTTCAGCGAAAGCTATGGGTAACACCAAGACCCCGCCAATGAATTGGATCATTACAAAAATAATCGCAGGGTCACCCTCACGCAGACTATGGTGTGAATATTGATGATCGGCGTAATGCGCGTTTCCCAAACCCAAAGCATACCAGAGCCACGACAAAAGCACCGCTCCCATCCAAAATAAGAAGAGGCGCGCGAAGCGCTTTGCGGCGCCCGGTGAGGCTTTGAACAAAGTTTTTATGGACATATAATTTTGCTATATGAAACACATCAAATCGACAAGTCTCTTTGCTTCATCTTCCTATTGCCCCCATCTTGCCATTTCCCCGCTGTTGATTTTGGTCTATAGATTCGCGCTACACTTAACGCGCAGCTTTGTGAGGCATTATGACAGATACGAAAACGACAGGCTCTAAGATGAATAATCCGAAACTTAGAAAAACGCTGATTACGCTGCATTTGTTATTTGCCGGTTTCTTTACGCCGATGTTTTTAATGCTCGCGATTACGGGCGGGAATTATCTTTTGGGCAATAAGGGGTCCGCCGAAACCACGCCGATTGCCCTGCCCGCAGCGGCCATGCTCGATTTCAAAAGCTCGACATTACAGGCTGATGTCGAGGCGCTTTTGACGGCCAATGATATTGATCACAAATTTGAATATATTAAAAATCGCGGCAGTAAGATACAGCTCCGCCCGACCTCTCGCAAATATATCGAAATTGCCCAAACAAGCAGCGGCCTAAGCGCGAGCTATAAGACGCCAAACCTTCAGGGGCGTATGATGGAGCTGCATAAGGGGCATGGGCCGAAGATATTTAAAACCTATCAAAAGCTCACGGCGCTCGCGCTTATCGGTGTTGTACTGGGCGGGTTTTTCGTGGGCATTTTAGCCGCCGCCTACCGCCGCAGAACCTTGATCGCAACAGGCCTAGGCGCGCTTATTTTTGTGTTGTTGATGAACGCTTAAAGAAGGGCTTTGTGCGCCGCGCCGCGCCGCACATTTCACCATAGGCATCGGCTAACCCCATTCGCCCTCGCACTTCGAGTCCCGCAGGCTTCGCCTGCGCCTATTCCGTTAATCCCATCCGCCGTATGGCTTTGTCATCCAGCCCCGCATTGATCTGCGCGCCGACCAAGAGGGCAAAGGCAGAGACCCAGAGCCAAATAAGGAGCGCGGCAACGGCCCCGAGCGAGCCGAAGACTTCGTTGTAACTTTTAAAGGCGGTCAGATAATAAGAGAACGCCATGGACGCGACCAGCCATATAAGCGAGGCCGCGAGCGCGCCTGGGATCATTTTATTGCTCTCGGGGCGTTTGGCCTGTTTGGGGTCTTGGCGGGTGACAAAATAAAAGGCGCAGCCACCGACGAAAAAGAAACCCAAGATCAAGATCCAGCGCAGGATTAAAACGGCCGCCTCTGCGATGGCGCCAAGGCGCAAGGCCTCTAGCGCGGGCGGAACAGCGCCGATTAATAAGATTGAAAAAACCACGAAGCTAATGCCCGCGAGCGTAAAGATTAAGGCGAGCAATTTGCGCGCCCGATAGCGGCGTTTATGGGCGGCATTATACATGACCTCCATGGCGGTAAATAGGACTGTCACGGCCTGTGAGGCGCTCCAAATGGCGATGAAAAACGTCAGGATCGCCGACCAGAGAGAAGCCGAGGTTTCGCGCTGCGTGATGTGGATCATTTGCCCAGAGATGATTTCATAAACGGGCTGCGGGGCGATATCCTCAAGCCATAAAAGCGCCCCCGATAAATCCCCCACCGTCGTCACCATGCCCCACACCATGAGGATGCAGGCAATGGTCGGGAAGATGGACAGAAAGGCATAAAACGCCACGCCCCCCGCAACGAGGGTCACGTTTTTATCCGACAGGCTTTTACGGATATGGGCAAGCAAGCGCACGATTTTAAAACGGCGCAAGTTGGTGAAGCGGGCACGAAAGGATGCGCGGGGTTTGGTCATTATCTGCGTCCTTTCTGCTTGAAGAGGTATTCACATTGTAATCCGCCCTAACCCTTCGAGACGGCGCTTTGCGCCTCCTCAGGATGAGGACTAACTTTGGCGCGAGCAACTCCTATCCATTTCTCCTCATCCTGAGGCGCCGCAATGCGGCGGGACTCGAAGGATCGGCAGAAGAGATAACGCCCCCTAAAGCGTCGCCATATCGATCACGAATCTATACTTCACATCCCCCGCGACGACGCGGTCATAGGCTGTGTTGATATCCTTCATGGCGATCATTTCTACGTCGCATGTGATGTTATGCTTAGCGCAAAAATCGAGCATTTCTTGCGTCTCGGCAATGCCGCCAATGGCCGATCCGGCGACGCTGCGGCGGCCACCAATGAGCAAGCCTCCGTGCATTTCCTCTAGCGGCTCAATCGCGCCAACCAAGACCATGGTCCCGTTACGCGCGAGCAACCCGATATAGGGATTAAGGTTATGTTTCACCGGCACAGTATTGAGAATAAAATTAAACGCGCCGCGATATTTTTTCATCTGGTCACGATCGGTAGACACCAAAACATCTTTAACCCCAAGGCGGCGCGCATCCGCGCCTTTGGCTTCAGAACGGGTAATCATCACGACCTCTGCCCCCAGAGCGATGGCGAATTTAATCCCCATATGCCCAAGGCCGCCCATGCCGATCACGCCGACGCGGTCGCCCGCCTTGACGTTCCAATGCTTAAGCGGCGACCATGACGTAATCCCCGCACAGAGCAGCGGCGCAGCACTCGCCGGATCAAGCCCTTCTGGCAGGCGCAGCACGAATTCCTCGCGCACAATGATCTCTTGCGAATAGCCGCCATGTGTCGACCCGCCAATAACGGGTTCCTTGCCGCCATATGTCATGGTGCATCCCGTATAGCAGTGCTGCTCGTCGCCATCATGGCAGGACGGACAGCTTAGGCAGCTATCGACCATACAGCCGACGCCGACTTTATCGCCGACCTTATATTTGGTGACGTCCCCGCCGACCTCGGCCACCACGCCAATGATCTCATGCCCCGGCACCACAGGATAGCGCGTGCGCCCCCATTCATTGCGCGCCTCGTGGATATCGCTGTGGCACACGCCGCAATGGCTAATGGTGACGCGCACATCATTGCCCTGCATAGGGCGGCGCTCAATCTCCAGCGGCGCAATATCGGCATCAGGGGCAGTGGCAGCATAAGCAGCAATCGTCATGGGGCTCTCCGTTTTGTGTAGCGCGAATGTGGCGGGCGCGAAGAGGTTTGTCTAGGCGAAAGACGTATCGATTTTGGCCCCCACATAACGCGCATCTGACGGAAATGTCATTGAGCGTTAATTGGCGGCCCGCTTTCTTCTCGCTAGGTAGTGATTATTCAAAAAGGGCCGACAAAGAATTCGGCCTTAGAGATAATCAAACGCGCAGAAAACCGTTGCGCCACGGCCTCTAAGACCGCGCTCCCACGTTGCCCTTTCATCTACGCTTTGAAAGGAAAATAATGCGTAAATTATATCTTACACTGACAACCAGCGCTTTGATATTAGCGGGCTGCGCGAGCAACGCCCCAACACAAATGACCGACCAAAAGGTCGAAGCAAATTCTGAAAAAATGGCGCATGTTGCCAAAACGGTTGAACCAGAACTTTGTACCGATTTCGGCCCTCAAACGCCGCGTGACATTAGCGGCCTTGTCGGAACCAACCCCGTGAACTTTACGCTCGCCCCGCCCGCGAGTGAGCTTAATCTGTGTAATATTCACACACACACAAATGCCGAACACAAAGGCCCCGGCTTTAGTGTTTTCGTCAACGATAGCGACAATGGCGGCTATGCCTGTAATGGTGCGAGCGACCTCACGGAGGCCGAGTTATTCGACCCCTATATGGGCAAAGGCGCCTATGAAGGCGTGAAACCTGGCGATACGATTGAGGTGCATTGGGTGCATACATCCTGTGATGTTACGCCCGGCGAAGGCCTAGGCTCTTGCCTAACCGACACATGCACGGATCCATTATTGCGGGTAGAGGCGCAAGTCTTCCTTGTGGTGAACGATGCAGAAAATGCGCTCGATTTCACAAAGCTGGCCTACAATGGCAATATGAGCGGCGGCAAGCACCAAGCCCTAGAAATCCCAAGCGATACAGGCACGCCCGTTGTGTTTCGCGGATCGACCACAGGACCAAGCTATACGCAGTCCACATGCTCACCGCTTAGCGTGACATGGAGCGTCCGCCCAGAGTGCGCGCGCGTTGATATCGGCTCGCTGCACCGCTGGGCCGAGAACGGGAATGTCTTTAACGAAACAAAATCCCAAGGCGTAAGACAGCTTGTCACTGCGCCAGAGCTTCTCTCGCCTATCGAGTAACCCTCTTGCGCCTCACCCCTTCCGTCTCTCTGAGGAAGGCTCAGGATGAGGTCCCCAGAAATACCTCATCCTGAGGAGGCGCATATACCATAAAAAAAGCGGGC
>JBMYWT010000086.1:0-11261 GCA_049607665.1 Maricaulaceae bacterium
GCCCGACTTGTCGGCGGCCCCTGACCGTGAGCGCCACTTTTCGTTCCACATCACCGGAATGAACCCCGATGACCAAAAACAGCAGCCGAACCCCACCGCGCTTTGCGGGGCGCATTTGATCCGGGGTTCTGCGAATACGGTAGCGGGAGGCCCCCACATCGAAAATGAAATCAACTTGGGTGAGTGTATTAGCGTCTGCATGATGGGAGCGAAGCGACGACGTGTCCTGTTCATTGCGAGAGGCTTCGCCAAACAAGGCAAATGTCATGGCGCTGAAAATTGTCGATTTACCGGATCCAGTAGAACCATAAATGCCGAAGAGACCGCTTTTGACCGCCTCTCTGAAATCAACAGTTTCTTGACCAGCATAGGGGCCGAAAGCTGTCATGGTGAGTGTAAGCGGGCGCATGACTAGGTTTCCGTTTCTGATAGTTTTGCAAGTGAGGCATCGATAATTGCGGCTTCTGGCTCGGATTTTGCCGCTCCTCGCACATGGGTCAAAAACTCATCAATGACTTCGGAGGGTTTAGTCAGCGCCGCAGTCACCGTGTCCGTGACCTGAACATCATGAGGAGTCTCATCGCGTTCATAGGAAAGCGCGCTCGCATTGGGATATAGGCCGCGCATCTGTTTCATCGGATCAATGAGGCGCGCCTCATCTGTCAGAACGACTTTTACGAAATCATCTGAAGCGGTGCCGCTGGCCAATAGATCGCTTAACTTTCCCCGTAATGTGCGCACCTGCCGGATGGGCTTAAATGCGATTTCAGTCAGCGCAATAGCTCCGCTTTCATCCATGTCTATTAGCGACATAGACTTCTCTGTGTCAGACTCATCGAACCCAAACGCAAGAGGAGACCCTGAATAGCGGATATGTTCAGAATCTATATATTGCGGGCGATGTAAATGGCCGAGGGCAACATAATGTGCGCCTTCAAAAAGTGAGGCCGAAACGGTCTCGACCCCGCCCACCGTTCGGCCAAGACTTCGCTCACTTTCGCTTGGGCTAGCCCCTGATACCCACGCATGTGCGGTCACGACCCATCGGGCCCCATCGGGCACATTCTTTTTGGCAGCATTTATTTGAGCGGCGATAACATCTGATGGACAATCAATATCTGTAACCCCGAAACAATCTCTCGCAGCAAATTCATATCCAAATGGCAGCGCTGAAAAGGCAACAATGCCGTGCTCGTCTTCTAGCAAAAGCGGCGGCTCATCGGGCATAAGCGGACCCCGAATAAGTGCTCTATTGGCATCCGCCATCAATCCCATAGACCCAATTCTGTCGCCGGAATCATGATTGCCCGCGATGAGAATAATGGCCGCTTTCGTATCTTTGGCCACGCGTTCAATAAAGCCATTAAACTGACGCACAGCTGTAGCGGGAGGTGAGGCCCGATCGTAAATGTCACCCGCAATTATAAGGACATCGGCATCGTGAGTCACGATGGCATCAAACACCTGTTCCAAAATAGCCTCATGGTCGGCTTCCAGGGATTGCCCGTAGAATTGACGCCCGAGGTGCCAGTCACTTGTATGTAAAATTCTCATGAGCAATCCGTCTATTTTTTATATGTATAGTTTTTAGATGGACATATGCGATTGAGTCAACTAGAAAAATAAAATGATGTTTGACGATTTAAAATATGCACAACGCGAACGGCTGATTTATCTGGATCAATGCTTTGCGTGGAGAGGGACGGCCAACCGTAGCGACTTAATAGAACGCTTCGGTGTTTCAACAGCGCAAGCCGCACTCGATTTCAAAGCTTATATAGGGCGGGCCAAGCAATCACCGCCTTTATATGACGCGGCGCGCAAAACATATTTAGCCGCTGATCCGCATGTAAGCCTCTGTCCTGAACGACTCTTTCACAATTGGCAGGGAATTTTATCAGAGGAAGCCCCGGAGCGCTTTGATGAGTTGCCAAAATTAAACCGTCAGATTGATGTCAATATCGTCTCAAAACTCTACCAAGCAATGACGCACCGCAAAGCCATTCAAATCAAATATGTCTCTATGACAACAGGGAATGAGGATGCACAATGGATCGCGCCAACTTGTTTTGCTTCAGAGGGTGAGCGTCTGCATTTTCGGGGCTATAGTTATAAACATAAGGAATATCGGGACTATATTCCCGTTAGGATTGGGCGGTCGAGTTCTTTCAAGACGCGATCAATTGGCGATGATTTTCCGCCCGATAATGACTGGAACACAATTGTTCAAATTCACCTCGTTCCAAAATCAAGTCTATCCCAGTTGCAGCAAAAGGCCGTGCGACGTGAATATGGTTTCACTGGTCCCACGCTGTGCATAGAAACTCGAAAAGCCTTGGAATTTTATACAGACCGTCGTTGGGGTTTAGATCGCCCGAATGCGCGTCTTGAAAGACATTCAACTATAATTCTCGATGCGAAGGAAAAGTAATATGAAAATTATTGAGAACGGTGACGGTGACGTATTTATTAATACTAAAACCATCGCAGATGGGGCTCAAAAGCCGTGCTTTACTTTAACTCCGCACGCGTAACCTAGGCAGCAATTATTGATGTATTCATCGTCTGGCAAAATCGTTTTCTCACCGTCTGATCTCATCACCTTTATGGAGTCAGAATACGCTTCAGCAATGGAACGGTTGAAGCTTGAAGATAGTTCTATTGCTGAATTGATGGACGCTGAGGATGTCGTTCTCGCGAGCCTGCAACAGAAGGGCTATGCGCATGAGGATGCGTTTACTGAGCGTTTAAAAACGCTGGGTAAAGATGTTCTGGAGACGAAGCGTGCCACGCCTCAGCAGACGTTTGATGCCACTTTAGGGGCTATGAAAGCTGGGCAAGAAGTTATCACGCAGGGTTACCTGTCTTTAGGGCAATTTGGTGGGTTTACGGATTATTTGGTCCGCGTGCCTGGGGCCTCTAATTTTGGCGATTATCACTATGAGGTCTGGGACACGAAGCTCTCTAAAAAGCTCAAGCCTTATTTTGCCATTCAGCTCTGTTGTTACATTGAAATGCTAGAAGCCATTCAGGGCGTAAGGCCAAAGCAGATGGTTGTCGTGCTGGGGGATGAGAGCGAAGCGCGGCTGAACGTTGATAATTATTTTGCCTATTACCAGAATTTGAAAACAGCATTTTTAGCATTTCATGCGGAGCCTCCGAAAGGCTTGCCGGACCCAAATATCAGTAAGAGCTATGGCCGCTGGAGTGACCTTGCCCATGAGCAGCTTGTTGAGCGTGATCATCTTTCCCTCGTGGCTAATATTTCTCGCTCGCAAGTCAAGAATTTAGAGAAAGCCGGTATTTTCACGATGCAGGCTTTAGCGGATAGCGAGTTTGCAAATATTCCTAATATGAGCGGCGATGTCTTTGCACGGGCAAAAGCCCAAGCCCAATTGCAAATCGCGTCGAGGGGTAAGGAGAAACCTGACTATATTATTCTGCCGCATGAAACGGGCGCGCAGCGCGGTCTTGCGATTTTACCGCCCCATAGCGGGAACGATGTGTTCTTTGATATTGAAGGTTACCCCCATATTGAAGACGGGCTCGAATATCTCTGGGGCAATACATATTTTGATAAAAGCGGCACGAAACAGTTCAAAGAGTTTTGGGCGCATGATCACGAGCAAGAGAAAACAATATTCACCCAGTTCATTGATTGGATTTACGGCCTCTGGCTCGAAGACCCAACCATGCATGTCTACCATTATGCCAATTATGAGATAGCGGCCATACGCAAGCTGATGGGACGCTATGGCGTATGCGAAGAAAAGGTTGATAACCTTCTGCGCAATAATGTCTTTGTCGATCTGTATAATGTCGTGCGCCATGGCATCATGATTGGCGAGCCCCGATATTCCATCAAAAATGTTGAGCATATTTATCGCGGTAAACGCGATACTGATGTCGCCTCAGGCGGTGAAAGTATTGTCGTCTATGAGAACTGGCGCGAAGGTCCCGATGGGCTGACATGGGAAACGTCGAAAATTCTCAACTCTATCCGGGACTATAATATTGACGATTGTGATAGCACGCAGGAGCTGACTGTCTGGCTGCGAGATGAGCAGGCCAAGCATAATATTGCCTATCTATTGCCCGACGGCGAAGGCGAGAAAGAGGTGCCTGAAGAGGTTACTGAAATCACGCAATTGCGAGACCGTCTGTTGGCAGCCTCTGAAGCCGAAGAGGATGTAAAACGCGCAGCGCTGCTAGACGTTTTAGCCTGGTCGTTAGAGTTTCATCGCCGTGAGAACAAGCCGACATGGTGGCGGCTCTATGAGCGACTTGGATGGACGGAGCCTGAATTTTTTGATGATATGGATTGCCTCGCAGGCCTGACCCGAACGGCTACCGAGCCTTATCTGCCTACATCGCGCGCGCGCAACCATGTCTATGAATATGCTTACGATACGAACCAGCCCTTCAAAGGCTCGGGTAAAAAGTTCTATGTTCTGGGCGAAGAGAATATGAAGATCTCCCGCCATGCTTACGACCCCGATGCCGGATTGATTTCCTTCCAATATAAGGAGCCTTTGCCCAATAGATTGAGCATCCTACCTGATGAATATGTCAGGCCAGTGCCTATTCCCGGCGCGATTAAGGCCGTCATCGAAACACTATTGGAGACTGATTTTGAGCCTTGCGCGATTGTGGATTTTTTAACCCGCTCTTGCCCCCGTATTGCAGGTTTTTCAGGCGGTGACATTATCAAGACTGAGGCTGATTTTTTGGCCGAAATCATTCAGGCCGCGACAAGTCTGGAGAATAGCTATCTGTGCATTCAAGGACCGCCAGGCGCAGGAAAGACCTATACCGCTAAGCATATTATTGGTGAGCTCCTGCGCCAAGGCAAACGGGTAGGCATTTCGTCTAATAGTCATAAGGCGATTATTAATCTGATGAAAGGCGTGGCTGAATATGTTGATGGCGAGAGTATTGATTGCACCATAGTCAAAGCGGGCGGCGATAAAGAGGATGAAATCTTTGACAGGGACAATGTAAACTATGTTGCCAGTGTAACAAAGTTCACACCGAAAGATGGATGTTGCTTTGGCGGTACGGCTTGGGCCTTTAGTAATGAGCACGTCAAAGACAGTTTCGACTATCTATTTATTGACGAGGCGGGCCAAGTCTCTGTCGCCAATATGATCGGTATGAGCCAATCCTGCAGCAACATTATTCTCATGGGTGACCAGATGCAGCTCGGTCAACCTATTCAGGGCACGCACCCCGGCGAGAGCGGCATGTCTATTCTGGATTATTTACTTGAAGACCATGCCACGATCCCATCCGATATTGGTGTCTTCCTGCCCAAGACGTTCCGGATGCACCCGAATGTGGCTGAATTGATTTCACGGCAAGTCTATGAGGGTAAACTGTCATCTGATGCGGGGACTCATAAGCACGTTATACAGACCACAGGGCCGTTAATTACGCAGCCATCTGGTGTCTGTTTTGTCCCAGTTGCACATGAGGGAAATACGCAAGGCAGTCCTGAAGAAGTGGCACAGATTACTGCTATCGCCAATGAACTTATCGGAAGTGCTTATTGGCCGGACCCTGAGGGGAATGAACGGGTGATTGGATGGAACGATATTCTATTTGTCGCGCCTTATAATTATCAGGTTAATTTACTGCGTGCTGCATTGGGAGATGAAGCTAGGATTGGCAGCATAGACAAATTCCAAGGCCAGGAAGCGCCTATTGTTATTCTGTCTATGTGCGCCTCTGATGCCGCAGATAGTCCGCGTGGTATAGATTTTCTGTTTTCTAAAAACAGGCTGAACGTGGCTCTATCGCGGGCGCAAGCCTTGGCGATTGTTGTAGGGAATCCGAAGCTGGCGCAAACGAGCGTCAATAGTTTAAAGCAAATGGAGCAGATCAATTTCTTCTGTGATATTGTTCACAATGAAAATCTAGCCAGAATTGATGATTTTTAGAGATGCAATTTTTATCTTATATTCGAACTCAAATGTTCGCGATAATTGGCTTAGGCGCCGCATTTTTGGTCTTTGCAGTTTTTGCCCAGGCTTCCCCTGTTCAGGAAACTCTCACACCAGAAACAGACATAAAAACTATCTATTGGTCCGATGGGGACAGTGGAAGACTTAATAAATCTAAGTTTCGACTGGCCAACGTTGATGCGCCTGAGACAGGGAGTTTGAAGCAACGTGGCGGAGCTAAATGTGAGCTAGAGCGAGAAAAAGGCTATGAAGCGAAAGCCTATATTGTTGCTTTAACAAAAAACGGGACGGTTAAGGTCGAACGAGATTACGGGTATGATCGGTATCAAAGGCTTGTTGTAGATCTGAGTATTGACGGCGTCGATGTTGGCGAGCGCGCCATTGCTGATGGTATTCTTAAACCATGGCCTCATCGTAATAACCGGGCACTCTCCGCCAAACCTGACTGGTGTCAAAAATGACAAATAAAGGTATGGATGCAGCCCTTCTCGCTGATCTTGAGTATCTTCGAGAGATTCATGGGCTCAATGATATTCTATTTGAATCGCTGCTCGCGTCTAAAGAAGAAGCGCGGGCCCATATTAAATTCTTTAAACGCATGGTTTTTATAAGCAACGGTGCGGTGATGACGTTAGCTTTATGCTTGATGGGGTGGGGCTTTAAAGACGGCTTTGATGATGCGTCCATTATTCGAATTATTCCAGGGTTTTTAGGTCTCATCGTTTTTCTGTGGTTTTGCCGCATTTTTATTCGCGGCGTAAGGTCAGTGCAGGCCGTTGAGAGAATATCGCAGAAGCATGGTTTAATTTAATTCGCTATCTTAAAACTGGAATATATGGCAATCTAATCGTGTTTCGTAGAATTCAAAACATGGACCATACTCACCCACATGCTGATTCACTATTCTGAGAACACCCAGTTTGGGGATTGCGGTATTCAGCAAGGATGAGTGTGTCGCCAAATCCAGAAGACGGATACGTCCGTGGACTAATTGACCGCATCTTCAAGCCTGTGCGGGACATGCGTATTGAAGACGGGGTGCTGACGCTAATTCACGTTGATAATCGGATTGAGACCTTCAAACTTTCAGATCTTGACGATTTTGCCGTGCACCGAAAAGGATTGCTCGCGTCAGACTTTATTCTGAAAATTGGCGAAACGCCCAGAGTGTTCAAATGGCTAAAAGCCAAAGACTCCCAGCGATTTGTTAAAACCCTCAATGCTGAAATTTCCCAAGCGATTACAAACGATACTAAGCGGCTGTCGGAATTATTTTTTGACCGAATTTACACTCACTTTCCGAGAGACTCGTGGGAAAGCAGCTTAAGGGGTATTGTCGATAAACTTCACAGACGGCTGTTAAAATCCTCTGATGTCTTAAGCGCTAATTTGAGCGCGGCAGAGAAAGAGGCCTTACGCCAAGCCGCATCTTTTCATCCCTTTGATTTAAAGAATGCCCAGTGGGCACATGAACAGCATCAATTGACGCAGCGGTCAGACTTCTTTGATCGGGTTGAAGCCAATCCTCTCACCGAGGAACAAAGACTGGCTGTTCTGCGCAATAATGACCGTAATATGGTGCTGGCCGCCGCGGGTACGGGTAAAACCTCGGTGATTGTGGCCAAAGCCTTAGATCTTATTGACCGAGGTCTGGCCAAACCGTCTGAGGTTTTAGTGCTCGCCTATAATAACTCGGCGGCCAAAGAAATTCGCGAACGTTTAAGCCTGCGGGCCCAAACCAGCGGGACTGAACTTATAACGGAACCTGATATTTGGACCTTCCATGCGCTCGGGCGCCAGATCATTCGAGATGTCGGCATCACGACCTATATGAGCGATTTTACTGAAGACCCGATGAAACTGAACCAATGGGTGACGGCATGGATTTCAGACTATGTAAAAACCGAGCCAAGACGCATGGTCGAACTTCTAACGCTAATTCCTGAACCGATTGATCCTTTTAGCTTTCAGACAGCTGAAGAATATGAGGCTTATGTAAGTGGCACAGAATTTAGAACTTTGGCTGATGAAAGGGTAAAAGGGTATCAAGAACTCTTAATCGCTAATCATCTTTATATGCAGGGCATAGCTTACGCCTATGAAGCACCTTATGTAACTAAGCAGCGTATTGATGTTGGATTTGATTACCGTCCTGATTTTCATCTGACAGACGCGGATATTTATTTAGAGCATTTTGGGATCTCGCGGGATGGATCAACGCGGCCTGATATTGATGCCGCCGCCTATAACGCGTCAATAGAGAGCAAACGCGCCTTGCACAAAGAACAAGGTACGAGGCTTATTGAGACTTTTCATTATGAGTGGAAAGAGGACACACTTCTCTCCAGCCTGGATGAAAAACTGCAGGCTCATGGTATTAAGTTCTCCCCCCTAGACCCATCTGAAATTTTTGAAAAGCTGAACGCGTCAGGTCAAATCAGCTTATGGAGCAAACGGCTTTTAGACTGTCTCAAAGCTATTCGCACGGAACGTTTGGATAAAGCGAGCTTATTGCAACGTCTGCAGAACTCAAAAATCATGAAAGCCAAATTATGGGCAGACGTTCTAGATGACCTTTTATCCGCCTATGTATTGGAGCTTAAAACACAGGACCGCATTGACTTTGATGACATGATTTTAAGCGCGATTGAGGCGCTTCAATCTGGGAAATTTGTGCCGTCATGGTCATATATTCTTGTCGATGAATTTCAGGATATTTCTGAAGCTCGGATGGATTTGATTAAAGCTTTGATAGATCAAGCAGCGGCCCCATCCTTAACCGTCGTTGGTGATGACTGGCAGTCTATTTATCGGTTCAGCGGGGGCAAATTGGAACTTACAACACGTTTTGAAGATTTGGTCGGATCCAGAACTTTGACACGGCTGCAAAAAACTTTCCGTTACAACAATTCAATCGCGTATTCGGCCGGTAAGTTTGTCATGGAGAACCCTGAGCAATATGAAAAAGAAATTGTCACCCATACGCAAGTTGAAGCGCCTCAAATCTACCTGCTCGATGATGATGTAAATACCCCCGACTCGGCTGTTAATAAACACTCTGGGATGTGCGCGCGGGTCGTGCAAATTGTTACGAAAATTAGAGAGAATGACCCAGAGGGCTCCATTGCAATTATTGGGCGTTACAATGCGATAATTAACGAAGCGCGCGGCACGCTGAGCTCAAACGGGTTTCGGGATGATTTGAAATTTTGGACCTACCACCGATCAAAGGGCTTGGAAGCGGATTACGTTATTTTGGTGGGGATGACACAGGGAAGACCAAGTTTCCCAGACACGCGAACAAATGAAACAATATTGGAAGCTTTGCTACCGACCCTTGATCCGTATCCTCACTCAGAAGAGCGCCGTTTGCTATATGTGGGAATGACGCGAGCACGCCATAAGGTTTACATCATTGGAAATTCCAAAAGTCCTTCAAAATTTATCGATGAGCTGATGAATCCAAAATATGAGATAGAAATAAAATCAGATCTTTTTACGGAAGTTTTTCGCAAACGCTTTAAATGTGGGCATTGCGTTGAAGGCTATTTCCAAACCGTGCAAGGCCCGCATGGGCAATTTTATAGCTGTAGCTCAGGGTTAGCCTGCACAGTGCGAAAAGCACGTATATGTGCAAGCTGCGGCTCTCCGTCGATTGATGGCCGAAATAAAAGTGTCTGCAATAATACCAAATGTCGCGACAGCTTTCCCATCTGTCCAAAATGTGGTCGCCCAATGCGTGAAAGAAAAGGAAAATTTGGTACTTTTTGGTCTTGCTCAGGTTATGGTCTCAAAGAAGATCGATGTCTGCATAAGGTGAATAGCTTGCCCCAAGAAAGCGATCTCCCTTTTTAGTAAAACTAAGGCAATGGCTTTGTTATTCGTGCAAGTCGTCCATAGTGAAAAACTCATATACATCGAATTTGAGAATTTTGGCGAGGTTTTCATATTCCACCACATCAACACGTCTTTGGCCGCTTTCCATGCGGGCAACGAAGGATTGATATTCGCCAAGCGCTTTAGCCAGCTCTGATTGACTCAGTCCGGCGTCTTTGCGCTTTTGCGTTAGAAACGCGATAAGCGCTCTATGGCGTGATGTTCCTAGTGTTTTACTCAAGTTACCCTCTGGACACATGTCGAGGGGGCATCAGGTAATCTGCTTTTTAGATTATCTTAAATTCAGATAATTCGTAACTTGTGATAGGATTTATATATTGAGATTGTGAGGCTTTAAGATGGATAATTTGAATGAGATTGAGTTAGAAGAAAAACAGCGTATGCGTTTGTTAACGGCCTTTCATAGTATTCTGACATATGATGATCGGGAAAAGGTTATTCGCTTTTGTGAAGAGACTTTGGTCGCCGGGCCTCAGTTATTTAGAAACAAAGATTGATCCGTTGGGCGTCTCCCTTCGCTGGCGCTTCGGGTCAGGCTGTTGTGAACCAAGCCCGCTTTGCGGTCTCGGCCATGCGGCGGCCATCCTTGACGCTGCCGCTCTCGCGGCTTTTGATTGTTAAGCGCTCTGTCCTGACGGACAGGCTATTCGAACATTGCCCTGAATCGTCCCTCACGCCGCTTCGCGGCTACCGGGCCGCGCGAGTGCTGACGTGCCCGACTCTGCGATTCTCGCAGGCCGTGAACAGTGCAGCCCCACGCTCAATTCAGGCCAAGCTCCGGCCCGCGGCGCCTCTGGCCCGTTGGGCTTTCGGGGCTTGCGGGCGCTTAACGCGCAGAAGCGCTTCCCACTGGCTTCGCCAGAGGGGTCACTTTTGCTCTGCGGTTTAATTGAGACTGTTCGATTGGAGTTTTATTTGTAGAATGGCGCATGACCCATCTTCCTATTTGCCAGACATGGACCACCCAGCTTGATAGCCTGCTTGATGATGTTGAACAGGGCGGGCACAAAATAACGCAAATAATGGATAGGGATGAAATCCATATCTGGGTATTCCGATTGAAGATCACGGATTGGCCTAATGGCTTCGCATCAACATACAGACCCAAAGGTCAGGTGTCGTGCAAACATGGCGGGCAACGCGTTGTCCCTGCTGCGGAGGTGCAAAAGCGTCTCCGGTTAATGTTGGAAGCGCGAGGATTTAGATTGCGAACGGATAATAACAGTTCACTTGCGCCGCTGAACACATCGGATATCGATTTATTGTCTTCGCATCAGAAAGTTAGAGCGCGTGTTAAGCGTCGACAAAGAAAGCGTTGGCTTGATAGGCTACATCTCACGCGGTTTTTTGATAAATACCCGGTGTGCTGGGCTTGGAGTGATGAACTTGACCGCAATATGG
>JBMYWT010000087.1:0-11161 GCA_049607665.1 Maricaulaceae bacterium
TGAACAACAAAACCATATTTTTGATGCTTACTCGCAAGCGGATCAATCAATAAGTCAAAAATTTGGTGGCACAGGTTTAGGCATGAATATCACCAAACAAATCATTGAACGCATGAATGGCACTATCACTGTAAAATCTCAAATCGGAAAAGGGTCTGTTTTTGCAATTTCAATACCCATTAAAATTCCTCAAGCCGTTAACTCCACTCAAGACCCCTCTGAAGAATTATTTTCACTTATTCTCGATAGCGCGGCTCCCAAAGAGATCGAATATTCTGACCTAAATATCCTTGTTGTAGACGATAATGCAACAAATCACCTTGTCTTAAACTCATTATTAGATTCGGTCGTTTCAAATATTTTTAGGGCAAATAATGGTCAAGAAGCCATACAAGTCTTAAACTCAACAGATATAGATATAGTACTTATGGACATTCATATGCCCGTTATGGATGGCATAGAAGCGACTATTGCCATTCGAGCGACTGAAAAACCATGGAAAGACGTTCTTATTGTTGCTCTCACTGCCGACCCACAATATCAACAGAAAAAACTTTGTATAAATATTGGCATGGATGATGCCTTAGCAAAGCCTGTAAAATTAAATGATTTACGCGGCGCCATCGATAATGTTTTAAAAATTCGTGAGCAGCGAAGTTTAAACAAACAGTCCTTGGCTCAAACGGCGTAACGACTAATAATTTCACCATAAAATATTAAGGGGAAATACGTTATCCCTTTTGCAATTATAACATTATTGCTTATCATGAGGAAAACACATAGGACACCTCATGCTTAACATCAAACATGCGAATACAGTGGCCATAAAAAGTGCGCTCTTAGCAACAACTTTATTTGTAACAGCCGCATGCTCAACCAAAAATACAACTTCATATCAAAAAATTAGTGCTAATAATTGGTGTATTGCGGGTAAAAACATCTACACAGCATTGGATGAAAACCCGACAGCAAAAGCTATTGCTGTAAAAAATGGCACCATTACTTATGTGGGAGAAAACACTGGTAATTGGTGTGCCGATAATGCAAGTGCAGAAACCACTATAACAGAACTAGGCGATGCCGCGCTATATCCTGGTTTTACCGATGCGCATGGTCATTTATTGGGCATTGGTTTGCGCGAGATGACACTAAACCTCGAAGGCACAGCGTCTATCGAGGAACTCAAAAGTCGGCTCGCAGTAGAAATTGAAAACACCGAAGACAATCAAACCGTTTACGGGCGCGGCTGGATTGAAACGCATTGGCCAGAAAACCGCTTTCCAAACAAAGCTGATCTTGATCTTGTTGCTCCCAACAATCCAGTCATTTTAGAACGCGCTGATGGACATGCTGTTGTTGTGAACTCTGCGGCATTAAAAGCCGTTGGCATTACAGGCGCAACGAACGCTCCATTTGGCGGTGACATTATAAAAGGTAACGACGGTCAACCGACAGGAATGCTAATTGATAACGCTAGCAATCTCGTCATGGGTCTTGTGGCAAGCCTTACTCCAGAACGCAAAGAAGCGGCTTATATTAAAGGCGCAGAATTATACGCAAGTCGTGGCTGGACGAATATCCATTCTATGTCCGTTTCCCCTAGTGATATTCCTTTGCTTGAACGTCTCGCGAGTGAAGGCAAAATTAAAATCCGTGTTTATAATTCACTTGACGTGTTGGACAACATGGACATGGAGGATATGTCCAAACCTGGCCCGCATGATAGTGACCTGATAACAACACGGGCCATAAAACTCTACGGCGACGGCGCATTGGGCTCACGCGGAGCCGCCCTCCTCGCGCCTTACGAAGATGATCCAGAGAACTCAGGGCTACTGCTGATAACGCGGCAACGTATTATGCCCCTTCTGGAAACAGCCCTGATCAATGGCATTCAAGTCAACACCCATGCGATTGGCGACAAAGCCAATAGGCTCGTTTTGGGATGGTATGAAGATGCAATGCAAAAAATTCCTCCATCCAAACGGAAGATTGAAGCCCCAAGATGGCGAATTGAACACTCGCAAATATTAAACCGAGGCGACATTCCCAAGTTCAAACAGCTTGGTGTTATTCCGTCCATGCAGCCTTCTCATGCGATTGGCGACCTACATTTCGCCATAGATAGACTTGGCAAAGACCGCCTTGCTGGTGGTTATGCTTGGCGCTCACTCATTGATAGCGGTGTTATAATTGCGGGCGGTTCTGATGCGCCCGTAGAAATTGGCGACCCTCGCATTGAGTTCTATGCAGCAACAGTTCGCAAAGATGCTGAAGGTTATTCAAATGATGCGTGGTATTTAAATGAACGGGTAACTTCGCAAGAGGCATTAAAAATGTTCACGGCATGGCCAGCATATGCGGCCTTCGAAGAAAGCAAAGTTGGCACGCTCGAAGTTGGAAAACAGGCAGACTTTACTCTGTTCGACACGGATTTAATGACAGCCGAGCCTACAAAGCTTTTGTCAGCCAAAACACTTATGACGATTGTGGATGGTAATCTAGTTTATAAAGCCCCATAAGCTGCTTACGCAATTGGGCTGAAACGGAAACAACTATGCGCTACGTCATGAGCATGTTCATGTCATTCATTGCGACCTTTGTCCTGTTTTTGATTATGGCCATACTCATCACGAATACGCTTGAACCGCCCAAAAAAAAGCCCATCATTCATGCAAATCTTCTGACCGATGAAACCATCAATCCAGATAAAGATTTAGAACTTAGGTTAAAGCGAAAAACGCGTGACGTTCGATTGTTACAGTCCGTAGAACTACCTCCCGAAGCTGTGACAAAAACTGTTATTGTAGATTGGCAAAAGCCTAAACTTGCCACATCAAACATGCTCACTGCCAAATATGATCCAAGGCAAATATTTACGCCACAAGCTCCACAGTTGGCAAAACTTCCATCTCATCCACAGTCCCAATCAAATCGGAAGGGGCGTTCTACGAATTACGGCAATGGCGGCTTTGGCGCAAAAACTGGGGGCACAGGCGGGCCGGTAAAATGCATAGTCGGCTTCACGGTTGGCCAAACTGTAAATGTTGTCAAAGATTTATACTGGAAAGACTGTATTAATACAGACACGATTAACGCTGCAGAAGCCGCTGTTTATGATTGGGTGGAAACAGGTGATGACACCTATTTAAAACTATCTCCCAAACCAGGCGATATAATTGAATTTATTTACGAGAAAATATAGGCTTTAATCGCGAAAGTTTTTATATTGGAGTGGTTGATCTAGCCCCATGTCTTTCACGAATTGAATGGCCTCTTGCAGATTATCGCGTTTTTTGCCGCTTACTCGCAGTTCATCGCCTTGGATTGAGACTTGAACCTTTAGCTTTGAGCCTTTGATTTCTTTGGTGATTTTCTTGCCAAGTTCACGATCAAGACCTTGTTTGATCGTGATGTTTTGGCGAACGGACATACCCGCAGCAGGTTCAACCTTTTGCATCTCCAACTGTCCCGGCTCAATGCCGCGTTTATGGAGATTCCCGTGCAGAATTTCATGCATTTGCTTAAGCTTCAGATCATCATCTGCGAAAACAGTAATCACACCGTCCTTATGTTCCACAGTTGATTTCGACCCTTTAAAGTCATAGCGCGTAGAAATTTCGCGCATGACATTTTGTAGGGCGTTATCAACTTCAGCCAGATCGGCTTCGGAAACAATATCAAAGGACGGCATAATTAATCTCAAGCTTTACGTTTTTTGGTTTGTGTAAGCGCGCAGCTCTTTACGCGCAACCTGCATACGGTGAACCGCATCTGGGCCATCTGCAAAACGAAGCGTGCGCATACCGGCCCACATCGCCGCGAGCGGCGTATCTTGCGAGATACCTGTTCCGCCGTACATTTGCATGGCTTCATCGATGACTTTTAGGGCCATCGTCGGCGCAGCGACTTTAATCTGAGAGATGTAAGGCGCGGCGGCGCGTTTATCACCCTGATCCATCATCCAGGCCGCTTTGAGGCAAAGCAAACGCGCTTGTTCAATTTCAATGCGGCATTGCGCAATGATATCATAATTCGCGCCAAGCTTGGCAAGCGGACGACCAAAGGCTGTACGGTTGAGCGAGCGTTTGCACATAAGCTGAAGCGCGCGTTCGGCTTGACCGACAGAGCGCATACAGTGGTGAATACGGCCAGGTCCAAGGCGGCCTTGGCTGACTTCAAAACCACGACCTTCGCCCAAAAGAAGCGCGCTTGCAGGCACGCGAACATTAGTGAACCGCATGTGCATGTGTCCGTGCGGCGCATCATCTTGTCCAAATACGGTCATCGGGCGGAGGATTTCAACACCGTCCAAGCCAGCAGGGATCGCAAACATAGAGTGCTGTGAATGGCGGGGCGCATCATCGCGGCCCGCCGTGCGGCACATCAAAATATAGACTTCGCAGCGCGGATCACCTGCACCTGATGACCAATATTTCTCGCCATTAAAGACCCACTCATCGCCGTCTTTGACTGCAGAGAAATCAAGATTAGTCGCATCAGATGAGGCCACGTCAGGCTCTGTCATCAAAAACGCCGACCGAATTTTACCGTCGAGCAAATCACCGAGCCACTGTTTCTTATGCTCTTCTGCGCCGTAACGCTCCAGCACTTCCATATTGCCCGTATCAGGCGCGGAGCAGTTAAAGATCTCAGCCGCAAGAGGGACCCAGCCCATTTCTTCGGCAAGGTAAGCATATTCCACGGTCGAGAGGCCATAGCCGCGCTCTGAATCCGTTAGCCAGAAATTCCACAGGCCGCGCTCACGGGCAGTCTTTTTTAGGCTTTCCCGGATTTCAACTTGGCGATCCGTAAAGGCGAAACGTCCGCCAGGCGCCTTGCCCACTTCCGCGTGATATTCCGCGTCCAAAGGCATAATTTCTTCGCGCACCATTTGGCGCACAGCTTCGACGAGCGGGCGTACCCGTTCGCTCATTCCAAGATCCATAACACTCATGTTTAAATTCCTTTTGCTTGTGCAATTTGTTCCATTTGATAATGCGCATCGCCGAATAATTCCTGCAAGACGCGGATGCGTTTAAGGTAAAGACCGATATCATATTCATCGGTCATGCCGACGCCGCCGTGCATTTGCACGCCTTCGAGCGCGGCCAATTTGGCGACGCTGCCGACTTTGGCTTTGGTCATCGCAACGACGAGGTCTTTGTCCGCCGTATCTTGATCCATTGCTGTTAGCGCGGCAAGCATGGCCGAGCGGGCGATTTCAAGTTCAGTGTAAAGATGGGAAGATCTGTGCTGAAGGGCTTGGAAGCGTCCAATCTCTGTGCCGAACTGTTTACGCTCGCGTATGTAATCAACTGTGCTTGTAAAGGCTTGCTGGCTTGCACCTACTAGTTCCGCCGAGAGGATCGCACGGCCTGCATTAAGCGTTTGCGAGAGCGTCTCTGCCCCGCCGTCAACTTCGCCTAAAACGGCATCGGCATTTACTTCAACGTCATTGAAATCAATGCGCGCGGCGTTTCCGCTATCGACCATGATCGTGCGCTCAGTCTCGATGCCTGCGGCTTTGGGATCGACGAGGAAGAGCGTTGTACCCTCACCTGTATTGGCCGCCACGATGAGCATATCAGAGACATGGCCGTCCAAAACCATAGCTTTGCTACCGCTAAGTTTAAATCCATTGCCCGAACGCGTTGCCGTTAGCTCGATATTCTTCGGATTATGTTTACGGCCTTCATCAACTGCTAGCGATAGGATAGCTTCACCTGACGCGATCTTCGGAAGCCATTCGCTTTTCTGCGCGTACGAACCCGCTTTGCTAATCGCTGTCGAGGCCAAAACCGCCGTCGACATAAAAGGTGTCGCGGCCAGATTACGGCCCATTTGTTCCGCGATTAAGCCCGCTGCCATAAAGCCCATATCGACGCCGCCGTGATCTTCGCCGATCAATACGCCAGCAAATCCCATCTCGGCCATCTCGCCCCATAAAGCGCGGTCAAAACCTGTTTCGTCGCGCGTGTCGCGAAGCTCGCGGCGCGCTTTGACAGGTGACTTTTCGCCAATGAAACCTTCCGCGCTTTCGCTTAGTAGTTTTTCGTCTTCTGTAAGAACTAGTGCCATGAGTTAGGCTCCTGGTAGTTGTAGGATGTGTTTTGAAATAATATTGAGCTGCACTTCGGATGTGCCGCCTTCAATAGAATTCCCTTTGGTTCGAAGCCAGCTACGGGCCATAGAGCCGTCATTAGAACGATCGCTTTCCCACTCCAGACCTTCATGGCCAGCGGCATCCATCAACAGCTCATAGCGGCGTTTATTTAGCTCTGTGCCGTAATATTTCAGCATGGAACTCCCCGCGCCGAGGCTCGCGCCCGCTTTGGCTTCACCAAGTTTACGCGCGACAGTTTGATTAAACGCCCAGTCGTCAATTTCGATTTCTACGATTTTTGCGCGGAGCATCATATCATTAAGCTGTCCGCCTTCGAGACCCAGAATTGCTGCCGCAATTTCGTGAATAGGACGCGTTACATCATTTTGTCCGCCAATCATTTCGCGCTCATGCGTTAAGAGGTATTTCGCAATCGACCAGCCTTTGTTGATCTCGCCAACGAGATTATCTTTACGCACTTTGACGTCTTCGAAGAAAGTCTCGCAGAAAGGCGAACGGCCAGAGATCAGTTTAATTGGACGCGCTTCGACGCCAGGCGTTTCCATATCAAACAGAACGAAGCTAATACCGTTATGTTTTTTGGCTTCGAAATCCGTGCGCACGAGGCAGAAAATCCAGTCGGCTTTGTTGGCATATGACGTCCAAACTTTTTGGCCATTAACAAGATAGTGATCGCCTTTGTCTTCGCATTTCGTCGCGAGAGCCGCCAGATCAGAGCCCGCGCCTGGTTCGGAGTAACCTTGGCACCAACGGATTTCGCCGCGCACGATGGGCGGAAGGTGCTCCATTTTTTGGGCTTCCGTGCCGTATTTAAGAAGTGCTGGCCCAAGCATCCAAATACCAAATGAGGAAAGCGGGCTACGCGCGCCGATACGTCTCATCTCTTTGGCAAGGACTTTGGCTTCGGCCTTTGATAATCCGCCGCCGCCATATTCTTTTGGCCATGTCGGAACTGTCCAGCCCCGCGCGCCCATGCGCTCTAGCCATAATTTTTGTCCCTCGGATTGGAAGGTGTAATTGCGTCCGCCCCAGCACATATCGTCATCAGAGACGATGGGGGTGCGCATATTGGCAGGGCAGTTTTCTTCGAGCCAAGCTCTCGTTTCTTTTTGGAAGGTTTCGATATCTGACATAGTTTCCTCTTATGGGCAGGCTTTGGGTTAAAGGCACAAACCTTCCCCTAAAGCGTGCCTGTTTTAATTTTCATACGTGCAAATTCGCCAAGAGCAGTCGCCATTTGGCCGTAAGTCGCAAAGCGTTTGTCTTTGGTTTGACCGTGATAATAACGATAGTAAATTTGCTGAATAATCACCGCAAGGCGCCAAATGCCGTAGACATAATAGAACTGGAAGTTCGAAACGTCCTGCCCTGTGCGCTCGGCGTAAAAATCCAAAATCTCTTGGCGGGTCATCATGCCGTCGGCTTGGCTAGGTTGGCGCACGGTAAGCTGCATGAATTCAGGATCACCCTTTTGCACCCAATAGGACAGCGTATTACCGAGGTCCATCATAGGATCGCCAAGCGCCGAAATTTCCCAATCCAAAACCGCATCAATTTTGCGCGGGTCTTTGAGGTTTAGGATGCAATTATCAATGCGGTAATCGCCATGCAAGATTGCTGCGCCGCGCTCTGTGGCGGGTTTGTTATCATCAAGCCATGTGCGGACGTCTTCGAATTTATCGACGTCTACCGTCCACGCCTTCTCAAAACGTTTGTTCCAACCACCAATTTGGCGCGCGACATAACCCTCGGGGCGTCCGAAATCTTCGAGGCCAATCGCTTTGTAATCCGTCATATGTAAATCAACGAGTTTGGTGAAAAACTCCTCACACAAGGCACGCGCATCGGCGGCTTTCCAATCCCACTCTTTCGGGATTTTGGTGTGGATCAGGTGGCCTTCGCTACGCTCCATAACATAAAACTCTGCGCCAATGACGCTCTCATCATCCGTGTAATAGAGCGTTTCAGGAACGCTATAGTTTGGCTTAAGCGCTGTCATGATCCGATATTCACGGTGCATGTCGTGGCCTGATTTAGGCCGTGTCCCAAAGGGCGGACGTCGCAATACAAGGCGGCGGTCAGGGTAATCAACAGCGTAGGTCAAGTTCGACGCGCCGCTTGGGTATTGCGTCACGACAGGCGTGCCTGTGAGGCCTGTGATGTGCGCTTTTAAAACAGGGTCAATCGCCGCGATATCGAGCGCTTCGCCTTCACGGATTTCAACAGTTTCGTTCTTGGAAGACACTAAATGATCGCTCCCGCGTCAACCACCATGCCTTGGCCTGTGAAATAGCTGGCTTCGTCTGAGACCATATAAAGCACGGCGCCAACCATCTCTTCGGGCTGCGCCATACGTTTAATCGCGAGGTTCGTTTGCATATAGCTCTGCATGACAGGGCTTTCCTTGAGAGCCGCTGCGATTTTCGTATCGGTAAACCCAGGCAGAAGCGCGTTCACGCGGACGTTATGATCGCCATATTCTTTGGCCATGCCCTTAGTCATATTGATAAGTGCCGCTTTAGTCATGCCGTAGACAACACGTCCGAGGCCAGGCTGAATTCCATCAACAGAGGCCACATTTACAATCGCGCCGCCGCCCGACTTGATCATCAAGGGAATAGATTTAGATGAGAGGTAAAATGGCCCTTTAAGGTTCACATCCATTGTCTTGTCATAAGCGGATTCTGGTGTTTCATGCGCAGGGCCGAAATAAGGATTGGTCGCACCGTTGTTGATGAGGATATCAAGGCGGCCATATTTTTCTTCAATCGCTTTGATCGCCGTGTCGTGATCGGCAAGCTCCCCTAAGTGCAATGTCATAGCGTCGGCTTTAAAGCCTTTGGCGATAATAGCGTCAGCAACTTTGGCGCAATCAGCCACTTTGCGGCTTGTGCAAATGACGGTTGCGCCGTGTTCCGCGAGGCCATGCGCAATCGCTTCGCCGATGCCACGGCTCGCGCCAGCCACTAGGGCAACTTTTCCTGTTAAATCAAATCTGGCCATATTGTCCTCGCTTTATTTAAATTTACGTCTTAGCTTTACTTCTTATCGGGAAAAACATTCCCGCCTAATTTCTGCTTTAGCTTCGCCATGCCCGAAAGCCACGCATCCCAGTTTTTCGTTTTATGGCGAACATAATCGCCAACGATGGGATGAGATAACACGAGGAACTTCTCCTCCTCTATCGCGGTTTTTAACGCGTTCGCTACGTCTGCGGGCTCCAATAGTCCGTCTTGATTGCTCTCGGCGAAATCCATACCTTTGGTCATATTGGTGCGCACATATTGCGGGCAAATACAGTGTGATTTCACGCCGTCGGCCATATGTTCAATCGCGAGCGTTTCTGCAAAAGAGACAGCGGCATGTTTTGTTGCGCTGTAAGAGGCGCTGCCAATTTGGTTGAGCAGGCCTGCCGCAGAGGCCGTAATCACAAACCGCCCTGAACCGCGCTCAATATAACTTGGCAGCAACGCCCTCGCCGCGTAAACGCTGGCCATAACATTGACTTGCCAGCTTGTTTCCCAATCTTGGTTGCTCGCGCCAGCCGCATGAGGGCCGTCGCCAAACCCTACGCCTGCATTGGAGACGAAAATATCAATGGGGCCGATATCGTCCTGCGCGCCTGTAATAAAAGCTTTGACGCTTTGTTCATTACCTACATCACAGGTAAATCCTGTGACGGCGCCAATCTCAGTAGCGGTTTTTTCGGTTGAGTTAATATCGCTGATCGCGACCTTTGCGCCATTGGCTATGAACATCTCTGCGATTGCGCGGCCAATACCGCCATTTGCCCCTGTTACAGCAACGCTTTGGCCCTCAAACATAATCTCTCCCAAAAGACTGAAGAGATATTTATATGCAAAAAATTGTATATGGCAATGGCAAGTTCGATTTTGGTTTAATTTAGCAGAATAGTTTCATAAAGTCATAATATTATTGGCCGCACAGTTGATCGGAACACTCGATGCACCCGGATATAGATGACACAGGCTTTTCACATATTGCCCCGTTAGAGAACGACACTATTCCCAATCAGAATCAGTCGCATTACTGTTTCTCTTGCAGCGAACCTAATACAGGCTTGTTTTGCGCCGCTTGTGGGCAAAAAAATGATGATTACCGCCGCTCTATTGCATCCTTGTTTGTTGAAGTCTTCACTTCGATTACGGCGCTTGAGGGTAAAATTTGGCGCACTTGGCGCTCACTGTTAGCAAGCCCTGGGCAAGTCGCGCGCGAATATGCAAATGGACGACGAAATCATTGGTCGTCCCCAATAAGAATTTATCTCGCAATGAGCATTTTGCTCTTTGGACTTATCAATGCATTTAACATTCAACTCATAAGCTTTGATCTAGATGCCATCCCAAAAGAAGGAGTTATTAAAGAGACTCAAGATTACACGGCTGAAGATTTAAAATTAGATATTAAATTTAATTTTTTTGAACCTCTTCGTGAAATTAATAAGCGTAATGAAACCAGAAACTTTGATCTTTTAAGGATTGAATTAAATCAACCACGCAAAGCCCGTGAAATTGGCAACCAAGCCAACAATGTTACAAATACATACTCTCCTGAAATTTCGACAAACACCGCCTCACCCATTCTGGAGCCGTCTACAACATCACCCCAAAAGAACAGCGAGGGAAATGAAATATCAATAGACACCGATGATCTTGGAGAAAGGATTGCTCAAAATGCAGATTTGATACAAAAGTTTTTAGTCCACCCTGAAATTATAAACAGCGGTTTTTCATTACATCTACCAAGGATCATGTTTTTAATGATGCCTTTTTCTATGCTTGTTGGTATTATTTTTATACGTGGGCGAGAAAACGCTTTAATGTATGACCACCTTGTGCATGCGGCGTATATTCATGCTGTATCTTTTTTATTCGTTTTTGTTGGAGTTATCTTCTCACAAATAGCGCCAAGTCCGAATGTAGCAAAAATACTTTTCATTGCGTTACTTCTCTATCTTCCAATCAGTTTAAAACAAATGTTTGGACGGGGTTGGGTAAAAACAATATGGACCAG